>CAZMRX010000316.1:0-6521 GCA_964568755.1 uncultured Acidobacteriota bacterium | reverse complement strand
CTGGGGTGCTCATGGCTTGGATCTATTTGCTCATTGCCGCGATGTTCGAAATTGTCGAATTGGTCGAAGCTGGCGCATGCGGGCGCCAGCAGAACGACGTCGCCGGGCCGCGCATGCCGCCACGCATGACGTACCGCCTCGGCGATCGTCCCCGAGTGGTAGGTCGCACCGAGCGCCTCGACGAGCTCTGGCTTGGGTCCGGAGGTCACGCGGTCGAGCACGTGCACGTCCAGGCCGCGCTGCCGGCCGAGCAGCGCCGCGAGCAGCCCGATCGGCCCCGCGCCCGTGACGAGCACGTGCTGCGGCTCCCAGAACGCGCGCTGGCCCACGAGCGACACCTGCTCCCAAGCCTTGGCGACGACGGTGGTGGGCTCGAGGAGCACGCCGAGGATGCCGAGCGACGGGTCCACCTTGACCGCGTACTCGGGCTCGATCCGCCAACGCTCGGACATGAAGCCGTCGATCTGCTTGATGCCCCGCTCGGTGTACTGGCCGTTGCGGCACATGTCCCACTCGCCCACGGCGCAGTTGGGACAGGGGACGGGGTCCGGGCGGCGCACGATGCCCACGATCAGGTCGCCCGTCTTGAGGCCGCCTCTCGGACCCGGGTCGAGCACCCGGCCGAGCGACTCGTGGCCCAGCACCAGCCGGCCCTTGCCCGGGGGCGCCCAGCCGTACTTGCCCTCGGCGATCTCGGCGTCGGTGCCGCACACGCCGACCGCGACGGCCTCGACCAGCACCGACCCGTCGCGCTCGTCCGGCTCGGGAGTCTCGTCGTAGAGCGCGCTGCCGGGCTTCTTCGGCTCGACCGTGATCGCCTTCATGCTCACCCTCCGAGGGCGATCGTGAGGCCCACGAGGATGGACCCCAGAACGACCATCGCGGCTCCGACGAACGCCGGATGACGGCCGGTGAGGCGGCCGAAGGCGTAGCCCGCCAGGAACAGCAGGACGACCGCGACGGCGTTGGAGACGCGCAGGGCCGGCCGAGCGTCGTGCATGACGAGGAACGGAATCACGACCGGAAGCGTGGACAGGAACACCAGGAGGAAGACGCCCAGGGCGCCCCGGAAATCGTCCGCGCCCAGCCTGGCGCGCGGCGGCGGCTCTGGGAGCTGCTTCAGGCGCAGGCGCACGGATTCGAGCTCCGCCGGCTCCAGCACGGACGCGACCACGGCCGGCAGCGCGTCCGCGATGAGCTGCTGTCCCCGCCCGGGCTCGGCCTCGCGCACGGCACGGAAGGTCAGCAGGCCGCGGCCCTTCTCGGCCAGGCAGCCCATCAGATAGAAGACCGCGTCGATGATGCCCCAGGCCAGGTTGCAGCCGAGGGCGCCCACCAGCATGGTGCGGACGTCCTCGCGGCCCGCTTCGTAGACGCTCAGCGAGCCCGTGAAGGTGAGGACCATGATGAGTCCGAACAGCACCTCCGAGACGCGGTCGATCGGCTCGAGCGCTCGCTTCATGGCACGGCCGGCGCCTGCGGCGGCAGCAGGTAGAGCGTCAAGGCGAAGAACGCGTACACCATCAGCAGCAGCACGCCCACGAACCACGCGGAGCGCCCGCCGTTGGTCACGAGCGTCGCAGTCAGCGTCGCCACCAGCATCATCGACACGGCGCCCGGCCAGAACTCGAGGGACATCGGCGCCGGGCCCATCACGTAGCTCAGGAGCACCAGCACCGGGGCCACGAAAAGAGCGATCTGGGACGCGCTGCCGAGCGCGATCCCGACACTCAGGTCGAGCCGGTTCTTGCGGGCGCCGGAGAACGCCGAGGCCATCTCCGCCGCGCCGCCCACGAGCGCCACCACGATGAAGCCCACGAAGGCGGGCGTCATCCCGAACGACTCCGCCGCCTTCTGGACCGACTCGACGAAGACCTCGCTCACCAGCGCCACCAGCACGGTGACGCCGGCCAGCGTGACCAGGGAGAGGCCCATCGGCCACGGCGCCTCGCCCTCCTCGGCGTGCTCCGTTCCGGCGAAGAACTCGCGATGCGTCTTGAGCGAGAAGAGCATGCCGAGGCCGTAGGCGACGATCAGCAGCACCGCGAGGCCCAGGCTCAACGCCTGCGTCACGGCTCCCGGGGCCCGATCGGCCTGGGCGATCGTCGAGGGAATCAAGAGCGCGATCGTGGCCAGGAACAGCAGGGACGCCTGGAAGCGGGCGCCGGCCCGGCTGTACTCCTGCACGCGGTGCTTCAAGCCCCCGAGCAGGAACGACGCGCCCAGCATGAACAGCGTGTTGGTGACGATGGCGCCGGCGATCGACGCCTTCACCAGCATGTACTGCCCGGCGCGAAGGGCCGTGAGGGCGATCACCAGCTCGGTCAGGTTGCCGAGCGTGGCGTTCAGCAGGCCCCCGACCGAGTCGCCCGTCTTCGCGGCGACGGACTCGGTGGCGTGGCTCAGCAGCGCGGCCAGCGGCACGATGGCCAGGATCGACAGCACGAACAGCAGCGTGTGCGCGTCGTGCGCGAGCGTCTCCGCGGCGAACACCGCCGGCACGAAGACCAGCAGCCACAGCAACGGGTTGTGGCGGATCTCCTTCAGCAGCAGGCTCAGCATCGGTCGTTCACTCCGCGGGAGACACGTCGAAGACGTGGTGGCCCCACGCGGGCATGTCGAGGTACAGGCCCTGCCACGTCAGGTCGCTTCCCGGCCGGTCGTAGACGGACGGGCCCGTCAGGTCCTGGAGGCGCCACGTCCGCCCGTCGAGGTCGCGCCACGGCAGCGCAACATAGCACTGGCTCTGGTGGCCGGCGTAGTTGACGGCGACGAGCCGGCGCACGGCGCCGGGGCGGACGGTCCAGGAGAAGCCCACGAAGGAGTCCCACGTCTCGTTCCCGTCCCACGCCGGACGGCACTCGAGGAGCTGAAAGTCGCCGCCGCGGAAGGCCGGGTCCTTGAGACACTCCAGCAGCCGATCGTAGAACGCGGAGATCCCGGGGTCCTTGGCCTCGACCGGCCCGCGGCCGAGGTGGACGGGGATGCGCACGCGCTTCCCCTCCCGCTGGCCCTGGTGGAAGAAGCGCAGGCCCGGCGTGAGGAAGGTGAGGATGGCGGCGGCACGGTGCACGTCGGGCGCGAACGTGGCCGCGGCCCGCGGCTCGTCGTGGTTCTCGAGAAAACGGGCCAGGCGCTCCTGGAAGTCGAGGCCCGCGAAGAGGTGCTCGCGGACCGGCCGAGCGTGGCCCTCTTCGAGCCGGTCGTAGAGCCGCTTGTCGTAGGTGTAGTCGAAGCCCTGCTGCTGGAGGGTCCACTCGAGGTCCCAGTACACCTCGGCGACGAACAGGAAGCCCGGAACCCTGCTGCGGATGGCCTGCGTGGCCCTGGGCCAGAACGGCGGAGCGGAGATCCCCCAGGTCTTCTCGAAGACCTCCGGCAGGACGAGCATCGCCATGTCGCAGCGGACGCCGTCGCACTGGCGCGCAACGCGCTCGAGCTCGCCCAGCATCGCCTTCTGTAGGCCCGGGTTACCGTAGTTGAGCTGGAGCGTGTCCGGCCAGCCGTCGAAGTAGGGGTCGCGCCCGTACGCCAGGATCCGCGCGCCACGTCCCTGGCCCACTCGGCAGTAGTTCTGCGGCTGCGCGGCGAGCTGCTCTTCCGTCCCCGCGACGAAGAAGTCCGGGTGCTCGCTCACCCAGGGGTGGTCCGGCGCCATGTGGTTCGGGACGAAGTCGAGGATGAGACGCAGGCCACGACGCTTCAGGCGCCCGCGGAGCCGCGCAAGCGCCTTGTCCCCGCCGAAATCCTCGTGGACCCGGTAGTCCCGGACCGCGAAGCAGGAGCCGCAAACGTCGTCCTCGCGGAAGTCGGGCAGCACGCGGCGGTATTCGGCGAGCCACTCGGGCTTCGACCGCGAGACGCGCCGGGCCGCCTCGCCGGTCTGCCAGACGCCGAGGAACCAGACGAAGTCGAACCCGTCCGCAGCCCACCGGTCGAGCTCCGCGTCCGGGATGTCGTCGAGGGTCGCCCGCCGCCCCAGCGTCTCGGCGAGCTCCGAGAGCCGGACGCGCGTGTTGACCTGGAAGAGCGCCGGATACGACGGCGGGGGCATGGCTCCCCGCTACTCCCCGCCCACCTGCTGCCGGACCCAGCGGGCCTCGAGCTTGTCCTTGGGGGTCTCCAGCGCGTCCTGGGCCGTCATCCGGCCGAAGACGTCGAGCAGGCGTGCAATCAGGCCGGTCCAGCCGGTCTGGTGGCTGGCCCCGATGCCGGCCCCGCTGTCGCCGTGGAAGTACTCGTAGAAGAGGATGAGGTCGCGCCAGTGCGGGTCGTCCTGGAACTTCGCGGCGCGGCCGTACACCGGCCGCCGGCCGCTCGCGTCGCGCAGGAAGATGTTCGAGAGGCGCCTCGAGATCTCCCTGGCGGCTTCGAAGAGCGTCATCCGGTTCCCGGAGCCTGTCGGACACTCGACCTTGAAGTCGTCGCCGTAGAAGGCGTAAAGGTTCAGGAGCCCGCGGACGATCAGTACGTTGACCGGCATCCAGATCGGCCCGCGCCAGTTCGAGTTTCCCCCGAACATCCCGCTGTCGGAGTCGCCCGGGACGTACGCGACGCGATGCTCCTGACCCGCCGCGTGGAAGACGAACGGGTGGTCGAGGTAGTGGCGCGAGAGGGCGCGGATGCCGTAGGGCGAGAGGAACTCGTTCTCGTCGAGCAGGTAGCCGAGGATGCGCTCGAGCTTCGTCCGGGTGACCGGCGAGAGCAGCCGGCGCCCGGCGTGGCCGATGAAACCCTCGACGCTCGGAGCCACGTGGGCGAGCACCTCGGGGTGGCGCTTCTTGAAGAGCCCGATCAGCTCCATCAGCTTCGGGTGGCGCGCCACCAGACCGTCCTCGAACATGGTGCTCGCGCACAGCGGCAGGAGCCCGACCATCGAGCGGACCTTCAGCCGGAACGCCTCGCCGCCCGGCAGCCGCAGGACGTCGTAGTAGAAGCCGTCCTCCTCGTCCCACATGTCGTCCTGGTGCGCCCCGACCTTGTCCATGGCGTAGGAGATCCAGATGAAGGTCTCGAGGAACTTGAACGCGATCTCCTCGTAGACCGGGTCGTGGTCGGCGAGGGTGAGGGCCATGTCCAGCATGTTCTGGGCGTAGAACGCCATCCAGGCCGTGCCGTCCGCCTGCTCGAGCGACCCGCCGGTGGGAAGCGGCGAGCTGCGGTCGAAGACGCCGATGTTGTCGAGGCCCAGGAAGCCTCCGGCGAAGACGTTCTTTCCCTGCGGGTCCTTGCGGTTCACCCACCAGTTGAAGTTGAGCATCAGGCCCTGGAACGAGCGCTCCAGGAACTTGATGTCCTCCCGCCCGAGGTTCTTCTCCATCTTGTAGAGGTAGAGCGTCGCCCAGGCATGGACCGGCGGGTTGACGTCGCTGAAGTTCCACTCGTAGGCGGGCATCTGCCCGTTGGGGTGGCTGTAGAGGCTCCGGAGCATCAGCAGCAGCTGCTCCTTCGCGAAGTCGAAGTCCACGAGCGACAGCGCGACGGCGTGAAAGGCGAGGTCCCAGGCCGCGTACCAGGGGTACTCCCACTTGTCGGGCATCGAGATGATGTCGCCGTTCAGCATGTGGTACCACTCGGCGTTGCGGACGCGGCGGCCCGCGCCGCCCAGCAGCGGGTGCGCCTGGTGCTCCTTCAGCCAGCGGTCGAGGTCGAAGTAGTAGTACTGCTTCGTCCACAGCATCCCCGCGAGAGCCTGGCGGTGGACGCGGCGCTCGTCCTCGCCGAGCGAGCGCGGCGTGATCCGGTCGTAGAACTCGTCGGCATCCAGCACCCGCTGCCGCAGCGCCTCCTCGAACGCCGCTCCGAACTTCGGGCTCGCCCCCCCCTTGGCCAGGCGGAGCTGGACGAACTCGACCCCGCCCGCCTGCACTTCGAGAACGTAGCGCGCCGCAGCCTTGGTCCCGGTCCTTGCCGGGTTCACCGCGCCCTTTTCCCCGGAGATCACGTAGCGGTGGAACGCGTCCTTCACGTACGGCGTCGGGTTGGGCTGGCCCCAGAGCCTCTCGACGTTCGTCTCGTTCTCGGTGAACAGGAGCTCCGGCTTTCCGCCGCAGGAGAGCGTGTACTCGCCCAGCTCGGGGTGGGAGGCCACGATCGCCGCGCCCTTCTCGCGCAGCACCGGCTTGCCACCCTCGTCTCCCCACGACCAGGTGTTCCGGAACCACAGCGTCGGGAGCAGGTGCAGCCGCGCCGCCTGCCTGCCCCGGTTGTGGACCGACACCTTGATCAGGACGTCCTCCGGACCCTCCTTGGCGTACTCGAGAAAGACGTCGAAGTACGAGTCGTCGTCGAAGATCCCCGTGTCGACGAGCTCGTACTCGAGCTCCTGCTTCGTGCGCCGCCTGTTCGTCTCGACCAGGTCCCGGTAGGGAAACTCGCGCTGCGGGTACTTGTAGAGGTACTTCATGTACGAGTGCGTCGGCGTCGAGTCGACGTAGAAGTAGTACTCCTTCACGTCCTCGCCGTGGTTCCCCTCGCTGTTGGTGAGGCCGAACGCGCGCTCCTTGAGGATCGGGTCCCGC
>CAZMRX010000315.1:0-6529 GCA_964568755.1 uncultured Acidobacteriota bacterium | reverse complement strand
CTCGGCACCGGCGTCGAGCGCAGTGCGCGCCGCTGCCACGGCCGCCGTCGCGTCGCCATTGGTCACGGCCTCGGTCAGGGTGGAGAACTCGGACATGCGGACCTCGAGTGACGGGCTCGCCGAGCGGCGAACATGACAGGTCGCCCGAACGGATTGAATCCTCCCGATGATCCACACTCCGGGGGGTCAGGGGGGCGGGATGCCCCCCCTTTGCTCTCCAGCTGCTCCTTGGTCGTCCGTTCGATTCGTCCCCCGTTCGGTTCGTCTGTTACGTCTCCTCGTCCCGCCAGCCCTCGGCCAGCTCGCCGGGCTTGGCAGCTCGCCGATGTCGCAGTCGCGGCGGCTTGCGGCCGCGGCTCGGCCGCGCTCGGCCAGCCGCCGCCTTCGCGGCGCACGCGGCTGGCCGCAGGCGCCGGAGCCACCGCCGCAAGCCTCGAACGCTTCATCGGCGACGCCCCCGAGCCAGTAGCCCCGGGGCCGAGCAGGATCCACTCGCGCCGGCCCAAGGCGACGGGCTCCGAATCATCTGTCAGCTCTGCGATTCGGGAGTTCCTGGCCCGACTGGCTCGTCCTGCCCTCTTGGTCGGCTTCCGATAGTCCCGGCCCCGCTGTTTGGCCCTCGCGGTACGTTTGTTACCTATCGTCACTCGTTCCGGAACGAGCAGGTAAAGTGACACTTGAACTCGCGGGGCGGGGGCTCGTCCCCCGTGATCTCGGCGTGCTCCGCGAAGGCGGCGGCTGGCCGAGCGCGGCCGAGCCGCGGCCGCAAGCCTCCGCGACAACGACATCGGCGAGCTGCCAAGCCTGGCGAGCTGGCTGAGGGCTGGCGGGACGAGGAGCGAGCGGACGAGGAGACGTAACAGACGAACCGAACGGGGGACGAATCGAACGGACGACCAGGGAGCAGCTGGAGAGCAAAGGGGGGGCATCCCGCCCCCCCTGCCCCCCCGGGGTGTGGATCATCGGGAGGATTCAGCTGGTTCGGGCGAGCTGTTATGTTCGCCGCTCGACGAGCCCGCCACTCGAGGTCCGCATGTCCGAGTTCTCGACCCTGACCGAGGCCGTGACCAACGGCGACGCGACCGCGGCCGTGGCTGCGGCGCGTACGGCGCTCGACGCCGGTGCCGAGCCGATCCGGCTCGTGAGCGAGGGCCTCGGCCCGGCGATGACGAAGGTGGGGCGGCTGTTCGAGGAAGGAGACTGCTTCGTCCCGGAGCTGCTGATGGCGGCCCGCGCCAACAAGGCCGTCTTCGAGATCCTGCGCCCACTGCTCTCGCAGACCGGCGTCGAGCCGGTGGCGCGAGTGGTCCTTGGCACGGTGAAGGGCGACATGCACGACATCGGCAAGAACCTGGTCGCCGCCCTGCTCGAGGGAGGCGGCTTCGAGGTGGTCGACCTCGGCGTGGACGTGCCGCCCGCCCGGTTCGTCGCCGCGGTCGAGGAGCGGAAGCCCGACCTGCTGGGCCTCTCCGCGCTGCTGACGACGACGATGCCGGGGATGAAGGCGACACTCGAGGCGCTCGCGGCTGCGGGCGTGCGCGACCGCGTCAAGGTGATGGTGGGAGGCGCACCGGTCACGCAGAGCTTCTCGCAGGCGATCGGCGCCGACGGCCACGCCGACAACGCGGCCTCCGCGGTCGACCTCGCCCGGCGCCTGATCGGACTGCCCGAGAGCCGACCGGCCGCCCGCACCGACACCTGACCCGGGTGGAGCCGGGACTCGAGCGGCGGCGGGATCGTCCGAACCTGAGGTGACTCGATGAACCAGCAGCAGTGGGAGACGCTCCTGGCCGTGATCCGGGGGGAGACGCTGCGGCCCCTGCCTACCGGCTTCATCATCGACAGCCCGTGGCTGCCCAACTGGGCCGGCCACACGATCCTCGACTACTTCACCGACGAGCGGCTGTTCCTCGAGGACAACCTGAAGGCGATCCGCGCCTTCCCCCGCGCGATGTTCCTGCCGGGGTTCTGGTCCGAGTACGGGATGTGCACCGAGCCCTCGGCCTTCGGCTCGGTGTCCGTGTGGGAGCCGGACGAGTTCCCCTTCGCCAAGAAGGTGCTGCGCTCGCCCGCGGACGTGGACCAGCTCGAGTCGCCCAATCCCCGCAAGGAGGGACTCCTCCCGTTCGTGATCAAGCGCCTCCAGCACCTGCAGCCCGAGATCGAGGCGGCCGGGCATCAGATCCGCTTCGCCGTCGCGCGCGGACCGCTCAACATCGCCACCTTCCTGATGGGGACGACGGAGTTCCTGACCGCGATCAAGACCGACCCCGAGCGGATGCACCGGCTGCTGCAGATCGCCACCGACTACCTGGTCGACTGGATCGCCTGGCAGCGCGAGTGCTTCCCGTCGATCGACGGGATCCTGCTGCTCGACGACATCGTCGGCTTCGTGAGCCGGAGCGACTTCGAGATCTTCGGCCTGCCCTACCTGAAGCGCGCGTTCGACACCGACGTCTCGGTCAAGTTCTTCCACAACGACGCCCCGTGCAAGGCCGCGGCGCCGCTCCTGCCGGACGCCGGCATCAACCTCCTCAATTTCGGGGTCCAGCACACGCTCAGCGAGATGAGGGCGTGGACCGGCGGAAAGCTCACGCTGCTCGGCAACCTGCCGCCCCGCGACGTCCTCGCCGCGGGCACGCCCGCGGACGTCGAGCGCGGGACGAGCGAGATGCTGGCCGCCGTTCCCGACCGCTCGCGGCTCATCCCGTCGTGCGGCGGAGGCATGCCCCCGGGCGTGAGGAGCGAGAACATCGAGGCCTTCATCGCAACCGTCGAGCGAGTGACCGGCTAGCCCGGATCATTCGCGAGGCCGCATCAAGCTCCGAGCGAATGATCCGCTCTGGAACGGTCGGAGGGCCCGTGAAGAACCCCAGGTGAGGCCCGACAGCGTGCGAGCGGCGCCGACGTGGCATGGCGCTGACCGCTGCGCGTATGGCCCTTGGTGTTCAACCAGATCGGACCATTCATGAAGCAGGGCAGCGGCGGGCTTCATGAATAGTCCGGGCTAGGGCACCCGCAGCACGTTGTCGGGCTCGGTGGGCGGCACGAGCGCGACGGACTCGATCGAGATCGGACCGCCCGCGCGCAGCACCACGCGCACGTCCGCCCCGCCCGAGTCGGCGAAGAAGTAGGGCAGGCGCAGCCGGAACGGGCCGGCGACGGTCTCGTCGCGCCAGCGCGTGCCGCTGCCCGAGCCGCTCTCGGCGACACCGATGCGGCCGGCGCCGCGACCCACGATCCGGATCTCGAGCCGGCGCGGGCGCGCGCCTTCGCGCACCTGGAAGGCGAGCCCGTCGCCGTCCTTCGCGAGCACGAGCGCCTCCGACTCGAAGCGCGACTCGCCCTCGAAGCGCAGGCCTTCGAAGGTCGCGTCGGCCCCGGTCGGAGCCGGCGGCAGGCGGGCGAAGGACACGAACGAGCCCGCCGCGGCGCGCGGCGAGAAGACCCGCTGCCGGCTGGTGAGCCGGCGGCCCTCGACCGCGGGAACGGCCACCCGCGCGGCGCGCTCGCGGGCGTGAAACACGATCGGGCTCTTCTCGATGTCCCAGCCGGAGGCTCGGCGGGCCCCGGCCTGGGCGCCGTAGAGCTTGTCCCAGCGGCCGTCGTAGCTCAGGGCGCCGAGCGCCTGGACGGCGACGGAGACGGCGGCCAGGACGGTGCCGGCGAGCTTCAGCACCGCGAAGCCCTCGGGCAGGAACAGCAGCAGCAGCGGCCACGCGGGCGCCACGAGCCGCGGGCCCCACGTGGGGCCCTGGTCCCACCCGCCCAACACCGCGACATAGGCGACGTGCGCGAGCGCCGCGACGAGACAGGCGACGGGCAGGAACCGGCCCGGCTGCGCCTGGTCCCAGAGCCGGCTGCGGGGCGTGCGCAGGACACGGATGACGCCCGTGAGCGCGACGAGAACGACCGGCGTGAAGAGCAGGATTCCCTTCGCCGGCGAGGCGACGAGCGCGAGCGCCGCAGCGCCGGCGCCGGCCGCCGCCACGGACGCCTGCGGGCTCGCGGCAGCAGCGCTCGCTCCGCCGAGGAGCGAGCCGAGCGCGATCAGCAGGCCCGGAGCCGCCCAGGCGAGCACGAGCACACCCGCCAGGCGGAAGCGCACGAGGACGGCGAGAACCAGGACGAGGACGAGCGCGGCGGAGGACGGCTGCAGCGCCACGGCCAGGCCGAGCGGCAGGCCCGCCAGGGCGGCGGGCCCGGCGGCGTCCTCCTCGAGCGCGCGGACCAGCAGCAGCAGCGCCACGGCCACGGCGCACGTGGCCGCGGCCTCGCCGGACCACGCCTGCGCGGCGGCCGCGAGGGTGGTGCCGAGGGCCAGCACCAATCCAGCCCAGCGACCCTCCGACGGCCCGTGGCGGCGAGCGACGGCCGCGAACAGCGCGCCAGCGGCGAGCGCCGCGAAGAGGGCCGCGAGCGCCTTGCCCACGAGGGCGACGCCCATCGCGTCGAGCTCGAGCACGAGCGAGCCGAGCGCCAGTCCCGCCTTGAGGACCCAGGCTGCCGCCCCGGTCGACTCCGGCCCGGCGAGCGCGCGGCCGTTGGCGACGAGCAGCCCGAACGCCACGAGCACGACGACGAGCGTCGCGAGCGCGCCCGGCCCGCGCGAGCGGATGCGAGGCGGAGCGGCGCCGGCGTGGGCCCGGACTCCCATGCTCAGGAGCTCGCGCGCCGCCGCTGGTAACGGTTGACGGCGCGGTTGTGCTCGACGAGCGTCTCGCTGAACTCGTGGCTGCCGTCGTTGCGGCTCACGAAGTAGAGCTCGCGCGTCACCGCGGGCTCGAGCACCGCGAGGATCGCGAGCTTGCCGGGCGACCCGAGCGGGCCGGGCGGCAGGCCGCGGCGGCGGTAGGTGTTGTAGGGCGAGTCGATCTCGAGGTCGCGCTTGCGGATGTTGCCGTCCCAGCGGCCCGCCAGCTTGAGCGCGTAGATGATCGACGGGTCGGTCTGCAGCGGCATGCCCTTGTCCAGCCGATTCCAGAACACGGCGGCGATGCGCGGCCGCTCCCCGACGCGCGCGGTCTCGAGCTCGACGATCGAGGCGAGCGTCACCACCTGCCGGACCGTCAGGCCGCGCTCCCGGATCCGCTCGAGGTGCGGGTCGATCACCGCCCGGAAGCGCTCGAGCATCCGCCGCACCAGCACCCGCGGCGCCTCGGGCGACTGCGGCAGGTCGTAGGTGTCGGGAAACAGGTAGCCCTCGAGGCTCGTGGCCACCGGGTCGAGGTCGCGCACGGGCAGCGGGTCGCGCGCGACCTCCAGGAACGCCGAGAGGTCGAGCCCCTCCGCCACCACCAGCGCGCCGATCTCGTCGATGTTGCGTCCCTCCGGCACGGTCAGGTCGCGCCGCACCACGTCGCCGCGCGCGAGGGCGTCCAGGATCCCGGCGACCGACAGCGGCCCGGAGAGCGAGTACTGGCCCGCCTTCAGCTGCCCGGAGACCTTGCGCTGGCGCGCGAGCAGGCGGAACACCAGCGGGTGGCGCACCAGCCCCAGGCCGTGGAGCTGCCGCCCGATCGCCTCGGCGCTGGCGCCGGGCGCGACCAGCAGCTTCACCGGCGCACCGCCCGCGGGGATCTTCGTAGAGGAGATCTCGAAGCGCCACGCCGCGGCGAGGCCGCTGCCGACGAGCAGCAGGGCTGCGAGCAGCGGGGCGGCGCTGCGGCGGACGCGCCCGCGCCGTGGGATCTTCTCCCCCCGCGCGCGCAGCGGGGTTTGCTTCGGGATCACGCGCTCCCCCCGGCGGGCGCGGCCTTGCGCTCGTCGAGCAGCTCCTGGAGGATCAGGCAGGCGGCGGCCTGGTCCAGGCGCGCCTTGCGCGCGCGCCCGCGCCGGCCGGCTTGCACGAGCCGCGCGTCTGCTTCGACGGAGGTGAGCCGCTCGTCCCGCGTGACGACGGGGACGCTCAGCACGCGGCGCAGGCGCTCGACGAAGGCCATCACCTTCTCCGCCTGGGGGCCCCGCGACCCGTCGAGACGCAAGGGCAGCCCCACCACCAGCTCCCCCGCACCGTGCTCGCGCACGAGCGCCGCGACCCGCTGCGCGTCCTGGCGCGGCCCGAGCGAGCGCAGCGTCGCGAGGCCCGTGGCCAGCGTCTCGGTCTCGTCCGACAGGGCGACGCCGATCCGCACGTCTCCCACGTCGAGAGCCAGGAGGCGCAAGCTACGGCCAGTATAGCGGGTGTGATCGCGTGCCTTGACACCCCCGGGGGGCTTCGGCAATCCTCGCCGCGAGCCGTCCCTCGAGGTAAGTCCTTGGCCGAGTCGAAGTACCGCATCCTCCACGAGCTGGGCGCCGGCGGCATGGGCACGGTGCGCAAGGGCCTGCTGCTCGGCCAGTCGGGCTTCCAGCGCCCGATCGTGGTGAAGCAGCTGCGCACGCCCGAGCCCGACCACCTGCGGCTGTTCGTCGAGGAGGCCCGGCGCTACGCGGTGCTCGACCACGAGAACATCGGCCGCATCTTCGACTTCGACGAGGTCGGCGGGGAACTCTCGATCATCCTCGAGTTCATCGACGGCTGGAGCCT
>CAZMRX010000314.1:0-6542 GCA_964568755.1 uncultured Acidobacteriota bacterium | reverse complement strand
CAGGCTCGGCGACGGGCCGACGCAGGACGGAGGCGGCGCCGAGGCCGACGCGCACATCAGGTTCCGAGCCGTGGTCTGCAGCCACGCGGCGCTGCGCTCGACGGTCGAGATCCTCACCTGCGCGATCAGGCCGACCAGGTAGTTGCCGTTCGAGTCGTCGCCGACGCGTGTCGGGTTCGCGAGCGCCGTGTAGCCCGCCGCCGCGACGGCGTTCTGTGCGTCCAAAGTGTCGTTGAGGATCACGCGCCGGACGTTCACGCCGTTGGAGCTCACCGCCCCGTAGTACCAGCGGTCCGCGAGCAGCGCGGTGGCGCCGGTCAGGTTGCCCGGGCCGCCGTCGGTGTCCATGGTCAGCGAGAGGCGGTTGGTGTCGGTCTTCGACATCCCGACCCAGTCCTCGCCCGGCTGGTCGCAAGGGAAGACGCAGTTGTCGCGGTTCTTGGTCACGAGACCGACGAACTGGCCGGTGTTGGCGGCCTGGTAGTAGAACATCGCCTCGAACGTGAACGGGTTGTTCGCGGCCAGCGTGCCGTCGGCCAACTGCAGGTGCGAGTCCGTCGTCGGGATGAAGGCCGCGGGCGGCGCGCTCGGCGGGTTGATCAACTGCAGCGACTGGCCGGTCTGCGCGATCGTGGCCCCGGGGTCGCCCTGGGGGTTGAGCCGGCCGGCGACACCGTTGGCGGTCCGGTCGATCGGGTTGCCGGACGTCTCGAGCAGCGGAAACACGGCCCGGTACCCGGCGTCCCAGACGTCTCCGTGTCGCGTCTGGGTGCAGGTCCGCTCCGGGTCGCCGTAGTAGACGTAGAGCTGCGTGTTGACGCCGTTCTGGATCGACGGCAGCTTGACGTAGGCGCCGAACGCGCCGACAGCGCCATCGTAGAGCATCATCTCGTAGTCGAGCGGGGTGACGCCGTCCGAGGCCCGGAAGCTGATGTCGCACCCCGTGGAGCTGCGCACGCCGCCGAGCGGGAAGAGGCGCAATTCGTTCTCCACGCCGACGACGAGGACCGGGAAGCTGGCGTGCGGGCCCCCGACGACCTGGCTGCCGGTCAACGTGATCAGCTTGCGGAACGCGAAGCCGGCTGCGGCGGGCGTAGCCGCCAAGGCGAGGCCCATCAAGGCCGCCAGACCGACCACACCGGGTGCCGCGAGACGGCGCATTGCTGGCGACCTACCGGATGGCCGTCGCCGGGTCGCCGAGCAGGTGGTAGATCGACAGCAGCTCCGGCATCAAGCCGGTCCGCGCGTAGGCGGCCTGCGCCGCCAGGAACGCGTCGCCCAGGCGGGCATGGCGGCCGCTCGTGAGCTCGGCCATCAGCGCGCGGTGGTACTCGTGGGCCTGGGCGTCGAGCGAGAGGCCGCTCGGCGAGACGGCGGCGATCGCGCCGCGGCCTTCAGCCTTGACGAGCGATTCCGCCAGCGAGTCGAAAGCGGGAGCGACGAAGTAGCCGTTGAGGCAGTTCCACGTCAAGAGCAGCGGCTGGCGCGACTGGGCCTGGAGGCTGGCGGCGTCCCAGGAGTTCCAGACGTTCTCGCTGGCCCAGACGGCGGCTCCGCCGTGGCCGACGTAGCTCATGAGCGAGAGGCCCGCGTTCAGCGAATCGAGGATTCGAGGCCGCGTCGTGGCCCCGAGCTCGCGCAGCAGCAGCAGCTCCGGCTGTCGGTCGCCGAGGAAGCTCTGGGCGACGTCCCGGACGTTGGCCTCGAAGTCGCCGGCGAGGTCGGGGTTGTCGGCCACGAGCGTCGCACGGCCCGAGAGGCCCTGGGCCGAGTCCTCCCACGCCAGCAGCTTCTCGATCAGACGGCTCGCCTGCTCGAGCGTGCCGGCCGGCAGGCGGCCCAGCGCCACGTCCGGCAGCGCGTCGTCGCCGTTGACGGCGCCGAGCAGCGGGTCCGCGGAGGTCCACAGGTAGGAGGTCTTCGCAAAGAGCGCCGGCAGCGGTGCCACGGGCGAGGCGCCCATGAAGTTCCGCGGGTCGTAGCTCGCGTCGCCGAGCAGCACGACGTAGCGCGGCGAGGGACGCGCCCAGGAGTGGTATGCGAAGGCGACGAAAGCGCGAATGGCCTCGGCGGAGGGCTCGCCGTGCCCGAAGGCGTCGTAGACCTCCTCCACGGCAACACCCCGTGAGACGAGGCCCTGGTCGGCGCGCCGTGCGAGCAGCGGCTCCGCGGCGGGCAGGAACGCGCGCGGTGCGATCAGCAGGTAGTCGGCCCGGTTCGTCGTCGAGCGCAGGCTCGTGGGCTGCGGCCGCGCGACACGCGGCGCGAGCGCGCCGGACGGCGTGACCAGCAGGTACCGGCGGCCCGCCTCGGCGCGGAAGCGCAGCTCGGTGCCCGACTGGTACCCGGTGAGCCACACGGGGGCTGCTGCGGCGTCGGCCACGTCCGCGGGTACGTCCAGGAGCGCCAGGGGCGCCTCGGCGACCGCCACCCCCGCGACGCCGGCCTCGCCCCAAGCCGCCTCGAAGCGGCCGGACACGGCCGTCGGGACGCGCGGGTACGCCAGGCTGAAGCGGTCGAGGAACACGAGCGAGGAGACGCCGGTGTCCGCGACGCTCGTGAGCGCGATCTCGTTGGCGCCTTCGCTCAGGACCGACGCGGCCAGGTCGAAGCTCGCCCGGTGCGGGCGCTTGCCGGCGAAGCTCGTCTCGCCGACCGCCACGCCGTTCACGGAGACGCTGAGGTGGTGATCGACGGCGCCGCCGGACTCCGAGGCGCCCTGGAGGAACAGGTCGAGCTGCGCCGTGGCGGGCGCGCCCGTGGCGACGGCCGCGAGTGCAAACGGCTGCGTGCGTGTGGCGCCGCTCGGGATGGCCTCCCACAGCCACGGGTCCGGGGCGTCGAGCAAACCCGGCTGGTAGAACCGGTTCACCTCGAAGGCGGCGGTCCCGAGCGGGGCCGTCAGGAGGCCCGGGCCCGAGGGCGCCGCCGAAGCGCGCGGCATTCGCTTGCCGTCGCGCGAGCGGACGAGCTCGTAGGCCACCTCGGGTGCGAACGCGGTCGAAGCCGGGGCGGCGTCGGCGAAGAAGAAGAGCCGGCTGCCCGGTCCGAAGCTGTCGCGGTCCGGCTCGACGTGGAAGGCGACCGCCTCGCCCTGCCGCTGCAGGCGCAGCTCGGAGGCGGGAAGCCCGCGCCGCTCGCCGGCGAAGAGCTGCTCGAAGCCGACCACGTGCAGGCCGCGGCTCGCGGTGTGGAGCTGCGCCAGCACCTCGCCCGCGGGGGAGGCGGGCTGCCGGCGTGCCGCCCGCCCGCGCGTGCCGCTGCCGCTCTCGCCCGCCTCGCGGCCGGTGAAGAGCAGGCGCAGCCGGATCGTGCGCGCGAGCACGATCTGGCGCCGCTGCGCGTCGAATCGCAGCGGGCGTAGCTCGACCACGGCACTCTTGGCCTCGCCCTGGAAGACACTCGGCTGCAGCTGCGCCAGCTTCCCCGGCGGGACCCGTAGCGGCTTGCGCGCGGCGCGGCGCGAGGCGCGCGCCGTGCCGTCCCAGGAGACCTGCATCTCGGCCGAGCCGACGCTGCTCGGGACGAGGCCGGGGAAGGCCCCGAGGTCGAGGGCGCGCACGCCCGCGAGCTGGACGTTGCGTCCGACGACGGCCTCGACGAGCGCGCGCCGCAGCGGCAGCGCGGGAGCCTGCGGGTCGTCGGCGAACTCGAAGCCCGGGACGAAGACACGCACGCCGCCGGACGTCTCGTGCACCGCGTAGAAGCCGCCCGTGCGCAGCTCGATCATCGCCTGGCGCGGGTCGCGCGAGAGGACCCGGAACGCCGAGGCTTCGGGATCGCCGTGGCGCGTGCAGCGCAGGCCGTCCGCCGAAGGCGCGCCGGATGCCGACGTGTAGGCGCTCAGCACCCAGGCCGGGCAGTTCCAGCGGGCCGCGGTCCCGCGCTTCTTGTCCTGGCCGCGTGTGTCCTCGCCGTCCATCGCCGTCGCGACCTGCGGCACCGCGGAAACCGGGCCGTGCGACGTCACCACCGACGCCGCGTCCACGTCCTCCAGGCGGTAGTAGTAGCGCGTTCCGTTGGTGAGGCCCTTGTCCTGGAAGGAGTAGGCCTTGCCCACGGCCGAGGAGCCGAGCCCGGGGATGAGCGATGCCGTCAGCTGCGTCCACGGCCCGCCCGGCGAGCCGCCGCGGTAGACGTGGAATCCGAGGTTGGTGAGCTCCGAGGCGGTCCGCCACTCGAGCGTGACGGAGGCGTCGCCCGGCACCGCGTCGAAGCTCATCAGCTTCACGGCGGTCGTGCCGTTCGACTCGTCGGCGCCGACGTCCCAGGGCGCGTTCCGCAGCTGGCCGTCGACGTCGTGACCGAAGCTGGCGGAGAGATCCGTGCCCGGAGCGCCCCACAGCGTCGCCGAGGTCCCGAGCAGGTGCAGGTTCTCGGAGCCGTTCGTGATGTTCTGGAAGTAGCTGGCGTAGGCGGCCTGGCTGTCCACGCTGCCGGTCCCCGCGGCGCTCGTATCGGAGGCGACGTTGAAGCTCTGCGTCAGCACGCCGCCGTCGATCGTGCCGTAGCAGAGCTGGACCTGGCCCGCGCCCACCGCGGTGACGTTGCCGACGTAGTTGTTCTGCGCGATCACCGTGACGCCCGACAGTTCCGGCCAGGCCTTGGCGTAGATGCCCCAGGCCGGGCCGCAGTTCGGCGCGCACGCGCTGCCGGTGTTGTTGATGCGGAAGATCGTGTTGTTCTGCACGTAGGACGTCGCCCGTGAGCCGATGTGGATGCCCGCGATGTGGCCGACGTTGACGATGTTCGTGATGTCGTAGATCAGGTTGTTGGTGACGATCAGGGGCGGGCCCAGGCCGGCTGCGGTCTGGACGTCCAGGATGCCCATCGACCCCTCGGTGGAGAGCCCGCCCGCGGTCGTGTGCAGGTCGTGGATGATGTTCGAGTCGATGCGGATGTCGCCGACGTTGCTCAAGCCCGGCAGCACGGTGATCCCGCGAGCCGCCTGGCTCGCGGTGATGCCGCTGCCGTCGATCTCCAGGCCCTCGACGCGAACGTAGCCGACGCTGAGCAGGACGATGTTGACGTTGCCGGCCAGCACCGGCGCGAGCCGGAAGCCCGTGCCCGCGACGCCCGTGTGGCGCTGCGAGGTCCCGACCTGGTGGCTGCCGACGGGCGTGAAGATGCGGATGTAGTTGGCGGGCCCGGTGGTCCACACGGCCACGTTCACCGTGTCGTTCATCGGCCCGTCCTTGTAGCAGGCGAGCTGCATCGTGGCGTCGGCTGCCACCAGGTCCTGCGACGTGTCGAAGTTCTCGACCGAGTCGTCGAGGAGGTCGTTCTCGTCTTGAATCTGCCAGCGCGTGAGCGAGGTGTAGGCGCGGTGGACCGCGACCGCGGTTGCGGGCGCCGCAGGCTGGGGCGGCCCGCCGGTGGCAGACGTCACGGCGTAGACGGTGTCGGACGTGCGGCCGCTGATGAACGCGAGGTAATAGACCCCGAGCACCTGGTACTGCAGCACGTCGCCGATCCCGACGTTCGCTGGCATGGCTCCCGAGAAGGTCGCCGTCGTGCCCGAGATCGCCACGGTGCGCCCACTCACGTTGAGGTTGGCTGCGTTCGTCCCCGCCGAGCGGTAGTAGGTCTTCGGGGAGTGGGGCCCGAACGCGACCCAGTAGTAGTTGACGGGCGCAGGGGCATTGCAGGGAACCGGGGAACCGTTGCCGTTGACGCGGCAACGGGTTCCCACCTGGAAGCCGTCGGCTTGCAGCGCCTGGATGTTGTCGTTCTCGGACACGTTGGAGTTGAAGAGCAGCGAGGTGTCGGTGGTCACGCCCGTCGATGCCGGCTTGTGGGTCGGGGCGTTGCCCACGCCGGTTCCGGTCGCCCCGCCGACGTCGCTCGAGCGATTCACGATGACGTGCTCGGGCCAGAAGCCGACGCCCGTGATGTTGCGGAAGTCGCCGTTGTTCCCGGTGTAGCTGCCGGTGGCGATCCGGCCCGGTACATTGGCCCAGGCGACGTAGTGAAAGGTCGTGCCCGCGCCAGCGACGTCGTGCGTCCCGAGCCCGAAGCCGTTCGGCTGCGTGTTGAGGATCGAGTTGGTGTAGCCGGCCCCGGCGAAATCCAGGCAGAAGTTGGCCGGCATCAAGGACGAGCGCTGCATCGGCCAGTCTGATGCGTTGGGGGACATGACGATCACGTAGTCCGGCGTGAAGCCCACACCGCTGACGTTCTGCGCCCCCGCCGAGCCCGCGTAGGTGCCGACCTTCATGGCCCCCGGCGCGGCCTTGAAGGCGATCCAGTGGTAGGTGTTCCCGAGCTGGTTCACGTCGGGGTCGGTGCCGAGGCTGAAGCCGTCTGCGTCGAGCGAGGTGATGTGGACGCCGTCGAACGCCGCTCCGTTGTCCAGCTGCTTGCTGTCGGTGCCCCCCATGCTGCTGGTCTTGATCGCCGAATCGAGGCCGGCGCCCACGCCGTCGACGATGACGACGTCGGGCTGGAACCCGACGCCCGTGATCGAAAGCGCGCCGCCCGTCCCGAGGTAGCTGCCGGATTTCACGCGGAAAGCGCCCGCGCCGTCTGCGAGCGAGTAGCCG
>CAZMRX010000313.1:0-6552 GCA_964568755.1 uncultured Acidobacteriota bacterium | reverse complement strand
CACCCCTTCAAGGGCAACGTCGACCTCGCGGCGCTCGAGCGGACCCTCGCGCAGGACGGCGAGCGGGTTCCGCTGGTGATGGTGACCGTGACCAACAACACGGGCGGCGGGCAGCCGGTGTCGCTCGAGAACCTGCGCGGGGTGCGAGCGCTCTGCGATCGGTTCGGCAAGCCGTTCTTCCTCGACGCCTGCCGCTTCGCGGAGAACGCCTGGTTCGTCAAGACGCGCGAGGCGGGCCAGTCGGGGCGGACGCCGAAAGAGATCGCGCGCGAGATGTTCTCGCTCGCCGACGGCTGCACCATGTCGGCCAAGAAGGACGGGCTCGCCAACATCGGCGGCTTCCTGGCCATGAACGACGACGGCTGGGCGGAGCGCTGCCGCAACCTGCTGATCCTGACCGAGGGCTTCCCCACCTACGGCGGCCTCGCGGGCTACGACCTCGAGGCGGTGGCGCGCGGGCTCGAGGAGGTGGTCGAGGAGCCGTACCTGCGCTACCGCATCCGCTCGACCGAGTACCTGCACGAGCGCCTGGTCGCGGCCGGGGTGCCGGTGATCCAGCCGGCGGGCGGACACGCGGTCTACATCGACGCGCGCAGCCTGCTGCCGCACATTCCTCCGCTCCAGTATCCCGGGATCGCGCTCGTCAACGCGCTCTACGTCGAGGCCGGGATCCGCGGGGTCGAGATCGGGACGGTGATGTTCGGCCAGAGGCCCGACGGCACGGAGCAGGCCCCGGCCATGGACCTGGTGCGGCTCGCGATCCCGCGCCGCGTGTACACGCAGTCGCACATCGACTACGTGGCCGAGGCCGTGATCGGCGTCGCGGGCATGAAGCAGCAGCTGCGGGGTTACCGGATGACCAAGGCGCCCGCCGTGCTGCGGCACTTCACCGCGCTGTTCGAGCCGCTCGCGGCCTGAGCGGACGGCGTTGCCCGCCGCAGGGGGCCCTTTGCCCCATTTACGCCCGGAGTCGCGAGCGGCTAGGGTCGCGGAGGCGAAGGAGAACCCATGACACACGTCGGACGCCGCCGCTTCGTGCAGGGCGCCACCCTTGCGAGCGCCTGGCTCGCCGCCCCCGGTCGTCTCATCGCGTGGCCGGCAGGCGCACAAGCCGGCAGCAGCCTCCCCGATCGCTATCCGCCGATCATCCCCGGCTTCCCGCACCTGCTCCACGGCGGCGACTGGAACCCGGACCAGTGGCGGCACGAGCCCGGCGTCCTCGAGCAGGACTTCGCTCTCATGGAGAAGGCCGGCTGCAACACCTTCTCCGTCGGCATCTTCGCGTGGGCGGCGCTCGAGCCCGAAGAGGGGCGCTTCGAGATGGGCTGGCTCGACGAGGTCCTGGACGGTCTCGCGAAACGGGGCTTCCACGCCTTCCTCGCCACCCCGAGCGGCGCCAAGCCGCGCTGGATGTCCGAGAAGTACGAGGAAGTCCGGCGGATCGACGCGGCGGGCCGGCGCGAGCTGCACGGCTCGCGCCACAATCACTGCTTCAGCTCACCCGTCTACCGGGAGAAGGTGCGCCTCGTCAACACGAAGCTGGCCGAGCGCTACAAGCGTCACAGGGCGCTCGCGGGCTGGCACATCTCGAACGAGTACAGCGGCGGCTGCTACTGCGGCTACTGCCTGGCTGCCTTCCGCACCTGGCTGAAGACGCGCTACGCCGATCTCGGGGCTCTCAACCGGGCCTACTGGTCGGCGTTCTGGGCCCAGACGTTCCAGTCCTGGGACCAGGTCGACCCGCGCCAGTCGCCGATGGACGGGCTCAACCTCGACTGGGACCGCTTCGTCACGCACCAGACGGTGGACTTCATGAAGGGCGAGATCGCCCCGCTCAAGGCGGCGACGCCCGGGCTGCCGGTCACCACCAACATGATGGGCTTCTTCGCGGGCCTCGACTACTGGCGTTTCGTAGAGGTCAGCGACCGGATGTCGTGGGACGCCTACCCGCAGCTGCGCAGCTGGCGCGACGTGGCGGGGCTCGCGATGACGCACGACCTCTACCGGACGATGAAGGGCGGGCTGCCCTTCATCCTGATGGAGTCGACGCCCTCCAACACGAACTGGCAGCAGACGCCGACGCTCAAGAAGCCGGGCCAGCACCGCCAGGAGATGCTGATCGCGATCGGCCACGGCGCCGACACGGCCATGTACTTCCAGTGGCGCAAGAGCCTGGGGGCGTTCGAGAAGACGCACGGCGCTGTGGTGGACCACGAGGGCTCGGAGCGGCCGCGCGTCTTCCGGGAGGTGGCCGCCCTCGGGGCGGAGCTGCGCACGCTCGACGACGTCGTGGGCACGACCGTGCGGCCGGAGGTCGCTATCGTCAACGACTGGGAGGTGCGCTGGGCGCTCGGCCACACGGTGGGACCGCGCCGCGGCACCGGCGACGGGTCGTCACGCTTCGACAAGGAGTACGTGGCGACGCTCACCGAGCACTACCGTCCGTTCTGGAAGCTCGGGATCGGCGTCGACGTGATCGAAAGCCTGTCGGACTTCCGGCCCTACCGCCTGGTGGTGGCGCCGATGCTGTTCATGCTCAAGGACGGCGTCGCTTCGCGGCTCCAGGCGTTCGTCGAGGGTGGCGGCACGCTGGTGCTCACCTACCTGAGCGGGATGGTCGACGGGACGAACATCGTCTTCCGCGGGGGCTGGCCGGGCGGGGGGCTGCGGAAGCTGGCCGGGGTGTGGTCGGAGGAGATCGACTCGCTTCCGGACAAGCCCGCCCAGCGGATCCTGGCGGCTCCCGGCAATGCGCTCGGCCTCGCCGGCGAGCACCCGGTCCGCGAGTACTGCGAGCGGGTTCACCCGGAGGGCGCGAGCGTCCTCGCGACGTACGAGAGCGACTTCTACGCCGGCATGCCGGCGCTGACGCTGAACCGCTTCGGCACGGGGCGCGTCTACTACCTCGCGGCGCGCCCGGCCGAAGACGCCTTCCACGACGGGCTCGTCCGCGGGCTCGTCCGCGAGCTCGGGCTCGCGCGCTGCCTGGACGTGGACCTGCCGGAAGGCGTGACGGTCCAGAAGCGGGCGGGCGGCGGAAAGACGTTCCTGTTCGTCCACAACTGCACCGGCGAGGAGAAGTCGCTCGACCTCGGTGCGATTCGCCTCGTGGACGTCGCGGACGGAGGCGTCCTGACCGGCCGGGTCAGCCTGTCCGGGTACGCCTCGCGGGTGCTCACGCGCCGCTGACGCTCCCCGGGCTCGCGGCCACGGAGGCGGCGGGCTGAAGCGCCTGGCCGCAGCTCGCGCAGTTGCGCCAGCCCGCGTCCACCGGCTGGCGGCAGTGCGGGCAGGCTGCCCGCACGGCCGCGCCGCAGCTCGCGCAGTAGGCGTGTCCCTTGCGGGCGGGGGTCGCGCACGCCGGGCAGGGCACGGGCACCGGGTCGCGCAGCAGGAAGTAGAGGATCACGCCGACGGCGTAGGGGATGAACAGCGCGAGCAGCGTCCACAGCACGTGGTTCATGCCGCGCCGGCGCGCGTCGCCCCACACGTACCCGAGCAGCAGCACGTAGATCGCGATCGGGACCGCGCCCACGAGGGTTGCGAGGAAGATCGGCGAGAGCACCAGCAGCGCCTTCGAATCCTCGGCCGCGAACGCCGGCAGCAGGAAGATGGCCGCCATCAACGCCGTGAAGGCGAGGGCCACCAGCACGGCGGCCCAGCGCGCCCCCGTCGGAACGACCGCCCACTCCTGATCGAAGCGGCTCATGCGATTCTCCCTTCCTGCGGCGCGCGCCGGCCGACGAACACCGCCGCCACGCCCGCCGCCAGCCAGCCCGTCACCACGTAGGCCGCGTACCACGCGGCCGTTCCACCCACGGAACGGTCGAGGTGCTGCACCAGTCCTCCGGCCACGAGATCGATCACCACCCACGACAGCACCGCCAGCGTCCAGGCGAACGCGACCAGGAAGCCGAGCGCCGCGCGATTCCAGGCGCGCTCCGCGCGCTCGGCGAAGCGCACCTGGACGGCCTCCACGGTGCGCGCCACGAGCGCCCGCGACGGCCGCGGCGCGGGCAGATCGGCGAGCCCCGCGGCCACGCGGCGCCAGGCCCGCGCCTCCCGACCGCAGGCCTCGCACGCGGCGAGGTGCTCCTCGAGCCGTGCCTGCTCGCGGGCGTCGAGGGCCCCCGCGGCGCCGAGCGGCAGCATCTCCCGGACGTGCGGGCTCATCGCCATTCCTCCGCCGGAGCCTGCGCCACGAGCCGCTCCCGCAGCCGCTCGAGCGCCCGGTAGAGCCTGGCCTTGGCGGTCGGCAGCGGCACACCGCGCGCCTCGGCGAGCCGCGGCAGCTCGAGATCGGCGTCGAAGCGCAGCGACAGCACCTCGCGGTCGAGCGGCGCGAGCGCCGCCACCGTTTCGACGAGCCGCAACGCCCGCTCTCGCGCCACCGCGCGCGCGAGCGGGTCGTCGCCGGTCCCGGCGGGAGCCGCGGGCTCGCCCGCCTGCTCCAGGCTCTCGGGACGGACCCGGCGCAGCTGGTCGAGCGCCAGGTTGCGGGCCACGGTGAACAGCCAGGGCGCGAACGGCCGAGCGGCGTCGTAGCGCGAGATGCGCTCGGCCACCTGCAGCCACGCCTGCTGGAACACGTCCTCGGCCATCGCTTGGTCTCCCGTGAGCCGGAGCAGGAAGCGGAACAGGCGGTCCTGGTGCCTCTGCATCAGCCCGGCGAGCCCGTCCGTGTCCCCCCGCCGCAGCCTGGCGGCGTCGTCCCGGTCCGGATTCACCGCTTCTGCCTCCCGCTACGGCCTTTTCTACCCTCAATACGGGCGAGGTGCCCCCCAGGACGCACCCCCCGGGCGCCGTGGGGCACATCCTTCCTGGGGTCGGGGAGTGGCGCCAGGACCAGGGCGGGCGCGAACGCACTACGATTGGACCGTGGCGCGCCGCCTCGATTTCAAGGACCACCGTCGCGAGCTGGAGGCGAACCGCTACGTCTACGCGGTCGTCTCGCGGCGGGCGCGCGGGCTCTCGATCGGCGTCAACCTGAACCCCGACAAGGCCTGCAACTTCGACTGCCCCTACTGCCAGGTGGACCGGACGTCTCCGGGCGGGCCGTCGCGGATCGACGTGACGGCGCTCGTCTCGGAGCTCGAGGCGCTGCTCGAGCGCTCGAGGGGCGACCTCTGGGCGCTCCCGCCGTTCGACAGCGTGGCCCCGGAGCTGCGCCGCGTGGCCGACATCGCCTTCGCGGGCGACGGCGAGCCGACGACGCCGCCCGAGTTCCAAGGCGCCGCCCGCGCGGTCCGGGAGCTGCGCGACCGCCTCGCCCCGGGCGTGCCGCTGCGGCTGCTCACGAACGCGACGCTGTTCCACAAGGAGAAGGTGCGCGCGGGCCTCGCCGATTTCGACGACCTGTGGTGCAAGCTCGACGCGGGCACGCCAGGCTACTTCCAGGTCGTGGACGGCACGCGGCTGCCGTTCCGCCGAATCCTCGACAACCTGCTGCTCGTCGCGCGCGAGCGGCCGATCGTGATCCAGGCCATGCTGCTGGCGCTCGACGGAGCCGGTCCCGACGACGCGGAGGTGGCCGCCTGGGTCGAGCGGATGCGCGAGATCGTGAGCGGCGGCGGGCGCATCGACCACGTCCAGGTCTACACGGTCGCCCGCAAGCCTTCCGATCCCCGCTGCGGACCCCTCGCTCCCGAGCGGCTCGAGGCGATCGCGGCCTGCGCCCGGGCGGCCGGCCTGCGGGTGTCGGTCTACGCCTGACGGACCGGTCCTCGTTGATCGGCGGCCGGAGTGACCGTCGCCCCGATCGCGTTACCATCGGGGCACGGCCATGGGCGACGACCTCTGGTACAGGAACGCCGTATTCTACGAGCTGCACGTCAAGGCGTACGCCGACGCCAACGCTGACGGCATGGGGGATTTCCCCGGCCTGATCGGCCGGCTCGATCACCTGCGCGACCTCGGCGTCGACTGCGTCTGGCTGCTGCCGATGTACCCGTCGCCGTTCCGCGACGACGGCTACGACATCTCGGACTACTGCGCGATCCACCCGCAGTACGGCACGCTGGACGACTTCAAGGCGTTCCTGGCGGCCGCCCACGAGCGCGGGCTCAAGGTCGTCACCGAGCTGGTGATCAACCACACCTCGGACCAGCATCCCTGGTTCAAGGAGGCGCGCTCCGCCCCGAACAGCCCGAAGCGCGACTACTACGTCTGGAGCGACACCGACGACCGCTACGCTGGGGTCCGCATCATCTTCCGCGACACCGAGATGTCGAACTGGGCCTGGGACCCCGTGTCCAAGGCCTACTACTGGCACCGCTTCTTCTCGCACCAGCCCGACCTCAACTTCGACAACCCGGAGGTGCGCGAGGAGATCTGGCAGGTGATGCGCTTCTGGCTCGGGCTGGGCGTCGACGGCTTCCGGGTGGACGCGGTGCCGTACCTGGTGGAACGGGAGGGCACGTCGTGCGAGAACCTGCCCGAGACCCACGCGGTGGTGCGCGAGCTGCGCCGGCGCATGGACGCGGAGTTCCCGGGCCGGATGCTGCTCGCCGAGGCCAACATGTGGCCGGAGGACGTGCGCGAGTATTTCGGCGA
>CAZMRX010000312.1:4535-6563 GCA_964568755.1 uncultured Acidobacteriota bacterium | reverse complement strand
TCAAGACCTGACCCCGATCTGGGCGACCTCCTCGAAGAACCTGGCGAAGGCCACGATGCCGCCGCCGGCCTGGCCCCAGTCGTAGTTCTCGTTCGGGGCGTGGTAGCCGTGGTCCGGGAGCGACAGGCCCATGAAGACGATCGGGCACTTCAGGATCTGCTCCATGGAGAGCACCGCGCCGATCGTGCCGCCCTCGCGGACGAAGACCGGGGTCTTGCCGAAGGCGAAGCGGATCGCTCGCTTCGCCGCCTCGACGTAGGGACCGGTGGTGATGCCCTTGTAGGCGGGCGCGCTCGAGCCGGCCTCGATGCGCACGTCGGGGTGGCGCTTCTTCACGAAGGCCTTGATCAGCTTCACGACCTTCTCGCCCCTCATCCTCGGCACCAGCCGGATCGAGCACTTGAGCTCGGCGCGCGGCGGGACGATCGTCTTCACGCCCGGGCCGCTGTAGCCGCCCACGAGGCCGTGCACCTCGAACGTCGGCATCGCCCAGATCCGCTTCATCACCTCGAGCGGGTCCCGGGTGCGGATCGACTTCAAGCCGTGGTCCGCGACGAAGCCCTTCACGCTGAAACCCGCGGCCTTGAAGTCCTTGATCTGCGCGGCCGTGAGCTTCTCGACGTCGTCGTAGAAGCCCGGCACCTTCACCCGGCCCGTCTTCGCATCGAAGATCTCGGAGGCGAGCTGCGCGAGCTCGGCCACCGGGTTGCGCGCGGCGCCGCCGGTCGTGCCCGAGTGCTGGTCGGTCTCGGCCGTCTCCAGGTGGAAGCTGATGCGCTGCAGGCCGCGCAGCCCCGCCGAGAGCGACGGCCGCCCGCGCGAGACCCAGACGGTGTCGGACACGACCACGGCGTCGGTCCTCGCGGCGGGGCCGATCGCCTTCAGGGTCTCCACGAAGTTCGGCGAGCCGATCTCCTCTTCCGTCTCCCACAGGAACTTGATGTTCAGCGGGACGCCCGCCGCGATCGCCGCGCGCGCGCCGAGCAGGGCCGTGAGCGCGGGGCCCTTGTCGTCGGTGGTGCCCCGGCCGAAGTACGTGTCGCCCTGCTTCGTGAAGCGGAAGGGCTCGGTGCGCCAGGGCTCCGTCTCCCTGGACGCCGGCTGCACGTCGAGGTGGTTGTAGACCGTGATCGTGGGCCGTCCCGGCCCCGCGTCGAACGAGCCGAGCACGACCGGGTTGCCGCCGGGCACGCGGTGGATCTCGGCGCGGCCTCCGAGCGCCCGCAGCGTGGCGGCGCCGAGCTCGGCGCAGCGCTCGACATCGGGCTTCCTCGCGGGGTCGGCCGACACGCTCGGGACCTCCACGAAGTCCTTCAGCATGTCCTCGAAGCGGTCTCGTTCCCTGGCGGCGAACTGGTCGAGCTCGTTGCGGCTGAAGGCCATGATGTCCTCCCCGGATACCAAAGCCATCTTGCCACGCAACCCGCGCGCGGCCATGGCTCGGACGGCTCAGGCGACGATTGACACGTCCGCGTGTCCAGGGCTAGCGTTCGCCTCACGGCTCCGCCGCTCCGGCCGGGCCGCGCACCACCTCATCCGAAGGAGCCCGCCCCATGCCCTCGACCCTGATCCTGGCCGTCGCACTGGCGCTCCAGGCCCCGCCGGCCGTGCCCGGTGCGGACGCCTACGTCGGCCGCTGGAACCTGCGGATCACCGACGCCTCCGACACCTTCGTGAGCGGCGGCTTCCAGATCACGAGCAGGAACGGCGCTCTCGCGGCGGGCCTCGTCTGGCGCTGGGGCAGCTACCTGCCGGCGAAGTCGGTGAAGGTAAAGGACGGCGTGCTCCACGTCGTCCGCGAGGAGAAGCCGGGCCAGCTCGACGTGTTCGAGGCGCGTCTGGACGGGGAGACGCTGAAGGGCCGGGTCACCTACCCGGACGGCAAGGTCCATCACTTCGAGGGCAAGAAGGCTCCGCTGCTGCTCGACAAGCGCGCGCCCGTCTGGGGCGAGCCCGTGAGGCTGTTCGACGGCAAGACGCTTGGCGGCTGGAAGCTGCGCGACACGGCCAAGAAGAACGGCTGGGCCG
>CAZMRX010000312.1:0-4435 GCA_964568755.1 uncultured Acidobacteriota bacterium | reverse complement strand
AAGACGCTTGGCGGCTGGAAGCTGCGCGACACGGCCAAGAAGAACGGCTGGGCCGCCGTCAACGGCGAGCTGGCCGTCGTCGAGACCAAGGACAACGCCGACCTCGTGACCGAGCAGGTGTTCCAGGACATGAAGCTCCACATCGAGTTCAACGTGGACGCCAAGAGCAACAGCGGCGTCTACCTGCGCGGGCGCTACGAGATCCAGATCCTCGACAACCCCGATGCGAAGATGGCGCTCGACTCGCACGGCTGCGGGGGGCTCTACAGCCGCGTCGCGCCGAAGCTCGACGCGACGAAGAAGGCCGGCGAGTGGCAGAGCTACGACATCACTTTCGTGGGGCGCCAGCTGCAGGTGGTGCTGAACGGCCAGGAGATCCTGAACACGATCGTGGACGGGATCACGGGAGGGGCGCTCAACCCCTTCGAGGGCGAGCCCGGGCCGCTGATGCTGCAAGGGGACCACGGCAAGGTGCGCTTCCGGAACATCGTGGTGACGCCTGCGAGGTGAGCAAAGCGCAGGCTGAACCGAAGACCAAGCGAGACGAACCACGAAGCTCCGAACAGGAACGAACACGAACGAGCCGAAGGAAACTGGACAGCCATGAACGGACATCCTGGACCGAGCTTGCGGGGGGCTGAGCGCCCCCCGTGCCCCCGCTAGCGTGAGCTTCTCCAAGCAGATCGTCGTCGGGCTCGCGGGCGGGGTCGCGCTCGGGCTGTTCTTCGGCGAGAAGGTCGCGTTTCTGAGCATCGGTGGGCGTGCCTTCATCCAGCTGCTCCAGATCACCGTGCTGCCGTACGTCGCCGGGTCGCTGATGTACGGGTTCGGCAGCCTCGACCGCCGGCAGGCCCGGCTCGTCTTCACGCGCGGCGGCGCGCTGCTGCTGCTGCTGTGGGCGATCACGCTCGGGCTCGTGTTCGCGGCGCCCTTCGCGCTGCCCGCGGGCAAGGGCGGGGCGTTCTTCAGCGCCGCGCCGCAGGACGCGGAGCATCCGATCGACTGGGTCAACCTCTACATCCCCTCGAACCCGTTCTACGCCCTCGCCAACAACGTGGTGCCGGCGGTGGTGGTGTTCGCCGTGCTCGCCGGCGTCGCGCTCATGGGCATGAAGGACAAGGAAGCGCTGCTGCGGCCGCTCGCCGTCTTCAACGCCGCGATGGGCCGGGTGGGCGCGCTGGTGGCGAAGACGACGCCTTTCGGAATCTTCGCGATCGCCGCCCACAGCGCGGGCACGATGCGGCTCGCGGAGTTCGAGCGGCTGCAGGGCTTCCTGCTGCTCTACGCGGGCTTCGCCTGCCTGCTGACGTTCTGGCTGCTGCCGGGGCTCGTGGCCGCGACCACCCACGTCTCGCACCGCAAGCTGGTCGCGTCCTCGCAGGACGCGCTGGTGACGGCCTTCGTCACCTCCAACCTGTTCATCGTGCTGCCGCTGCTTGTCGAGCGCTCGCGCGAGCTGCTGGCTGCGGCCGCCCCGCCCGACGAGACCGAGGGGGAGCTGGTGGACGTCCTGGTCCCCACCTCCTTCAACTTCCCCCACTCGGCCAAGCTGCTGAGCGTGTGCTTCGTGCCGTTCGTGGCCTGGTACGCCGGGCTGCCGCTCGACGCGTCGCAGTACCCGGCGCTCGGCGGCGCCGGCCTGCTCGCCGTGTTCGGCAGCATCAACACCGCGATCCCGTTCCTGCTGGACCTGGTGCGGATCCCGACCGATCACTTCCAGCTGTTCGTGGTCTCGGGCGTGCTGAACAGCCGCTTCGGCTCGATGGCCGCGGCAATGCACACGCTGGTGATCGCGATCCTGGGCACCTGCCTGATCACGGGACGGCTGCGGATCGAGAAGCCGCGGCTCGTCCGCTTCGTGGTGACGAGCGTGGCGCTGGTGGCGGCGTTCGTGGGGGGCGCGCGCCTGCTGCTCGCGCGCGTGCTGCCCGACCCGGCCACGCGCGCGGAGGTGCTCGCCGCGATCAAGCCCCGCGCGCCGCTCGCACCCGCGAGCTTCCAGGCCGGGCTGCCGCCCGCGCCCGAGCCGGCGCCCGCCCGCGGCTCGCGGCTCGACTTCGTGCGCGACAGCGGCCGCATCCGCGTGGGCTTCGACCCCGACTCGATCCCGTGGGCGTTCCTGAACGGTTCCGGCGAGCCGGTCGGCTTCGACGCGGAGCTGGCCCACCAGCTCGCGCTGGCGCTCGGCGTCCGGCTGGAGCACGTGGCCGTGCCGCGCGACGAGTTCGTGGGCGCGCTCGCGAGCGGCCGGCTGGACGTGGTGATGTCGGGCGTTCGCGTGAGCACGCGCGCGACCGAGCTCGCCGCGTTCTCGCGGCCCTACGCCGAGGAGCAGATCGCGTTCCTGGTCGCGGACCATCGCCGCGAGGAGTTCGCCGATGCCCTGGCGCTGCGGGCGCGGCGCGTGCGCGTCGCGATCATAGGCCGGCCCGAGTGGGTGGAAGCGCTCGGGCGCGCGTTGCCGCTCGCCGAGGTGGTGCCCGTGCTCTCGCCCACCGACTTCGTGGAGGGGCGGGTGGAGGCCGAGGCTCTGCTCACGACGTGGGAGCGCGCCTGCGCCTGGAGCCTGCTGCACCCGCGGCTGTCCCCGGCGCTGCCCCAGCCCCGCTTCGGCCACGTCCCGCTCGCCTACGCGGTGCCGCGCGGCGAGCCCGACCTGCTCAACACGATCGACACCTTCGTGGACACGCAGCGCGCGATCGGCCGCTTCGACTCGGCCCGCACGCACTGGATCCTGGGCGAGGCGACGCGCCCGCACGAGCCGCGCTGGTCGGTCGCGCGCGACCTGCTCGGCTGGTGGAAGGCGCCGTGAGCGAGGCGAAGGCGATCTCCCGCCCGACGCTGGTGGCGATCGCGGTCGTGGCCTACGCGCTCGCCAACCTGGCGCACGAGGGACTGGGCCACGGCGGGGCGTGCCTGCTCGCGGGCGGGAGCCCGCTCACGTTGTCCGCGGTCCACTTCGAGGAGGAGCCCGGCTCGCTCGAAGGCTCCGCCCTCAAGTGGGTCTCCGCCGGGGGCACGATCGCGAACGTGGCCGTGGGCGCGCTCGCGCTCTTCGTCCTGCGGGCGACGCGAGGCGCGACGAGCATGCGGTACTTCCTCTGGCTGCTCGCGACCGTCAACCTGCTGCAGGCCGCGGGCTACTGGCTCTTCTCCGGCGTCGGCAACGTCGGGGACTGGGCCGCGGTGATCGAGGGCTGGACGCCACACGGGGCGTTCCGCCTCGGCCTCGCGATCGTCGGCTTGACGGCCTACGTGGGGGTCGTCGTGCTCGCGCTGCGGGAGCTTCGGCAGTTCCTCGGCTCGGGCCCGGGCCGCCTGCAGCGCGCGCTGACGCTGACGCTCGTCCCCTATCTCACCGGAGGGCTCCTCTACGTCGCCGCGGGCCTCCTGAATCCCATGGGCTTCAGGCTGGTGCTGATCTCGGCCGCCGCCGCCTCGTTCGGCGGCACCTCCGCGCTCGCCTGGATGGCCCAGCTGCTGCGCGACGAGCGGCGCTTCCCCACCCTCCAGCGCGAGGCGCCCGGCCTCCCAAGCAGCGCCTCCTGGCTCGCGGCGGGAGCGCTCGTCGCGCTGCTGTTCGTGCTCGTGCTGGGTCCTGGAGTCCGCCTCTGATGCCCGCGACCTTCAGGGCCTGCCGCGTGTTCGAGGAGGCCGGCCGGGTGGCGCCGCGGCTCGTCGAGATGACGGCGGACGCGCTCTCTCCGGGCGACGTGGTGGTGCGCGTCCACTGGTCGGGCGTCAACTACAAGGACGCCCTCGCGATCACGGGCCGCGGCAAGATCCTGAAGCGCTTCCCGCTGAATGCCGGGATCGACGCGGCCGGGGTCGTCGAGTCGTCGTCGGACGCGCGCTTCAAGGCCGGGGACGCGGTCCTCGCCAACGGCATGGGCCTCGGCGAGAGCCACGACGGCGGCTTCTCGGAGCGGCTGCGCCTGCCCGGCGACTGGCTGGTCCCGCTCCCCGCGGGCCTCGCGCTGCGCGAGTCGATGATCCTCGGCACCGCGGGCTTCACGGCCGCGCTCGCCGTCGTGCGCATGGAGCTGAATGGCCAGCGCCCCGAGATGGGACAGGTCGTCGTCACGGGCGCGACGGGCGGCGTCGGCTCCGTGGCCGTCTCGATCCTCGCGGCGCGGGGCTACCCGGTGCTGGCCGTGTCGGGCCGGCGCGAGCACCACGACTACCTGCGCGGCCTCGGCGCCCACGAGGTGAAGACGCCGGAAGAGCTGCAGCTCGGGTCCCGCCCGCTCGAGAAAGCCCGCTACGGCGGCGTGGTGGACAACGTCGGGGGCGAGCTGCTGGCCGGGCTGGTGCGCCACGTGGAGCTGTGGGGCTCGGTCGCCTGCATCGGCATGGCCGCGTCGCCCGAGCTCACGACGACGGTGTTCCCGCTGATCCTGCGCGGCGTGAGCCTGCTCGGCGCGAGCTCGGGCAA
>CAZMRX010000311.1:0-6573 GCA_964568755.1 uncultured Acidobacteriota bacterium | reverse complement strand
TCGCCGTCCACGTCCTCCAGCGCCTGCCGACCTTCGTGATCGAGGTCGGCGAGACGACCCTGGGCCTGGAAGAGGACGTCGCAGCGGGCATAGTCCTGAAGCAGTCCTAGAGCGAAGCCCCCGCGAGGCTCGCCACGTCCTCGACCGCGAGCGGCTCGCGGGTGACGAAGCCCTCGCCGTAGCGGACTCCGATGTGCTGGCCGTGGCGGCGGCCCGCGAGCTCGACCGCTTCCCGGAAGCGGTCGAGCGGCAGCACGCCGGTCTCGCCCGGGGCGGGCGTGAACTGGCTGGCGAACGCGGCGATCGCCCGCAGCTTGGTGTCCCAGACCGGCGTCACGTCCACGACGAAGCTCGGCCGGATGTCGTTCGCCTCGGTCATCGTCACCGCGTAGACGAGCTTGCTCGGGCGGAACGCCGCCCCGAGGTCGGGGCGGTAGTTGCGCAGGCCGGCCAGGAAGGAGGCGTCGTAGACGATCCGGCTCGCCGCGGCGTGGTCCGGGTGGCGCTGCTCCCAGTGCTGGAGCAGGACGACGCGGGGCCGCAAGCGCCGCAGCGCGGCGACGACTGCGTCCTTGTGCTCGGGAATCACCTGCAGCCCGGCGTCCGGCAGCGACAGCGACTCCCGGTGGGCGGCGCCGAGGATCCGGGCGGCTTCGAGGGCTTCCGCCGCTCGCGTCTCGGGCGTGCCGCGGCTGCCGCTCTCGCCGCGGGTCAGGTCGAGCATCGCCACGCGCCGTCCGGCGGCGACGGCGCGCGCGAGCGAGCCGCCCATGACCAGCTCGGCGTCGTCCGGGTGCGCGCAGACCGCCGCGATGTCGAAGGCCTGCATCATCGAGCTAGAGCCCCAGCGTGCGGGCGTAGACCGCCTCGTACTGGCCCACCACCCGCTCGGCCCCGAACAGCGACTCGACGCGGTGGCGCGCCGCCTGGCCCATCTCGCGCCGGCGCTCGTCGTCCTTCAGGATCTCGATCGCGCGCGTCGCCATCCCCTCGACGTCGCCCACCGGCAGCAGGTAGCCGCTCTCGGCGTGGCGCACCACCTCGGGCAGGCCGCCGGCGTCGGAGCCGACGACGGGCACGCCGCGCGCCATCGCCTCGAGCGCCGAGAGCCCGAAGGACTCGAGCTCGGAGGGCAGCAGGAACACGTCGGCGAGGCCCACGATGTCCTCGATCGCGTGCTGCGCGCCCAGGAAGCGCATGCGGTCGATGATCCCGAGCCGGCGCGCGAGCGCCTGCGCCGAGGAGCGCTCCGGCCCCTCGCCGACCATCAGCAGCACCGAGTCGACCTCGCGCGCCACGCGCTCGAAGATCCGCACCACGTCGAGCACGCGCTTGACGGCGCGGAAGTTGGAGACGTGCAGCAGCACCTTCTGCCCGGGAGCCGCGAAGGCGGAGCGGTCCTCGCGCTCGAGGCGGTAGAGGTCGAGGTCGACGAAGTTCGGGATCACGTCGATCGGCTTCTTGACCTGGAACTCGGCCGCCGTCATCCGCTGCAGGAACTCGGAGACCGCCGTCACCGCGTCCGAGCGCTCGATCCCGAAGCGGGTGATCTCGAAGAACGAGCGGTCCTGGCCCACGATCGTGATGTCGGTGCCGTGCAGCGTCGTGACCATGCGCGGCGCGCCCTGCCCGAGCATCTGCTGCGCCAGGAACCCGGCGATCGCGTGGGGAATCGCGTAGTGCACGTGGAACAGCTGCAGGCCGTACTCGCGCGCCACCTCGGCCATCTTCACGGCGAGCGCGAGCTCGTGCGGCGGGTACTCGAACAGCGGGTAGCTCGAGACGTCCACCTCGTGGAAGCAGACGTTCTGCTGGAAGCCGCCGAGCCGGAACGGCATGCGGTAGGAGATGACGTGGACCTCGTGGCCGCGGCGCGCGAGCTGCTTGCCGAGCTCGGCCGCCACGGCGCCGGAGCCGCCCACCGTCGGATAGCAGACGATCCCGAGCTTCATAGGAGCACCACCTGGTGCCCGCGCGCGAACGGCTGCAGCCGTTCCTCGAGCGCGGGCGCGATCGCGCGGCCGTGCCGCCCCACGACACCGATCAGGCCGAGCCCGCGCTCCTGCAGCGACCCGCCGGGCAGCAGGCCGTCGCGCGTGCGCCGCAGCCGCTCGGCGCGGCCCTGGTCGCGCTTCTTGAGAGCGCGCAGGGACTTCTCGTGCAGGCCCTCGACCTGGTGCAGCGTCCGGCCGCGCGCCACGGCCGCGGCGGAGCGCAGGGTCGGGTCGTGCCCGCCGAGCACAGCCTCCACGGCCCCCAGCTCGCGCTCGATCGCCTCGCGGGTGCGCGCGAAGGCCGCCTCCACGTCGGGGTAGTCCTCGCGCGCCCAGCGCGCGACCAGCCGCTCGGGGTCGCCCGCCAGGTCGCCGAGCGTCAGCCGCTCGGCCTCGAGCGCGCGCGCCTGCTGCGGCTCGAAGAGCGTGAGGCTCGGCCGCGGCAAGAGCGCAGGTCGCGGGATCCCGAAGTGCGCGTAGGCCGGCCCGATCTGGGCGTGATACGCGATCTCGGCCGGGCCGGCGACGTAGGCCGCGGTCGGCAGCAGCGCGTCCTGCACCAGCGGCCGCAGCAGCGCGCCGGGGCTCCACAGGCGCGGCTCGCGCTCGAGGCGCGCGAGCGCCTCCGCGACGGGCCAGCGCTCGCGCGTGCCGCGGACCTCGATCGTGCCGCCCGAGGTCGCGAGCGCGCGGCGCTGGCCCTCGACGATCGCGAACAGGTTCAGGAAGCCCGGCCGGACCGGCACCTGCTGGTGATAGCCGGCCGCGAGCAGGCCCTTTCCGGCGTCCTGGGCGAGCTGCGAGGTCGGCGAGCCCTCGGCGAGCTCGCGCGCCAGCACCGGGACCGCCAGCCGCTTGAGCGCCTCGTCCGCCGGGTCGAGCACGACGAGCTCGGGCAGCAGGGCCGAGATCAGCCGCGCGAACGCTGACGACACCGTCTCGCCCTCCCGATAGCAGGCGCCGGCGAGCTCCACGGTCTCGTCGCGGCCGAGCGCCGGGGGCAGGGCCCGCGCCAGCTCGTCGCGCAGGCTGCTCACGGTCTCGTCGAGGACGATGTCCCAGGCCGGGCGCCCGAGCGGCTCGTGCTGGGGGTCGTAGCGCAGGGTCCGCAGCGCGCCCGAGCCGTCCACGATCGTCGTCGCCCGCACCTCCGCGAAGTCGTGATCGTCGGAGGCCACCCAGAACACCGGCACCACGGGGAGGCCCCGTTCCGCCTCGAGCCGCCGGGCCACGGCTACGGTCGCGAGCGCCTTCCACAGCACGAACAGCGGCCCGCCGAACAGGCCGGCCTGCTGACCCGTCACGATGGCGGCCGCGCCGGGAAGGGCGAGCGCCCGGGCCCGACCGGCGGCGAGCACAGCCCCGCGAGCCTCCTGCTGGACCGCAAGGGCGCCCGCGACCGCGGCCATCGGCCGTGGGAACCGCTGCGCCCGCTCAGCCGCCGAGGCGATGGCCGGGAGCTCGAAACCCTCCGCCGGCAAGAAGGCGGCCGCCCGCTCGCGGCCGGCGAGATAGTCCAGGAACAGCGGGCTCAGCGGCTGCTGGAGCGCTTCGTAGGGGATGAGGCCGGCCGGCTGGCGCATCGGAGACCTTTGGCCCACGGCGTCGGGGCGAAGACCCACAGAGACGCGCAGGATAGCATAGCCGCAAGCCCTTCTGGGGGCGTGACTTGGACGCTCCCCGCGTTGACGCCGCTCGCTCGCGGGTGCTACAGTGACGCTTGGGAGAGTGTCGGCAGCGATCGTGCGCCCGGCGGATCGATGAGCGACGGCAAAGGACAAGTGGCCGACCAGATCCCCGCCACGATAGGCCGCTACCAGATCACCGGCAGCCTGGGCTACGGCGCCATGGGGGCCGTCTACAAGGCCTTCGATCCCCTGATCAAGCGCCCGCTCGCGATCAAGACCGTCCGCCTCGACATCCCGCGCGCGAGCCCCCAGTACCGCTCCTTCATCGAGCGCTTCCAGCACGAGGCGCAGATCTCGGGAACGCTCTCGCACCCCGGGATCGTGACGCTCTTCGACCTGGGCGAGGACGGCGGGCTGCCGTACTTCGCGATGGAGTTCGTGGACGGGCGGACCGTGGCCGAGGTGCTGGCCGAGGGCGAGCGCTTCAAGCCCGAGAAGGTGATCGGGCTCGTCAGCCAGGTGGCGGCGGCGCTCGACTACGCGCACTCGCGCGGCGTCGTCCACCGCGACATCAAGCCGGCCAACCTGATCCTGTACGACGCCGACAAGATCAAGGTCACGGACTTCGGCATCGCCAAGCTGGCCGACGCGGACATCACGCACGCCGGAGCGCTGCTCGGGACGCCGTCCTACATGTCGCCGGAGCAGGCGATGGGCGAGAAGCTCGACGGCCGCAGCGACATCTTCTCGCTCGGCGTCGTGGCCTTCGAGATGCTCTCGGGCCAGCAGCCTTTCCCCGGCCCCAACGTGACGTCGATCCTCTACAAGCTGGTGCACACCGACCCGGTGGAGCCCGCCGATCTGGAGATGAACGGCCTCGTGCCGCAGAAGTGGCGCGAGGTGTTCAACAAGGTGCTGGCCAAGAAGCCCGAGCAGCGCTACCAGACGGCGAGCGCCTTCGTCGAGGACCTCGAGCTGTGCCTGGGGTCCTGGTTCAGCGGGCTCGGCAGCGAGGAGACGGCCAGCCTGGAGGCGCTCGGCGACGTCGTCACGGTCGAGATTCCCCGCGCGGCGCCGCTGCCCGTGGCGGCCGTGCCCCGCGGCGCGGCCGCGCCGCTTCTCGCGCGCGACGAGGACGAGACGCTGCTGATCCCCAAGGGCGCCCCGGCGGAGCCGTCAGGCACGGGTCCGGTGGGCGCCACGACGCTGGTCCTCGACGCGCCGCCGCCGACGCTGGTCGCGTCGGCCGAGGCGACGGCCGTGGCCAAGGCGCTCGAGCCGCCCCAGGCGTCGCAGACCCAGCCGCCCGATCCCACGCTTCGCGCACTGCCGACGCAACCGGCCGGTCCCGGCGCGCCCACCGCGCGGCCGCCGCGTCCGGGCATCGCGCTGCCGCTCGTCCTGGGCGGGGGAGCGCTGGCGCTCTTTGCCGCGCTCGCCCTCGGCGCCTGGGCGTTGCGGGCGCGGCAGGCGGTCGAGCCGGCTCCCGCCACCACTCTCGCGCCCGCTCCGGTTGCGCCTTCCGAGCCCGCCCAGCCGCCTCCGGCGGCCGCCGTGGCGGTGTCGGGCACCCTGCGCGTGGAGAGCGAGCCCCAGGGCGCGCGCGTGCTGGTGGACGGCAAGGCTCGCGGGCGCTCTCCGCTCGAGCTGGGCGAGCTCGCGTTCGGCAGCTACGACGTGCGCGTGGAGCAGCCGGGCTTCGAGACCGAGCGCCGGCGCGTCGCGCTGAGCGCCGATGCTCCATCGGCCGAGCTGCGCCTCGCGCTGAGGCCGCGAGCAGCGCCCATCACGGGGGCGGCCGACTTCGTCTCGACCCCGCCGGGCGCGGCCGTGAGCATCGACGGCAAGCCCGCGGGCGAGACGCCGCTGCGCGCCGTCAAGCTCCAGCCCGGGAAGCGCCGCGTCGAGATCAGGCTCGACGGCCACGAGCCCTGGGCGAGCACGCTCGACGTGACGGCCGGGGAAACGGGGCGAGTCGAGGTGCGACTGCGGCCTCGGCCCGCGGCGCCGCCCACCCCGGCGCCCGTCGACGTGGCGCGCGTGTACCCGAACGAGCCGGGGCAGGTGGACACGCTGGCCCGCAAGCTGTCCGGCGCGTCGCCGTCCTACCCCTCGGGCAAGGCGCCGCGCCTGCGCTCCGGCCAGCGCGTGTCGGTGCTGGTGCGCTTCCAGGTGAGCGACGCGGGCGAGGTCAGCGACGTGGTGGTGGTCGAGTCGGCGGGCAAGGCGGTGGACGACGTCGTGGTCGCGGCCGTGCGCGGCTGGAAGTTCGAGCCCGCGACGAAGGGCGGCGTGCGCGTCAAGGTCGAGGCCAGCTTCCGCCAGACGTTCCTCGGGGCCTGAGCGTGTCCAAGCTGATCGTCAACCCGACCTCGTCGAACCGCCGCGAGATCCCGCTCTCGCGCACCACGATCCTGACGATCGGCCGCGACCCGTCGAACGACCTGGTGCTGCCGGACGCGATGGTCTCGCGGCGACACGCGGTGGTCGAGCACCGCGGCAAGCAGTTCTACCTGCGCGACTGCAGCTCGGCGAACGGCTCGGTGGTCAACGGAGACCGCGTGAGCGAGCGGGCGCTGCGCGACGGCGACCTGGTGGCGATCGGCAGCATGCGGCTGCTGTTCCGCGAGGAGGTGGCCGAGGCGCTCGGCGGCAAGGTGCTGGCGCACCCCTCGGCGGCGCCGCTCGAGTGCCCGTCGTGCAAGGCCCCCTACAGGCGCGGCGACCTCTTCTGCCGCGAGTGCGGCGCGCAGGTGGCGCAGCCGTCGGGTCCGCCCAAGGCCGTGTGCGTCGCGTGCGGCGCGTCGGTCCCGCTGCCGGCGCGCTTCTGCAACTCCTGCGGCGAGACGCTGCTGCCCGACGGGCAGCGGCTGGAGGAGCCGCCCGTCATTGGCGCGCTCCCGGACCGCAGCGACACTCAGCCGGTGCCGATCGCGCCGCACGAGCCGGCG
>CAZMRX010000310.1:0-6601 GCA_964568755.1 uncultured Acidobacteriota bacterium | reverse complement strand
CCTTCAGGTACTCGAGCAGCCGACGCCTCTGCCCGACCAGCTGAAGCAGCCCCCTTCGGGAGTGATGATCCTTGGGGTGGGACTTGAAGTGCTCCGTCAGGTAGCTGATCCGCTCGCTCAGGAGGGCTGCCTGCACCTCGGGCGAGCCCGTGTCCGTTGCGTGGATCCGGTAGCCCGAGACGACCTCCGTTTTCTGGGTCTTGCTGAAACTCACCGAACTGACCTCCTAGTGACTCCTCTTTCCTCTTTTTGATGAACGGGAGAGAATACCACGCCCCGACGTCACGTGTAAACCCTTGACCCCCAGCGAGCTTCTCCCCTTCGCGATCTTCGCCGCCGCGGCCATCCTGCTGCCGGGGCTCGCACTCCAGCGGCTCGTCCGCACGCCTCTCGACGCCTCCCTCGCCGTCCCCCTGGGGACGGCCTTTTGCTCGCTGGCGTTCTGGCTGAGCCTGGTTTCCGGTGTGCCGGGCGCTTTCCCCGCGACGCTCGCGCTCCTGTTCGCGGCGGCCTGGATCGTCGGCCGCGGGCCGTTCGTGAGCGCATCAGGACCGTCGCTGCGCGGCGCGATCCCCGCCTCGCTCGCCCTCGTCGCCCTCCTGGCCGTCACGCACTACCCCTGGAACCGGGTCGAGCCGGCGACCGGCGACTTCCTGCTCGACCCGCTCGTGACGTTCGATTCCGCATTCCACGTTGGCCTCACGCACGAGCTCCTGACCGGCCAGCCGCCACAGGTCCCGGGCGTGTCGGGCTTCCCGCTCGGCTATCACCTGGGCACCGACCTGGTCCGCGCCGCCGCGCGGCGCTGGGCCGGGACCGACCCCTGGAGCTCGCTCACGCGCCTGGACGTGACGCTCTGGGGCATCGGCCTGATCCTGGCGCTGCGCGCGCTGACGGCCCGGCTCGGAGCGCCCGCGGCCGCCGTCGCACTCGTCCCGTGGACGCTGCTGCTCACGGACTTCTCCTTCGTCTTCGCCGCCAACGCGCAGGCCCACTGGTGGTGCGACCTGCTCCGCGGCAATCTCCTGCTGTCGCTCGTCTACGCCAACCCGGTGGTGCCGGCGCTCGCCCTCGCCGCGGGCGCCCTCGTCTCGCTGTCGCGTTTCGAGGAAACGAGCGCGCGGGGCCACCTGGCACTCGCCACCTTCCAGGCGGCGGCGATTCCCTTCTTCAAGGTGTTCCTGGGCGCGCACCTGCTGCTGGGGCTCGGCGTCGCCTTCGTCCTCGGCCGCGCCATCTCGCGCCGCGGCCTCCTGCTCGCGGCAGCGCCGCTGGCGCTTGCGACCGCGGTCCTGGTGCTGGGTCAGGGCGGCGAGACGGTGACCGTCGCGTTGGCGCCGCTCGACCTCGTGCACGTCACGCGCGAGACGCTCGGGCTCGCGCCGCTCGCCGGTCTGCCCCTCGCGGGCGCGGCGGCAGCCTGGCTGCTGCTCTCGCTCGGACTGCGTCTCGCGGGCGTGGGCGAAGCGCTGCGCGCGCTGCGGGGACCGGCGGCCGGCTCCGCGACGGCGGCGATCGCGCTCTCCGGCTGGCCGCTCGGTCTGCTGTTCAGGGTGTCGGCGCCCGAGGTGCTCCCGGACCAGAAGCTGGTGAACGACGCCGCGTACCTGGTCGAGCAGTCCGGGCCGCTGCTGTGGGTGTTCGCCGCGTGGGGGCTGGTTCGCTTCGCCACGTCGCCCGCCAGGCGCCTGCTCGCCACCGCGGCCCTCCTGCTTCTCGCCACGCCGGCCACCTGGCAGTACGCGGCGAAGAAGGCGGCGACTCCTCCCGACCGGCTGCCGGCTGCGATGGTGCGCGCCATGCGGGCGCTCGAGACGGTCTCACGCCCCGGCGACGTGGTGCTGCAGCGGCCCGGCGGCCGCTACCCTCCGGCGCCCGTGGTGCTCGCGGGGCGGCGCGTGACCTACGAGCGCTTCACGCCCTACCTCACGCAGTTCGCCTCGAAGGCCGACCTCGAGGCGCGGCACGCGACGGTCTACCGTTTCTTCCGGACGGAAAGCCGGGACGAGGCGCTCACGATCGCGCGATCGCTGGGGGCGTCGTTCCTGGCGCTGTACGGCAACGACCGGGTGCGCTTCGACACGACGGGCGTGTTGGAGAGCGTCCACGAGGAGCCCGGAGCCCGCCTGTACAGGATCGTGGAGTAAGAGGCAACCAGGGGGGTATGGGGGGCAAAGCCCCCCATCTCAGAGAACGTCGACCACAGGCCTCGCCGGTCGTCCTTCTACGAAGAACGCTCTTGGAGAGTAACGAGGCGGACGACGACACCGGACGACGGTCACGAACAACGGCTACGAACAGCGAGACGGCGGGCCAGGAGGAACGGAGAACCACAACGGCAGACCGGAGCACGCCAGCAGGAGAACGGACAACCCCCACAGACCACCAGATGCGCGGGGGGTTGGTTGAGTGTCGGGGGGCTGAGCGCCCCCCGGACCCCCCCTAGAAAGCCGCCGGATAACAGCTGGCTCGGTAGGTGCCGCTGCCGGTGCGGATGTACTTGTCCTGGAAGTTGATGTCGTACTGCTCGCTGAAGGTGTTCGAGCCGGTCTTCACGGCGAGCTCCTCGCCGTCGTCGAAGGCGCAGTAGCCCTTCTTGACCAGGATATCGACGACCCCCTGGTGATACGCCTTCATGTCCTTGACGGCGGGCCAGCCGGTCCCCTGCGCGAGGTCGTTGAAGTCGAAGAGCTCCGGCTTGTCCTTCTGGATCTGGGCAACGGCGGCCTCGACGTCGCCCAGGTAGCGACCCGAAGGCTCGCGCCCGCACGCGACCTCGCGGCTCGAGGGGAGCGGGCAACCGGCCTGCGCCGGGGGCAGCGCCCCCTGCGCGACCGGGATCGCCGAGGGAGTGCACGTGGTCCGGTAGCTGTTCGGTCCGAGCCGCACGCGGTTCTGGGCGGACAGGACGTCGAACTGCTCGTTCGAGCTGGCGCGGTTGGTGACGCCCAGCTCCTCGCCGTCCGTCTCCGCGCACAGGCCCTGGCGGTCGAGCACCTTGATCAGGCCGACATAGTAGGCGCCGACGCTCAGCACCTGATCGCCGTCGAAGATCGAGGACTGCTCCGCCTGAAGCGTTCGAATGGCGCTGTCGACGATCTCCTGGTACTCCGAGCCCTCGGGGCGGCAGGGCACGTTCGGATTCGCGGCCGGCAGCTTGGTGCAACTCTGCGAGATGGGCGGGTCGGACGTCGGCGTGGGAGCAGGGGTCGGAGTCGTCACCGGCGGTGTCGGCGGAACGGTCGGACCCGCTCCCGAGCCGCCACCACAGTGACCGAGAGCGAGCGCTCCGGTCGCCACCAGCATCAGTCCTACGGCACGCCTGCCCACGACGTTCATCCCGCGCGTCTCCTTTGGCGATGCCGACGCGGCATCCTCCGAACACTTCACTTTAGCATGTTGATCGGACCGGGCCGTGTAAAAACAGGAAAACGCGCGGGTCCTGACGGCCGTCTCAGCCGATCAGCACGAGGTCGGGACGCAGCGTGGGACGCCGCGGCAAGGGGGATGCGTTCTCCTCGAACCCGGACGCGACCGCGAGCGCGAGCAGCTCGCCGCTCTCGGTGACGAGACGTACACGCTCGACGCCGCCCGTCGGGATCTCCGAGACGATGTGCTCGAGCCCGATCTCACGGCCGTGGCCGACGAGGCGGCGGCCTTCCTCGCCGACGCGCACCGCGGGCAGCTCGGGAAGCAGCCCCGAGAGCGGCACCAGGCGGCTCGCGGCGTCCGCGAGGTCGTCGCCCGAGACGGCCTGCGAGAGGTCGAACGCACCCGAGCGGGTGCGGCGCAGCGCCACGAGATGCCCGCCCGTGCCCAGGCGCTCTCCCAGGTCGCGCGCGAGCGCTCGAACGTACGTGCCCGGCGAGCAGAGCACGTCGAGCTCGAGCGTCGCGGGGCCGCGGGACACGAGCTCGAGCGCGTGGACCGTGACGGGCGTCGCGGCGCGCGCCACCGCCTCGCCGCGGCGCGCCAGCTCGTACAGCCGGCGCCCGCCCACCTGGCGCGCGGAGAACGCCGGCGGCACCTGGTCGAAAGTACCCACGAGCCCCGCGAGCGCGTCCCGCAGCGCCGCATCGTCGATCGCGACCGGCCGTTCGGCCTCGAGGGGGTCGCCCGTGGCGTCGTCGGTCGTGGTCGCGAACCCGAGCCGGACGCTGGCGCGGTAGGCCTTCTCTCCCGCGGCCAGGAAACGCGCCAGCCGCGTCGCCCGGCCCACGCACAGCACCAGCACGCCGGTCGCGAACGGATCCAGGGTGCCCGTGTGGCCGACGCGGCGCGTCCGCAGCACGCGGCGTACGCGGTCCACGATGTCGTGGGAGGTGGGTCCTCTCGGCTTGTCGACGACCAGGACGCCGTCCACGACCCCTACTCGGGCTTCCCGTCGTCCTCGTCGCCCTGGTCGGCTTCGGCTCGCGGGTCCGTTTCAGGCTCCGCCTCGCCCAGGCGGCCCGCCTGGCTCCGCTGCCGGTCTTCCGCCAGGAGCTGCGCCACCCGGTCGGTCGCGTCGAGCCCCTTGTCGTAGCGGAAGTCGATCTCGGGAACGTGCCGGATGCCCAGCCGCTTGCCGAGCTCCCGGCGCACGAAGCCGCTCGCCTGCTGCAGCGCGGCCAGGCTCTTCTTTCGCTCGCTCTCGCCGCCCAGAACGCCCACGTGCACGCGCGCGTAGCGCAGGTCGTGGGCGAGCTCGACGCGCGTCACGGTGATGAAGCCGAGCCGCGGGTCCTTCAGGTCGGAGGCGATCATGCGCGCGACCTGCTCGCGGATCTCCTCGGCCAGCCGCTCGGCACGCCGTCCCGCCACCATTAGAGGATCTCCAGCTGCTGGTCCACGAGCAGCACGTCGCGCGCGGTCGCGGCCTCGCCCGCCACCGCTGACAACGTCGACTCCAGGTGACCGTGGTCGGTGTTGACCGAGACCACCGCCACGCGGGCGCGCTGCCACAAGTCCTGGTGCTCGACCTCGGCGATCGCGACGTTGTGCCGGTTGCGCGCCTTGGTCTCGAAGCTCCGCAGGGCCTGGCGCTTGTCCTTGAGGCTACGCGCCCCCGGAAAGTGCAGATCGAGCGTCAGAAGACCAATCACCATGGCAATGCGGAAAAGGAATCGGAGCCCACGAGGGGCAACGAGCCACCCAGGGGGGTCTGGGGGGATGGAATCCCCCTGGAACAGGAACGCGAGCAGCAGGCCGTGGGCGTTTCGACGACCTCTTTCCAACGCACTCGAAGAGTCACGGGCAACTGGACCACTGATCATCGCACCAGGAGAGTCACGTCGAAGCGAACTACGAACACGGCCGACGAACCAGAACGAACGAGCCAGGGGAAGGCTGACGACCACGCGCAGGACACTGGGGGGCTCCAACGCCGCCCCCCAGACCCCCGGCTAGAGCGTCTCCTTCACCTTCTCCGTGGTGAAGAACTCGATCACGTCGCCGGGCTTGACGTCGTTGTAGCCGGCGATGCCGATGCCGCACTCGAAGCCGGACTTGACCTCGCTGGCGTCGTCCTTGAAGCGCTTGAGCGAGCTCACCTTGCCGGTGTGGATCACGACGTTGTCGCGCAGCAGGCGCACCATCGCGGTGCGCACCACCTTGCCGTCCTGGACGTAGCAGCCGGCGATCGTGCCGACCTTGGAGATCTTGAAGGTGTCGCGCACCTCGGCGGCACCCAGCCGCACCTCGCGCACGGTCGGCTCGAGCAGGCCCTCCATGGCCTTCTTCATCTCCTCGGCGACGTCGTAGATGATCGTGTAGAGCCTCATCTCGACTTCGTCGCGCTCGGCGATCTCGGCGGCCTTGCGCTCCGGACGGACGCTGAAGCCGATCACGATGGCGTTCGAGGCGGCCGCGAGCAGCACGTCGCCCTCGGTGATGGCGCCGACGCCCTGGCGGATGATGCGGACCTTGATCTTGTCCTGCGGCAGCTTGTTGAGCTGGTCGGCCACCGCCTCGAGCGAGCCCTGCACGTCGGCCTTCAGCACCAGCAGCAGCTCCTTGAGCTGCCCCTCGGCGATCGCCCGCCCGAGGTCCTCGAGCCTGACGCGCGAGGACGCGGAGAGCGCCTTCTCACGCATCTTGAGCTGGCGGAAGTTGACGATCGACTGGGCCTTCAGGCTGTCGGTGACGCCGAGCAGCTGGTCGCCCGGCTCGGGCAGCGAGGGCAGCCCCAGCACCTCGACCGGCGTCGAGGGCCCGGCTTCCTTGAGCCGCGCGCCGCGGTCGTCGACGAGCGCGCGGATCTTGCCCGCGACGGCGCCCGCGACCACGGTGTCGCCGATGTGCAGCGTCCCGTCCTGCACCAGCACGGTCGCGACCGGGCCGCGACCCTTGTCGAGCCGCGCCTCGAGCACGGTCCCGAGCGCGGGCTTCTTGGGGTTGGCCTTGACCTCCTGCATGTCGGCCACCAGCAGCAACATCTCGAGCAGCTGCTCGAGGCCCTGCTTCTTCTTCGCCGAGACGTTGACGAAGACGTTGGTGCCGCCCCACTCCTCGGGCATCAGGCCCCGGTCCGACAGCTGCTGGCGCACGCGGTCGGGCTGGGCGTCGGGCTTGTCGATCTTGTTGACGGCCACGACGATCGGCACGCCGGCCGCCTTCGCGT
>CAZMRX010000309.1:0-6606 GCA_964568755.1 uncultured Acidobacteriota bacterium | reverse complement strand
ACGGCAACGCGAGAGTCGACGAGCGACGCCTCGAGGCGGCGCGACGGGAGATAGAGCGGCACCGAGCGCCGAGCGAGGACGCCGAGCGCCGCGGCCGGAGGCAGGACCCGGTCCGTCTCGGTGGCGCTCTCTTCCCTGAGAAACACGCCCACCCGATCCGGCACCCCCGCGGCGGCAACGGCGCTCGCCAGGTGCTGCTCCAGGGCCTCTGGTCGCCGCCGCCCGCCCGCGACCCGCGGAGGCGCGTCGCCGGCCGCCAGCAGGATGTCCCACGCCTTGCGCCAGCCGCCCCGGCCCAACCGGTCGCGCAGCGACTCCCGCGAGCGATTCAGCAACGAAAGGTCCACGCGAAACCGAAGGCCCGGGTGGACCGCGCGAGCCACCGACACCCGCGACGTCGACGGCACGGACATGTTGTGCAGCACGCGCTCCGTCACGCCGCCACCTCCGCGGCCGCCAGCACGGCCGTCGCCTCGTCCCAGGCGGCCACCACCGCGTCCCACTCGAAGCGCTCGTCCTCCGACATCAGCGTGGCCGCGACGTTCTGCAGCACCCGGTCCCGCTGGCGAGCCGGATCCAATTCCGCCAGTCGGCTCCCGAGCAGCTCGCGCTTCCAGTCGCGCCCGCCCTGCCGGACGGTGACGGAGGCGCGGCCCCCGCGGGCCACGCCGGCATACGCCTCCGCCACGGCCTCGAGCGTGCTCGCCGGCAGGTCGGTCCGCGACGCGAGTCGCGGGAAGAGCACAGCCGAGGTCACCAGTCGCACCGGCCGCGACAAGCCCGAGAAGGCGTCGGCGATCACCGCCCCGGCCTCCCCCGGCGGCAGCTCCAGCTGCAGCGCGAGCGCGATCCGCCGCAGCGGGCTCGTCTCGACCAGCAGCGCACGCTGGGGCGAGGAAGCGGCGAGCGAAGCCGCCTCCCACGCCGCCCGGTGCGCAGCGAGCAGCACGTGCCCCTCGACCGGACGTCCCCACGCCGCGTCCGGCAGCGAGAAGCGCGCGGCCGCGTGGAACACGTCCTCGAGAACGACCTCGTCCCGCAGCGCCCGCTCCGCCGCCCACAGCGACTCGACGTTGCGGACGAGAGTCACGGCGCGCCGCGTCGACAGCGGATGCCCCGCGGCCGCGAGCTTCGCGGCGAGAACGTCCACGTACTCGGCCGCCCGCCCCCGCAGCAGCGAGGATGCCGAGGCCAGGCCCGCACGGCAGCGCTCGACCGCCGAGCGCAGCCTCTGCGCGCAGTCGGCATCCGGCTGGCCTCCGCCCAGCAGCACCGCCCGCCGGTCGTCGTCCCCCAGCTGCCCGAGCACCGGCACCTCGAGCACGAACGCGAACCGATCCGCGAGCGCCACGTCCAGCGGCTCCGCCCCGTCGTACGACACCGTCCCGGCCGCCGCTGCGCCCTCCCCCGGCGGCGGATTCATCGCCGCCCACCGGTGCCGCAGCCGCGTGAGGGGCAGCCCCTGGGCCACGCGCTCGTGGATCAGCGGAAACAGCTTGTTCTGCAGCTCCGGCCGGCAGCGCGAGACTTCGTCGAACAGCACCGCCTCGGCTTCCCAGATGGTGGCGGGCGTCTGCAGGTACACGAGCCGCCCGTCCTGCGGCACCGGGTACCCGAGCAGGTCGTCGAAGCTGAGGATGGAGGCGTTGTAGTGCCGGAAGGCGAGCCCGAGCCCTTCGGCCAGCCGCGCCAGCAGCAGCGTCTTGGCCGACCCGTGCGGCCCGATCAGCAGGATCGGCGACTCGGTCGCGAGCGCCGCCAGGATGGCCGGCTCGAGCGCACCCCACCCGGCGATGCCGAGCGCGCGAAGGATGTTTCCACTCATGGGCGTCTTCTCAACCTCGAGAAGACACCCGGAAGCGCGGGACCACCGCGCCGGACAACTTCGTTGCCCTGCCCGGCCGCGAAGGCCGTCAGAGCCACATCTCCCAAACCCGAAAGCCTAGTGGCCTTCCGGGTCCGGAAAGGCACCTTGGGTTGCCCGCCCAGGTTGCCGGAGCCGCCCGCGAAGGCGACCCTCTCCGGATGTCGAAGACGAGTCTAACTCACGACCGCGTCAGCGCAGGTCACTTTAGTCGCGGAAAGGAGCACGAGTACTGCGCGAACAACTAGCGCCTACCGGACCTCCTGTGGCACGCCAGCGCCAGATACTCCCGCGCACGGCAAAGAACCGAGTACCAATCGCGTTGACACGATATCTTGTTGGAGCGATACTAGGATGACCGAGGTCGTCGTCACCGACGAGTTCAAGAACTGGTACGAGGCCCTCTCGATGGACGAGCAGGAGTCGGTCTTTCGCGTGGTGTCGCTTCTCGAGAGCCGTGGGGTATCCCTCGTCTTCCCGTACACGAGCGCCATCGAGAGCTCACGTCATGGGCTGCGAGAGCTCAGAGTCCAGCACCAGGGCCGACCTTATCGCGTGCTGTACGCATTCGATCCTGAGCGAAAGGCCGTACTGCTCCTGGGAGGGGACAAAGGCGGCAACGACCGTTTCTACGAGCAATTGGTGCCCAGAGCCGAGGAGCTCTGGAAGCGCTATCTCTCGGAACGGCGGGCGGGGAATGAGGATTGACACGATGAAGGTCCATCGATTCGGTACGCTCAAGCACAAGATGAGCCGGGAGCGTCAGGACGAGCTCCGGCGCGATGCTGAGGAGGAGCTGCTGCAGCTGGACCTCCGGGGACTCCGGGAACTGCTTGGCAAGACGCAGCAGGAGATCGCTTCGGTGCTCGAACGCAGCCAGGGCCAGGTGTCGGAAACCGAACGGCGGCAGGACGTGCGCCTCTCCACGCTTCGCAGCTACGTCGAAGCTCTTGGCGGTGAGCTCGAGGTGATCGCGACCTTCGGCGACAAGCGCATCAAGCTCCATAGCGCCTGAGCCCGAGTGCTTCCTGACCCAGGCTTCAGCTCGACGATCCTCGGCCCATACGCGCGTCGCGCGCCTCCCGCGCCTTCAACGATCCCCGATCAGCTGCTCGAATCGAGGGAGCGCCCGCCCGCCTGACGCTCGGCGAATCGCCTGGAACCACGATGGCGTATGCTCCGCCCCTCAGACTCAGGATCCCTCCTCACGGAGCAGCCACTCGTACGCAGGCTGCACCTCGACACCCGGCGCCTGAATCCCAACCAGGCCGTCGCGGTCGAGCACCAACAGGCGCCTGCCCGCGCGCGGATGCTCGCGCGCCGCTGCGGTCAGGGCTCGCAGCTCGCGCGACAGCACGCCTGGCGCCGCCGGATCGGCGCACACCTGGATCAGCTCCTCGCCGAGACTCGGATGGCGGGCCCTGAAGTCCACCTCGAAGCCGTCGGCCGTCTTCACGTAGTCGACGTCCGCTCCGCGTCGCTCGAGCTCGTTCAGCACCGCCGTCTCCAGCGCGTGACCCACGTTGGCCCGGCTGCTCGCATCGAAGGCGCGGATCAACCCGGGGTCCGCAGGGTAGACCTTGCGCGGATTCGAATTGCGCTGGCGCTCCGAGTCCGTGGCGAGCGACACGAGGCTCAGCAGGAAGGCGTCGAGCAGGTGGCCGAGCATCGCGTGCACGGCGTCCTTGGCCACGGCGTGCCCCTGGGCCCTCAGGTCCTGGTGCAGGCGGTGAACGCTGAAGCTGCCCGCCGGATTCCGCAGGCACTGGCGCACCAGCCAGCGCAGCGCGGCTACCTGGGACACGCCATGGCGCTCCACGACGTCGCGGAAGAGCAACGTGTCTACGTAGCCCTGCAGCAGCTCGACGCGCAGCGCCGGGGTGAGCCCCTGCGCCTCCGGGAAGCCGCCCTCGACCAGGAACTCGCGGAAGCGCTTCTCCAGCAGGGACCGCTCGGCCGGTTTCCAGCGCCGCGCTTCGTGCGCGGGCTCTTCGCCGCGGTGGCGCAGGAACTCGCGGAAGCTGAACGGCCGGATCACCGTCGCCATCCCGCGGCCGCGCAGCGACGTGTGAACCTCGCGGGAGAGCATCCGCGCCGAGGATCCTGAAACCGCTATCTCCACCTTCTCGGAGTCGATCACCCGGCGCACGAAGCGCTCCCAGCCTGGGACGAGCTGGATCTCGTCCAGGAACCAGTGCACGGTCTCTTTGCCCCGAAGCGCCGGGAAACGCCTGAAGTACTCTTCGAGCAGGAACCCCAGCTGCGGCAGGTCGAGCACCGCCAGCCGGTCGTCGTCGAAGCTCAGGTAGACGGCCCGCTCGGGCGCGAGGGTCCGTCGGCGCTCGCCCAGCAGCTGCCTCAGGTACGTCGTCTTCCCCGCCCGCCGCATGCCGATCACGGCCTGCACCTTGCCCGGCACCTTGGGAAGGCGCGCATCCCGCCGGGTGAACTCCCCTGCGGCTGCGGGCTCGAGGGCGACGCTCAGCTTCTCCGCCAGAACAGGATGGAGACTCATGAGCCGAGGATCGTCCACATCTGTCCTTCTGTCAAGGACAGATTATGCCTAAGGTGATCGTATAGAAAGTCCACAAGTGGCGCGACGCCTTGACGCCCGCGACCTGGCAGCCCCACGATGCCCGCGTGGATGACGTCCAGCGCGTGGCCACGCATCCCCTGGTCCTGCGGGCCGAAGCGATCCACCTCTCGCAAGAGGCCGTCCTATCGCTCTCCCGCGAGATCCCGGGCGAGGCAAAGGCGGTGGACAGGCTGCTCGAAGAGTGCAGCGAGGGGCACTTCGCGCGCGCCTTCACGGCGCTGTCCCTGGCCGCCCTCCACGCTGGCGTGGCCGTGGACGCGCGTCACCTGGTCCGGGGCGCGCGCCTGCTCCCCGACCCGATCCTCATCGGCAAGGTCTCGGCCCGCATGGAGGGCGACGTGGTCGGAGCGCTCCTCGGGGCGGTCGAGGACGGCCGCCTGTCGTGGCAGCGCGAGTCGGCGGCGCTCTTCCTCGCCGCGCACTTCCGCCGGGAGAGCGGGCTCGACCGGCACAGGGCCGAGCTCGTACGCCAGGCGCGCCTGCTCGTACGCGAGGCGAGCGGCTTCGAGGTGGAGGTCCTGCTAGCCGCCGCGTCGGCCCTGCTCGAGGACGAGCAGCTCACGGCACTCGTCGAACGGCGGCCCGCGGGAGCGCTGCTAGAGGTCGCCGGCGACTGGTCGGCCCGGTTCCTGGAGCGCGTCCGCGCGCCCCTGCTCGAGGGCCTCGCCGACGACGATGCCGCGGTCGCCACGACGCGGCGCCGCGCCGCCCCGCGCGTCGGTCGCAACGAGCCCTGCCCTTGCGGAAGCGGCAAGAAGTACAAGCGCTGCTGCGAGGCCAGTGACCAGCAGCGCCTGCGCGACTCCTCCGACGTCGCGGGCGTGACCCGCGCCGAGCTGCGCCTCCACCTCGAGGAGCACCTCGACCTGGAGCGGGCCCGCTCGCTCCGCGCCCACGAGCTGGCGCGGCTCGACCCGCGCCGGATCGATCCCTCGCTCCACGGCATCGTCCTCAACCAGCTCATCCGCTACGAGGAGTGGGACGCGCTCCACCAGTTCTTCGACGCGGTAGGAGCGGAGGGCCGCTACGTGGACTACGTGTGCGACGCCGCCGACGGCGCCATCCGCGCCGGGAAGATCGAGGCGGCGAGGCGCTTCCTCCAGAGGGTTCCTTCGTCCAGCGACGAGTGGCTGAGCTTCTACGAGCGGCTGCTTCGCGACGGCGCCACCGAGTCGCAAGCCCTCGACCTGATCGAGGCCGAGGCGAGGAAGAGCCTCGACAGCGGAGGCGTGGACGTCGCCTTCGACCTCCTCTGGAGCGCCTGGCCCTGCCTCGGCATCCTGGCGGCTCGCGGCGCCGCGCCGCTCGCCCACCCCTTGGACCGCGACACGCTGCGCGAGCACCTGGGCCTCGCGCGCGACCGGCTGGGCTTGCCCGCCCTCGACCCGACCGAGGACCTCGAAGACCTCTGGGGCGACGAGGATTCCGACCTCTTCGACGAGCGGCCGGGCGTCCACCACCACGAGCACGTCGCGCCGCCTGCTCATCGCACCGAAGCGCGACCCGAACCCCCGCCGGACGACGGAGTCGAGCGCAAGCTCGCCGACACGGAGACCGAGCTCGCGCGGCTACGCCAGGAGCTCGCCCTTCTCCACGGCCGGCTCGACCAGCGTCAGGAGACCGTGCCCGAGCCGCCCGCCGGCGCGGACCCTCGCGTCGCGGCACTGAAGGAGCGCGTGAGCGCCCTGAAGGGCGAGCTCTCGCAGCGCCACTCCGAGCGCAACCAGCTCCGCCGCCAGCTCGAGCGCGAGCGCAAGCGCATCGACGCGCTCGAAGCGGAGCGCGCGAGCGCCGAACGGGCGGGCGGCGAGGACGACGAGCACGACGGCGAAGAGGACGATGCCGAGCCGGGCGACGCTGTCGGAGCCCTCGCCTTCCGCATCCCTGTCTTCAGCCGGCGCTTCCGCGCGAGTGCGGCTAACCTGCCCGAGCCGGTCCGGCGGCGGGCCGTGGTCCTCGCGAGCCGCATCGCGGCGGGCGACGAGGTTGCGCTGCGCGGCACGAAGCGGCTAGAGCGTGACCGCGAGCTCTACCGCCAGCGCGTCGGCCGCGAGCATCGACTGATCTTCCGCCTGCTCGAGCACGAGCTCGAGGCGGTCGACCTCGTCCCGCGCAAGGACCTCGAGCGGACGATCCGCGAGCTGAC
>CAZMRX010000308.1:5361-6618 GCA_964568755.1 uncultured Acidobacteriota bacterium | reverse complement strand
TACTGGCTGATGCCGCACGGGCTCCTCGGCCTGATGACGACGATCTTCTGGCCCGCGGCGCCGAGCCGCCGGTCCCGGGCGACGAAGCGCGCGCCCGCGCGTGCGAGCCCGCGCCGTGTCGGGCCCCGCTCGCCCGTCCCCGGCCCGCTGCGGCCGTTCGCGATCCTCGCCCCCGGAAAGATGGAAAGAGAGGTCGGGCAGCACACGTTCTGGCGCGGCTCGCTCTGGGGTCGGACGGTCGCCCTCCAGGGCGACAGCAGCTTCACCAAGTACGACGTGTTCGAGGTCACCGGGACCGGGCTGCTCTACTGGGGGACGTTCCGCGGAAACGGCTACTACGGCAGCGAGGAGAGCCACAGCTTCTCCTCGCCCTTCGTCTGGATGGACCCGCGCATGAGCGTGGGCGACTTCAAGCAGCAGCGCGTCACCGACTCGCTCCTCGACCCCCGGCTGCGGCGGACCACGAACAAGGACGACCTGACGCTCCGCGTGGAGATCGTGGCGCACTACGACAGCTGGCGCGACCCGGACAGCCAGCTCCGGTACCAGGACGTGCTCGAGGTGCACTACTGGGGCCGCCATCCGGAGCCGAGCTCCAGGGAGGTCTATCACCTGGGCAAGGGGCTGGGAACGATCCGCTTCGAGTCCTTCAACCGCCAGGAGCCGAGCGGCGTCCACTACCAGTACGCGGAGTCCTTCGAGCGCTTCACTCCGCCGGACGCGCCGGCGCTGCCGTGGTTCGATCCGTTCGACAACCGGACCTACGTGAGGAACGGCTTCTGCGAAGACTTCCTCGTCCCGCCGGCGCAGGGCGGCGCGGTCGGCGACTACCTGCGAGGCTGGTCCGGGTCGACGGACGCCGTGATCACCACCGACGGGGGCGACGAGGGCACGAGCCCCTGGAAGATCGCGCTGCGCGGCCAGAGCGGCGGTGGAGACGCGGACGCCGACTTCGTGATCTCGTCGGACTACATCCCGGTGACGCCGGGCAAGCGCTATCGCCTGAGCGGCAGCCTGTGGCGCGTCTCGGCGGCCGACAACGTCTACCTCGATTTCAACGATGGCGCCGGCCAGGGTGGGAGCTTTCCCGACGCGCAGGCGATGGCCCGGGCAACCCAGGTCTGGGAGCGGGTCTTTGCCGAGACGACGGTCGGAGCGACCACGACCGCCATCAAGGTCCGCTGCGTCCGCGACGGCGCGAACGCCGCCAACGCCTACTGCGACGGGATCACGCTGCAGCGGCTCGACTGAGGGGGG
>CAZMRX010000308.1:0-5261 GCA_964568755.1 uncultured Acidobacteriota bacterium | reverse complement strand
GTCAGCGTGCGACGAGACCCTGCATCAGCTCCGCAAAGCGCGGGTCGGAGCGGATCGAGTCGAGGTTGCTGTCGTGCTCGAGCCAGCCCCGGTTCTGCATGCCCGCCCGGAGCGCGCGCTCGAGGCAGTCGAGCGCCTCCTCGCGCGCGCCGGCCATCGCCTTGATGCAGGCGATGTTGTAGAGCAGCATCGCGTCGTCGGGATCGAGGGCGAGGGCGCGGTCGGCCCACTCGAGGCCGCGCACGGTCTCCCCCAGGGCTACCAGCCCGTTGGCGCCCATGTAGAAGGCGCGCGCGTCGTCGGGCCGCAGCCGCAGGTGTTCCTCCGCGATCCGGACGCCGCGGCGGCGCACCGCCCTGGCCTCGTCCGCGCGCCCGAGATCCTCGAAGATCTGCCCGACGAGCAGCGGCGACTGGTAGTCCTCGGGGCGCACGCGGATCGCAGCCTCGTACTGGCTGATGGCCTTCTCGAGCTCGCCCTGCGTGAATGCGTCGCGCGCATAGAAGTAGTGCGCCTCGAACAGGCCCGGGTCGAGCCGGATCGCGGCCTCGAAGGCCAGCTCCGCCTCGGCGTGCCGCCCGAGCAGCGAGAGCGCGGTGGCTCGCGAGGCGTGCGCCTCGGCGAGCCCCGGGTCGAGCTCGAGCGCCCGCCGGCTCGCGGCATCCGCCTGCTCGGCGTCCTCGCCGTGGCGGCCCCCGTTCAGGTAGAGGAAGGCGCAGCAGTCCGCGATCCCCGACCAGGCCCGGGCGTAGGCGGGATCGATCGCGATCGCCCGCTCGAAGAGCTCGCGCGCGAAGCGCATCGACTTGCGGCTGAACAGGTAGAAGAACCTCCGTGCCTGCAGGTAGTAGTCGAAGGCCCGCACGTCGGCGGCCGCGGGCTTGCCCAGCGCCTCGTGCTCGGCCTCGCTCAGGCTCACGCCCAGCGCGCGGACGACCGAGCGGGCGATCTCGTCCTGCACGGCGAACACGTCCTCCATGCCACGGTCGTAGACCTCGGTCCAGATCTCGAAGCCGTCCGCCACGCTCACGAGCTCGACCGCGATGCGCAGGCGCTCGCCCAGCTTGCGCACGCTGCCGTGGACGAGGGCTTCGACCCCGAGCCTGCGGCCGGTCTCGCGCACGTCCGCCTCGCGCGAGCGGAAGCGGAACGAGGCCGCGCGCGAGGCGACGCGCAGGCCCGCGAGCTTGCTGAGGGCGATCAGGATCTCCTCGGCCAGGCCCTCGCACAGGTAGTCCTGGTCCTTCTCGCGGCTCATGTCCACGAAGGGCAGGACTGCCACGGCACGCGTCTCCGCTTTCAACGCTTCGGCCTGCAGCTGCTCGAGCTCCCAGCCGAGGTCCACCGCCGACTGCAGCCTGTAGCGCGGGTCCTTCTCGAGACAGCGGGCGATCAGCCGGTCGAAGCGGCCGGGCAGCCCCGTGCGCAGGCGGCTGGGCGGCACGGGCGCGTCGCGCAGGATGGCGGTGATCTGCTCCGCCGCGCTCTGCGCCTGGAACGGCCGGCGTCCGGTCGCCATCTCGTAGAGCACGACACCGAGCGCGAAGACGTCGGTACGGGGATCGGTCGGCTCGCCTTGCAGCTGCTCCGGGGACATGTAGGCGAGCGTCCCGCTCAGCATCCGGCTGCCTCGAGTGCGCGTCGTGCGATCGCTCAGCTCGCCCACCGGGGGCGCGGGCGACTGCGCCAGCCCGAAGTCCAGCACCTTCACCCGCCGCTCGCCGTCCAGCATGATGTTGCGCGGCTTGAGGTCGCGGTGGACGATGCCCCGGCGGTGGGCCGCGCTCACCGCCTCGGCCACCGGGACCGCGATCCGCATCAGCTCCTCGAAGCTCAGGCCGTCCGCCGGAATCAGCTCGGCGAGCGTGTGGCCGCCGACCAGCTCCATCGTGAGGAAGCGCCGATCGTCCGCCTGCTCCAGCGAGTAGAGGGTGACGATGTGCGGGTGGTTGAGAGCCGCGATCGTCTTCGCTTCCGACTCGAGCCGCGCGAGCCGGGCGGGGTCCTGCGCGAAGCTGTCCGGGAGCAGCTTGAGCGCCACCTCGCGCCCGAGCGAGGTGTCGAGGGCCTTCCACACGACGCCCATGCCGCCCTCGCCGATCTTCTCCAGCAGGCGGAAGCGGGAGAGCGTCTGGCCCGGCCCGAGGGTTCCGTTCGGCGACAAGGGCGGCCTGCGAGCCGGTCGGGCTCACGCCATCGAAGGCGGCGGCCCGGGGCGGGGCGGTCGGTCGATCACCAGCTCGGGGTGCTCGGCCCGGAAGCCCTCCGCGACGCGGCAGTCCCAGCACACCGGCACGTGCGTGGCGAGCACGTCGATCACCTGCTCGGGCCGGAAGCTGTCCCAGGCGCGGATCGTGCCGTCGGGTGCCCGCAGCCCCGGCTTGCGGTCGTGCCAGTGCACGGCGTGGAACGCGCGGCCGCAGAATGCGCAGCTCTTGCCCTGATACCAGTCCGCGAGGATGTTGCGCAGCAGGCAAGCCTCGGGCGCCGACTCGATCTGGCCGAGGCACTCCTGGCCGCAGCCCGCCTTCTCCGGCCAGCGCGTGCACGAGTCCAGGCGCAGGTCGACGCGTCCCTGCGACGCGGTCGCGGCGGCGTGCCGGGCGTCCACTTCGACCGCCACGATCTCGCGGTTCTCCGGACACACCACGACCCGCGCGCCGCGGTAGCGCAGCCAGGCGGCCGTCAGCCGGCGGCCGAAGACGAAGAGCGCCCCCAGCCCGACGAGGGCGAACACCCCGAGGACGAGCGCCATCGGAAGGGGCATACTTTCGGAACCTCCTACCTCGGATGTACGCCTCGGAGCGGTCGCCGGGAATAGAGCGTTTGATCCGGCGGGTAGACTGGAGAAGCCCGATGTCACGACGCCAGCTCGCCGTCCTCTCGCTCGTCTCCGTCGCTTGCGCGTCCGGTCTTCGCGCTGCGGAGCCAAAGCCGAACGCCCAGGCCGCCGCGCGGCCGGGCCCCGCGGCGGCGGCCCCGCCCTCGGGGCTGCGGGCGCTGGATGCGCAGCTCGACACGCTCTCGCGCCGGGTCGCGCCCTCGGTGGTGCAGGTGGTGGCCTCGGGCTACACGTCGACGCCGGCGCTGTTGCTGGCCCGCGGCCAGGCCACCGGCTCGGGCGTGATCGTGGACCCCGAGGGGTGGATCGTCACCAACGCCCACGTGGTCGAGAACGCGCGCAGCGTGCGCGTCGACCTGCTGCAGCAGCCCACCGAGGCGACCGGCGGGTCGATCCTGCGGCCGCGCAGCCGCCGGCTGGCGGCCCGCGTCGTGGGCCTCGACCGCGAGACGGACGTCGCGGTGCTGAAGCTCGAGGAGCGCGGCCTGCCCGCCCTCGAGCTCGGCGACTCCGAGTCGCTGCGCCAGGGACAGCTGGTGATGGCGTTCGGCAGCCCGCTCGGCCTCGAGAACTCGGCGAGCCTGGGTGTGGTGAGCGCGGTCGCCCGCCAGCTCAAGCCCGACGACCCGATGATCTACGTGCAGACCGACGCCTCGATCAACCCCGGCAACAGCGGCGGCCCGCTGGTCGACGCCGAGGGCCGCATGGTCGGCCTCAACACGATGATCCTCTCCCAGTCCGGCGGCAACGAGGGCATCGGCTTCGCCGCGCCCAGCAACATCGTGCGCTCGGTCTACGAGCAGCTGCGCCGGGGCGGCCGGGTGCGCCGCGGCGTGATCGGCGTGCGGGCCCAGACCATCACTCCGACGCTCGCGGCCGGGCTCGGCCTCGTCTTCGACCGGGGCGTCGTGCTCTCGGACGTGACGCCCGCCGGCCCGGCCGAGGCCGCCGGTCTGCGGCCGGGCGACATCGTGCTCGCCCTCGACGGCAAGCCGATGGAGAACGCGCGCCAGTTCGACGTCAACCTCTACCGCCGGGCGCCCGGCGACAGCGTGACGCTCTCGCTGCGGCGCGGAGAGCAAGCGATCGAGGCGACCGTCGGCGTGGTGGCACGGCCGGAGGACGCGGACCGCTTCCTCTCGATGGTGACGCCGGAGAAAAACCTGATCCTCAGGCTCGGCGTGCTGGCGCTGGAGCTCGACGAGGAGCTGCGGCGCGCGGCCGGGCCGCTGCGCGGCCGCGACGGCGTGCTGGTGGCGGCGCGCTCCACGGGCTCGGACGAGCCGGGCGAGCTGCGCCCCGGCGACGTCGTCTACGCGGTCAACGGCGTGTCCGTGATCAGCCTGTCCGAGCTGCGCTCGGCCGTGGGTCGGCCCGCGGCCGGCGAGCCGATCGTGCTGCACGTCGAGCGCGGCGGCCGGCTGATCTACGTCGTCGTCGAGGCCGAGTGAGCCGGCGGCGCGGGGGTCAGGTCTTGAATCTTGGCATCGGGCCTGGCCGCGTGCAGCTCAGGACTTGATCCCGATCCTCTTGATCAGCTGGATCTGGCCGGCGTGGTAGAGGTCGTGCGCCGCGACGCCGCGCGCCAGCAGGCCGGGGGTCTCCTTGGTGCCGGGCGGGCGGCGCGCGAGGGCGGCGTCCGACAGCCGCACCACCGCCCGACGCAGCCCGCGGTGGTACTGCTGCAGCAGCGCGACGTCCTTGCGCCACGCGGCTTCCGAAGCCGGCGCCGGGGTCGGAAACCAGTTGCTGCCGGGCCGCGCGAAGGCGCCGCGCTTCTCGCCCGTGAGCCGACGCCAGGCGGCGTACTTCCAGTAGGCGGCGTGCAGCGCGATCTCCCAGGCATTGTGCCGCCCGGGGGCGGGCCGCCACGCGGCGGACGCAGCCGTCATGCCGCGCAGGCTGCCGCGCAGGTTGGTGCCGTGCCAGGAGCGCCGGTCGAACGCCTCGTCGAGCTGGGCCAGCAGCGGTTCGGCCGCGGGATGGCGCGTCACGGCCAGCTCGTCCCGCTGCGGGCCGCCTCGAACGCCGCGCGCGCCGCGGGGCGCGTGTCGAGCACCTCGGGGTCGAGGCGCAGCGCCGCCTCGAACGCCGCCGCCGAGTCGCTGGCGCGTCCGGCCGCGGCCAGCGCCTGGGCCAGGCCGACGCGCGCCGCGGCGTCGGCGGGCGCGAGGCGCACGGCCTGCTCGAGGGCGCTCACCGCTTCGGCCACCTGGTGCTGCGCGAACAGCAGCGTGAGGCCCAGGCGCTGCCAGGCGAGCGCGACCTGCGGCTCGAGCCGCACGCCTTCGCGGAAGTGGTCCGCGAGCGCATCCCAGTCCTCGAGAGCGACCAGGTGGCGCGCGAGCTGCTCGCGCAGGGCGGCGCGCCGCTCGGGACCGAGCCCGAGCGCCCACGCCGAGCGACACGCCTCTGCGCC
>CAZMRX010000307.1:0-6651 GCA_964568755.1 uncultured Acidobacteriota bacterium | reverse complement strand
GACGCGCAAACAGAAGAAAGGACCCGGGGGGCGAACGGCGGCGTGGGGGGTGCTCTACCGCCGCACCCCCCACACCCCCCGGGGCGAAGCGGAATTCGGCACCCGTTTTCCGGTGGCGGGGGGCTTGGGCCGGGACTATTCTCCAGTGACATGAGCACTGCGACTGCGCTGCGAACGGAAGAGATGGAGCGGGCTTTCTACGAGCAGGACGCCTCCTACGACGGTGTCTTCGTGACCGGCGTGCGGACCACAGGCATCTTCTGCCGTCCGTCGTGCCCCGCTCGCAAGCCGTTGCGGCAGAACGTCGAGTTCCTCGCCTCCGTCAAGGACGCCTTGTTCGCGGGATACCGCCCGTGCCAGCGCTGCCGGCCGCTCGAGGCGGACGGGCAGCCTCCGGAGTGGGTCGCCAGGCTGCTCGCGGCCCTGGACCGGGAGCCCGAGCGCCGCCTGCGGGCGCCCGAGCTGCGCGCCCTGGGCGTGAGCCCCGAGCGGGCGCGCCGCTATTTCCTGAGGACCTTCGGAATGACCTTCGACGCCTACGGACGCGCGCGGCGACTGGGCCGCAGCCTGAAGAGCCTGCGCGAGGGCGAGGACCTCGCCGCCGCCGCGCTCGACGCGGGCTACGAGTCCGAGAGCGGCTTCCGCGAAGCCTTCGGCAAGCACTTCGGCCGGCCGCCCGGGGCGGCGCGCGACTCGGAGTGCGCCACGGCCGCGTGGCTGCGCACGCCGCTCGGGCCGATGATCGCGGCGGCGACGAGCCGCGGCGTGTGCCTGCTCGAGTTCACGGACCGGCGCATGCTCGAGACGCAGCTCGAGATCGTGCGGCGCCGCCTGCGCCTGCCGCTCGTGCCGGGCGACAGCGAGGCACTCGCGCAGCTGAGGGCCGAGCTCGAGGAGTACTTCGCCGGACGGCGTCGCGTCTTCGAGGTACCGCTCCACGTCGGCGGATCGCCGTTCCAGGAGCGGGTGTGGCAGGAGCTCGTGCAGATCCCGTACGGCGAGACGCGCTCCTACGAGGAGATCGCGCAGCGCGTCGGCTCGCCCGGGGCGGTGCGCGCGGTGGGCCAGGCGAACGGCATGAACCGGATCGCGATCGTGCTCCCCTGCCACCGCGTGGTGAACAAGAGCGGCAAGCTCGGCGGCTACGGCGGCGGGCTGTGGCGCAAGCAGCGCCTGCTCGGGCTCGAGCGGGGCCAGCCGATCGAGGGGCTGCTACAGGCCGGGTCGCTGTCTCGAGAGCCGCTGGCCTGACCGCGTCGACTCGATGCCAAGATTCAAGACCTGACCCCTCGGAGCGCGACGGCGGGGTCGGTGCGCGCGGCCCGCAGCGCCGGCACCAGGCCGGCCACGAGCGCGACCGCGGCCAGGGCGGCGGCGACCGCCGCGTAGGTCGCGGGGTCGAGCGGTCGCACGTCGTGGAGCAGAGCTCCCAGGAAGCGTGACAGGAACGCCGCCACCACCAGGCCGAGCGCGACACCGGTGCCCACCGCCACGAGCCCTTCGGCCAGCACGAGCCGGCTGACGTTCGCGGCGCGCGCGCCGAGCGCCAGGCGCACGCCGATCTCCTGGCGGCGCTCCGCGACGCCCATCGCGAGGACCCCGTAGACCCCGACCGCGCACAGGAGCACGGCGAGGACGGCGAACAGCGACAGCACCAGCGAGGCGAGGCGGGGCGCGGCGATCGAGCCCGCGGCGATCGCCTCGAGCGTCCGCACCCGCGACACCGGGACCGCCGGGTCGAGCCGCTCCACGACCGCCCGGATCGGCCCGGCGAGCGCGAGCGGGTCGCCCTGCGTCTTCACGACCAGCGCCATGTCGCGCGTGGGCCGGCCGCCGCGCGAGCGGTGGAACTGCGCGTACGAGCGGTAGAACTTCGCCTTGACGACGCCGGTGATGCCGTTGTGCCGGACGTCGCCCGCGACGCCCACCACCGTCACCCAGGGCCGGTCCGGCGGGCCGATCCGGAAGCGCCGCCCCAGCGGGTCCTGCCCGGCCCAGAAACGGCGCGCCATCGCCTCGTTGATCACCGCCACGTCGGGTGCGTTCTCGCCGTCCTCACGCGCGAGCCAGCGGCCGCTCACGAGCCGCTCCCCGAGCGCCTCGGCGCTTCCTTCGGAGGCCACCTGCCAGTCGGCCTGGGCCGAGCCGAGCGCCTGCTCGTCGTAACCCTCGACGTCGATGCCCCAGTCGCCGATCGACTCGCCGAGCGGCAGCGAGCGCAGCAGCCCCGCGCTCGTCACGCCGGGCAGCGCGCGCGTCTCGTCGAGCAGCGCGCGGTAGAAGCGGATCACGTCGAGGGCCTCCGGGTAGGCCCCCGCCGGCAGCGACAGTCGCTGCGTCAGCACGCCCCTGGGCTCGAAGCCGAGGTCGATGCTCGAGAGCGCGCCCAGGCTCCGCGCCATCAGGCCCGCGCCCACCGCCAGCAGCGCGGCGAACGCCGCCTGCGCCACCACCACGCCGCGGCGCCAGCGCCGATGCGACGCGCCGCCGGCCGCGCGCGTGCCGCCCTCGCGCAGGGCTCCCGTCAGGTCGAGCCTGAGCGCCTGCAGCGCCGGCACCAGCGCAAAGACGAGCGTCGTGGCCGCGGCCAGGGCCAGCGCGAAGGCGACCGCGCGCGGATCGACGGACGCCGCCGCGGCGCGCGGCACGTTGGCCGTGACCGTGGCCGCGAGCAACCGCAGCGTGGCCGCCGCGAGCGGCAGGCCCACGAGCGCCCCCGCGAGCGCGAGCAGCAGCCCCTCGACGAGCTGCTGGCCGATCAGTCGGGCGCGACCGCCGCCGACGGCGGCCCGCAGCGCCAGCTCGCGCTGCCGGCCCGCTCCGCGTGCGAGCAGCAGGCTCGCCACGTTGGCGCACGCGATCAGCAGCAGCAGGATGGCGGCCGCGGCGGTCACCGAGACCGCGGGCCGGTGCGGGCCCAGGATCTCGTCGGGCAGCGAGACCGCGAAGGCGCTGTGGTCGGCGCGCGTGTCGTAGCGGCCTTCGGCGGTCAGCTGGCGCGTGGCCGCGCGCAGCTCCTCGGTCGCGCGCGCCGGGCTCGCGCCCGGGGCGAGCTGGGCGGCCCCGTAGTCCCCGTGGTTGCCGAACTCGGTGAGGTCGTCCTCGTCCGGAGCGCGGGGAACGAAGACCTGCGTCGGCTCCGCCGCGTCCTCGGTGAAGTCCGTCGGCAGAGCAAAGCCGGGAGGCATGACGCCCACCACCTCGTGCGGCACGCCGTCGAGCTGCACGAGCTGCCCGAGAACGCGCACATCGCCGCCAAAGCGGCCCTGCCACAGCGCGTGGCCCAGCACCGCCACCTTCGCGCCCGCGGGCCGGTCCTCCTCGGGCGAGAAGCCGCGCCCGAGCAGCGGACGCGACCCGAGCACCGCGAAGCCGTTCGCGGAGATGAGCGCCACGCCGACCCGCGCCGCTTCGCCGTCGCCCGTCAGGTTCTGGCGGTCGATCGCCCAGTTCGCGACGGCCAGCAGGCTCGGGCAGCGCTCGCCGTAGGCGCGCATCTCGGCCGGGTTGACCCAGGTCTTGTCGAAGCCCCGCCAGCGGTTCCAGATCATCACCCGGCCCGCAGGGTCCTCGTACGGCAGCGGCGCGAACACGACCGCGTCGGCCAGGCTGAAGATCGAGGTGGAGGCGGCGATCCCGAGCGCGAGCGTTCCCGCGGCGAGCGCCGTGAAGCCCGGCGCGCGCAGCAGGTGGCGGAAGGCGTGGCCGAGCGCGAAGGGCAAGGGGCGTCGGCCTCGGGGCTAGAGGCTCGCTGGACCGTCCGCCGCCGGGCCCTGCCGCTCGCTCTCGGAAGCGTCCTCGTCGCGGACGCCGGCCGGCAGGAACGGGTCAGCCCGAAGCCCGAGGCGCTTCATCTTCTCGTGCAACGTGGTCGGCAGGATGCCGAGCCGCTGCGCCGCCCGGCGCTGGTTGCCGCGCGTCTCGGCCAGCGCCGCGGTGATCAGCTCGCGCTCGTAGGCGAGCAGCCGCGACTTGAGATCGATCGGCAGCTGAGGCGCGAGCGCGCCGAAGTCGTCGGACATCGTGAGCGTGGCCATCACAGGACCTCCGGTTCATTCGTCAAATGCACCGCCACCGCCCCGTGGGGCGAAGGCCTCCCCTATCGGACCTCATTCGTGGCGCAGCGCGAGCAGCGGGTCCACGCGCGTCGCGCGCCGTGCCGGCACCAGGCACGCGGCGAACGCCGCGAGCAGCAGCACCACCACGACGCTCGCGAACGCGAGGGGATCCCACGGGTGCACGCCGACCAGCAGGCTCTTCAGCAGCTGCGCGAGCCCGAACGCGCCCAGCAGCCCGACCGCGAGCCCGAGCCCGACCAGCGTCGCGCCCTGCCGCAGCACCAGGCCGAGGACGTCGCGGCGCGAGCTGCCGAGCGCCATCCGGATCCCGATCTCGCGCGTGCGGCGCGCCACCTGGAACGACAGCACGCCGTAGAGCCCGATCGACGCCAGCAGCAGGCCGAGCACGCCGAACAGGCCCAGCAGCTGGCTGCCCACGCGCTGGCGGAAGTCGGAGGCGCCGATGAAGGCCTGGAGCGTCGTGGCCGAGTACGGCGCGATGCCCGGGTCGAGCTGCCGCACCAGAGCCTTGGCAGGCTCCGTGAGCGCCGCGGGATCGCCCGCGGTGCGCAGCAGCAGCGTCATGTCGGGCCGATAGCCCTGGTGGAGCGGCAGGAAGAACCAGGGCGCGGCCTTCTCGCCGATGTCGCGGTAGGTGGCGTCGCGCGCGACGCCCACGACCGTCACCCAGCTCTCGCCCAGCCGGAAGCGCCCGCCCACGGCCTCGCGGCCCGGCCAGTAGCGCGCGGCCATCGTGGCGTTCACGACCGCGACGCGCGGAGCGTCCGCCCGGTCGTCGGCCGTGATCTCGCGGCCCTTCACGATTCCGATCCGCATCAGGCTGAAGTAGCCGGGCCCGACGTCGTTGAAGTAGCCCCAGGGCTCCTCGTCCTTGGCCGGCACGTAGCCTTCGACCTCGACCGAGCTCGAGCTCGAGCCGCCGAATCCGAGCGGCACCCGGCGCACGAGGCTCGCCTGCTCGACGCCAGGCAGCGAGTGCGCGCGCTCGAGCAGCTCGCGATAGAACGCGGACCCGCGCTCGCGGTCGTAGCCGCTCGTGAACAGCTCCAGCGACGTCACCTGCACGCCCCGCGGGTCGAAGCCCAGGTCGGTCGACTGCAGCTTCTGCAGCGTGCGCAGGAACAGGCCCGCGGCCACCAGCAGCAGCACCGAGAGCGCGACCTGCGCGACGACCAGCCCGTTGCGCAGCCGCGTGCGGCCGCCCGCGACCGAGGCCGCCTCGTCGCGCAGCGCGTCGGCCGTCTCCGGGCGCGCGGCCTGGAGCGCCGGCACCAGGCCGAAGAGAACCGCGGTCAGCAGCGCGACCCCGAACGCGACGGCGATCGCGGTCGTGTCGATCTCCGCCCCGATCGACAGCGGGAAGGGCGTCGGCGGCGCCCAGGCCTCGAGCAGCCCGATCCCGAACGTGGCGACGACGACGCCGGCCGCGCCGCCGAGGAGCGCGAGCAGCAGGCTCTCGACGAGCAGCTGGCGCGCGACGTCGCCGCGCTGCGCCCCGAGCGAGAGGCGGATCGCGATCTCGCGGCGCCGGTTGACACCGCGCGCGAGCAGCAGGCTCGCGAGGTTGGCGCAGGCGAGCAGCAGCACCAGCGCGCATATGCCGCCGAGCACCATGATGATCGGCCCGAGGATGGCGGCGCCGGTGCGCGGGGCCCGCCACAGCGGATAGAGAGCGATGCCGCGCCGGAGCCCGTCGCGCTCGTTCTCGCCGGCGATGCGGGCCGCGAGCACCTCGAGCTCGGCCTCGGCGCTCGCCTGGCTCACGCCCGGCCCGAGCCGCGCGTAGACGTCGAGCCAGCGGTGGCCGCGCTGGTCGAGGCGGCTCGCCCCCGGCTCGAAGTGCGTCTGCATCATCATCGGCACCCAGCCATCGAAGACGAGGCCGGTGCCGGCTCCTCGGAAGGCGGCGGGCGCCACGCCGACGACCGTGTAGGGCCGGGTGTTGAGCAGAACCGTGCGGCCCACGATCGCGGGGTCGCCGCCGAAGCGCCTTTGCCACAGCGCGTGGCCGATGACGACCACCGGGTGGCCTTCCGGGACGAGGTCGTCGCTTGGAGCGAGCGTGCGCCCGAGCGCCGCGTCCACCCCGAGCACTCCGAAGAAGTTGCCCGTCACCACCTGGACCCAGACGCGATCGCTCCGCCCGTCGGCGGCCAGCGTCGCGGCCGTCTGGCGCAGGGCGACGAGGCCGGACACGGACTTCGCCTGGTCGCGCAGGTCGCGGTAGTCGGGATACGAGAAGGAGACGAACTCCTGCTGCGGGTCCGTCTGCAGCAGCTTCACCAGCCGGCCCTGCTCGCGAACGCCGGGGAACGGCTCGAGCAGGGTCGCGCGCGCCCACGCGTACACGGTGACGTTGGCGCCGATCCCGAGCGCGAGCGACAGCGTGGCGAGCGCGGTGAGCCCAGGGCTCGCGCGCAGCGTCCGCGCCGCGTGGCGCAGGTCGCGCCAGAGCGCGCTCATCAGGCCTTGCCCGCCGCCGCCTCGGCCGCCGCCTGCGCCGCCTCTTCCTCGCTCACCACGCGGCCGTCGAACAGGTGCACGCTGCGCTCGGCGTGGCGCGAGAAGCGGT
>CAZMRX010000306.1:0-6654 GCA_964568755.1 uncultured Acidobacteriota bacterium | reverse complement strand
CCGGCCCTACTCGAAGGCGATGAGCTACGAGGCGGGGATCGCGCGGCTCAAGTTCCTCGCCGGGAAGAAGTTCGACGCCGGTTGCGTCGACGCTTTCGAGCGGGCCTTCCTGACGGGGGACGTCACCCCGGCCAAGGCGCGCAAGGCCTCCGTGGCCTCGCGCCACTTCGACATCCAGGCGCTGATCGGCGACGCGCCGCTGCTTTCGCCCCCGGCGGTGGTTCCCGAGCCCCCGCCCCCCACGGTGTGAGAGAAATGATGATCCGGACTGCCTTGCTGCCGATGACGTTCGCCGTGCTCCTGCCCGCGCTGCCCGGCTTCGCCCAGAGCTCGCCCGAAGCCGAGATGCGCTTCTCGACGGGCATCATGCACCTGCGCGAGGGCCGAACCGACATGGCGCTCGAGGAGTTCAAGAAGGCCGTCAAGGAGGACGGCAAGAACCCCTACTTCCAGAAGGGCCTCGGCCTGGCCTACTCGGCCAAGCGCGAGTGGAAGCCCGCGATCGCGGCCTTCCGCAGGGCGCTCGAGCTCAATCCCTACTACGTCGACGTGCGCAACGACCTGGCCACGGCGCTCGTCGCCTCGGGCGAGCGCGAGGCGGGCAAGAAGGAGTTCCTGACCGCCTTCTCGGACCCGACCAACCCGACCCCGGAGGTGTCCGCCCGCAACCTCGGCCAGGTGTTCCTCGAGGAGAAGAACTACGCCGAGGCGCTCAACTGGTACCGCACCAGCGTGGGGCGCAACAAGGACTACTCGGACGGCTACCTCGGCATCGCCGACGCGCTCGCGGGCGCGGGCCAGAACCAGGAGGCCGTGGTCCAGCTCGAGGCGGCGGTCGCCGAGATCCCGACCGACACCGCCCTGCAGCTCGCGCTCGGGCAGGCGCTGCTGCGCGCCGGCCGCTTCGGCGAGGCGCGCGCGCGCCTCGAGGACGTGGTGCGCAAGGACCCTGCCGGCGCGCTCGGCCGCGAAGCCGCCGAGCAGCTGAAGTCGGTGCCCAAGTAGGGACGCGCGTGCCCTATCGCCGCATTCTCGAAGAGCTGCTGGCCCGCGTCGCGGGCGCGCGAACCGCGCTGCTGCTCGACGTCCAGGGCGAGGTCGTGGTGGGGGCCGGCGACCTCGACGAGCGCCAGCGGCTGATCGGCGCCTACCAGGGGATCGCCCTGGGCATGGTGTCGCGGGCGGCGCAGCGCGTGGGCGGCGGCGAGGTGCGCTCGGTGGTCTCGCGGCACGCCGGCGGCTCGGTGGTGCTGGCGACGCTCAAGGACGGCTACTACCTCGTGGTCTCGCTCGGGCCCGAGGCGCTCACCGCCGTCGCGGCGCGCGAGTGCGAGCAGGCGCGCCTGAAGCTCAACCAGGAGATCTAGTGGCGCTGCTCGACCGCCTGCGCCGCGGGCTCGCCCGCACGCGCGAGGTGCTGGAGACGCCGCTCGAGGACCTCGCGCGCGGGCGCCGCCCGCTCGACCCCGAGGCGCTCGAGGCGATCGAGCAGGCGCTGCTCGGCGCCGACCTCGGCCTGCCCGCGGTGGGGGAGGCGCTCGAGGCGCTGCGCGCGCGCAGCGGCGAGATCGCGAGCGGGGGCCAGGGCGCGATGCGAGCGCTGCTGCGCGCCGAGCTGGTGCGCTCGCTGCAGCGCGCGGGCCCGGCGGCGGCGCCGTTCTCGACGCGACCGTGGGTCGTGTTCGTGGTGGGCGTCAACGGCGCCGGCAAGACCACCACCATCGGCAAGCTCGCCGCAGCGTGGTCGGGCGAGGGCCGCAGCGTGCTGCTGTGCGCGGCCGACACCTTCCGGGCCGCGGCCGCCGAGCAGCTCGAGGTCTGGGCCGGGCGCGCCGGCGCCGGCTTCCACCGCGGGGCCGAGGGCGCCGATCCCTCCTCGGTGCTGACCGACGCGCTGCGCATGGCGAAAGCCCAGGGCAAGGACGCGGTGCTGGTGGACACCGCGGGACGCCTGCACACCAAGTCCAACCTGATGGCCGAGCTCGCGAAGATGGCGCGCGTGGCCGGGCGCGAGACGCCGGGGGCGCCGCACGAGACGCTGCTGGTGCTCGACGCGACCGTGGGCAGCAACGGGCTCGTCCAGGGGCGCGAGTTCGCCAAGGCCGGCGGAGTCACCGGCCTCGTGCTCACGAAGCTCGACGGCACCGCGAAGGGCGGCGTCGCCGTCGCCGTCGTGCGAGAGCTCGACGTCCCGATCCGCTACGTCGGTGTGGGCGAGCAGGTGGACGACCTGCTGCCGTTCGACGCCGCGGCGTTCGCGGACGGGTTGTTGGGGGCATAACGCATGCCTGGCCTTGTCCCGCGGGGAACTCGTTCCGGAACGAGTACGAAAGGTAACGCTCGGGAGACGGGGCGCTTGGCCGGCGACGAGCGCCTGATGCGCCGCGCGCTCGATCTCGCGGCGCGCGGGACGGGCGAGACGAACCCGAACCCGCTGGTGGGCTGCGTGGTGACGCGCGCGGGGCGGATCGTCGGGGAGGGCTACCACCGCCGGGCCGGGGGGCCGCATGCCGAGGTGCTGGCGCTGCGCGCCGCCGGGGCGCGCGCGAGGGGCGCGACGCTCTACGTCACGCTCGAGCCGTGCTCGCACCAGGGACGCACGCCGCCCTGCGCGCCGCTCGTGCGCGAGGCCGGGATCGCGCGCGTGGTGACGGCGCTCGTGGACCCGGACCCCCGCGTCGGCGGGCGCGGGCTCGCGCTGCTGCGGCGCGCCGGCGTCGCGGTCGCAACCGGCGTCTGCGCCGCGGAGGCCGAGGCGCAGAACGCGCGTTTCCTGACTGCCGCCCGCCGCGGCCGCCCGTTCGTCCTGCTGAAGGCGGCGCTCACGCTCGACGGCCGCATCGCCACGGCCTCGGGCGACTCGAAGTGGATCACGAGTCCCGCCCAGCGCCGCCAGGCGCGCGCGCTGCGCCGCCTGCACGACGCCGTGCTCGTGGGCATCGGCACCGTCGCGAGCGACGACCCGCTGCTGCTGCCGCAGCCGCGCACCCGGCGGCCCTTCACGCGCGTGGTCCTCGACACCCGGCTGAAGCTCGCCACGACCAGCCGTCTCGTCGCCTCGGCGAGCCCCGGGCGACCCGTGCTGGTCCTCTGCGGCGAGGCGTCTCGGCGGCGGCGGCGGGCGCTCGAGGCGCGCGGCGTGACGGTCGTCGAGGTGGCGGGCGCGGCCGATCGGGTCGAGCCGGCCGCGGCGCTCGCGGCGCTCTTCGCGCGCGGCCTGGCGAGCGTGATGGTCGAGGGCGGCTCCGAGGTGCTCGGCTCGTTCCTGGCGGCCCGCCTGGTCGACGAGGTTGCGCTCTTCCGCGCGCCGCTGCTGCTCGGAGGCCGCGGCAGCCTCGCCGCCTTCGGCGGCCCGGACCCGCGCGGGATCGGCGAGGGCCTGCGGCTCGTGCCCGTTCCGCAGACGCCCCGCTTCCCCTGGCCCTGGCGCGGCCCGCTGCTCTTCGAGCGCTGGCGGCCCAAAGGCTAGAGGCCCGCGCGCTATGATGGCTATCGCCCCGATGTCGGAATCCGGTGGTCAGGAGACGCCCGAATGAAGATCCGCCGCAGGCAGTTTCTGAAGGCCGGCCTCCTGGCCGGGGCGGCGGCCCAGGCGCCCCGCTCCGCCTGGGCGCAGGTGAAAGGCGCCAACGACGCGATCCGGGTGGGTGTCGCCGGCGTGAACGGCATGGGCTGGGGGCACGTCGAGAGGTTTCACGGCAGCGAAGGCGCGCGCGTCGTCGCCATCTGCGACCCGGATCGCGGCCTGCTCGAGCGCCGCCGCGCCGAGTTCGCGACGAGCAACGGGCAGCTCGCGACGTTCACCGACATCCGGGCGATGCTCGACCAGCGCGACCTCGACGCGGTCGTGGTGGCGACGCCCGACCACTGGCACGCGCTCGCCGGCGTGTGGACGATGCAGGCCGGCAAGGACGTCTACATCGAGAAGCCGCTGACCTACTGCATCTCGGAAGGTCAGCGCCTCGTGGCCGCGGCCCGCAAGTACGGGCGCGTCGCCCAGACGGGCAGCCAGCACCGCAGCTGTCCCGCCACCCGCGCGGCCCGCGAGCACATCCAGAGCGGGAAGCTCGGCAAGGTGCAGTGGGCGTACGTGGTGGTGTTCAACCGGCGCCCGTCGATCGGGAAGGCGGATGGACCGCTCAAGATCGCCGCCGACGTGGACTACGACCTCTACGCCGGTCCCGCCAGCGCCGAGCCGCCGGTGCGCAAGCAGCTGCACTACGACTGGCACTGGCAGTGGCCCATGGGCACCGGCGAGGCCGCCAACTGGGGCGCGCACGTCATGGACGACGCGCTCAACCTGACCGGCATCACCCGGGCGCCCAGGTCCGTACGTTCGATCGGCGGGCGTCTCGGCTACGACGACGACGGCGAGACGCCCAACACCATGCTCGTGGCCTACGACGTCGGGGACTTCCCGCTTCTGGCGCAGCTGCGCGCCCTGCCGATGAAGACGGGCATGGAAGCCATGGACCACTACCGGGGCATTCGCCTCGGGACCGTCGTGCAGTGCGAGAACGGCTACTACGCGGGCGGACGCGGGGGGGGCTGGATCTACGACAACAACGGCAAGCGCGTCGAGCAGGTCGAGGGCGACGGCGGGAGCGGGCACGTCAAGAACTTCCTGGACGCCGTCCGCTCGCGCCGGCCGCACGACGTGACCGCGCCGATGCAGGTGGGCCACATGTCGGCGCTCTACTGCCACCTCGGCAACATGTCCTACCGCCTGGGGCAGAAGGTCACGGCCGACGCGGGCCGCAAGGCGCTCGAGGCCCACCCGCTCGCGAGCGAGCAGCTCGACTCGATGCTTGCGCATCTCGCGAAGAACGACGTCGACACCAGCAAGCCGGCGCTGACGCTGGGCGGGGTCATCCAGATGGACGCCCTGACCGACACCTGCATCGGACCGAACGCCACCGAGGCGAATGCGCTCGCGAGACGCCGCTACCGCGAGCCGTTCGTCTTGCCGGAGGTCGTGTAGCTCGAAGCCGGCTGCTCCAGGCATGTTCACGGGCATAGTCGAAGGAACCGGGACGGTTCGCTCCGTGGCGCGTCGCGGCGACGTCACGGCCGTCCGGATCGACGTGGGCGGGCTGTTCGAGGGCCTGCCGCTCGGCGGCTCGGTCGCGATCGACGGCTGTTGCCTGACGGCCGTGCGCTCCGACGCCCAGGGCTTCGACGTGGACCTGACCGAGGAGACGCTGCGCCGGACCCGCTTCGACGAGCGGCTGGTACCGGGCGCCGCGGTCAACCTCGAGCGGCCGATGAAGGCCGACGGGCGCTTCGACGGCCACGTCGTGCAGGGGCACGTGGACGGCGTCGGCCAGGTTCTCGAGCTGCGCAGCCTCGGCGAATCGGCCGAGATCCGGATCCAGGCGCCCGTCGAGCTCGAGCGCTACCTGGTCGAGAAGGGCTCCGTGGCGGTCGACGGTATCTCGCTCACGGTCTACGAGATCGAGCGCGGCGCCTTCTCGGTCGCACTCATCCCCTATACTCTCCAGGTGACGAACCTTCGGGACGCCCGGCCGGGCAGCCTCGTAAACCTCGAGGCCGACGTGATCGCCAAGTACGTCGAGCGCCTGCTCGCGGCCCGCGGGCTCTAGAAAGCGCCTTTCCCCATGCCGTCCACGATTCCCGAGGCCCTCGAGGACTTCCGCGCCGGCCGCATGCTCGTCGTCGTCGACGACGAGGACCGCGAGAACGAGGGCGACCTCACGATCGCGGCCGAGAAGGTCACCCCCGAGGCGATCAACTTCATGGCGCGCTACGGGCGCGGCCTCGTCTGCCTGCCGATGACCGGCGAGCGGCTCGACGAGCTGCGCATCCCGCTGATGGTGCGCGACGAGCAGAACAACGCGCGCTTCGGGACGGCCTTCTGCGTGCCGATCGAGGCGCGCAAGGGCGTCACCACCGGCATCTCGGCCGCCGACCGCGCGCGCACGGTGCTCGCGGCGATCGACCCGAAGACCGAGCCCGGGGACCTCGCGCGGCCGGGTCACATGTTCCCGCTGCGCGCGCAGCCGGGTGGCGTCCTCACCCGCGCCGGCCAGACCGAGGCCGCGGTCGACCTGGCCCGGCTCGCCGGCCTCTATCCGGCGGGCGTCATCTGCGAGGTGATGAACGAGGACGGGTCGATGGCGCGCGCGCCGCAGCTCCAGGCCTTCTGCCGCGAGCACGGCATCCGCATGATCACGATCCGCGACCTGATCCGCTACCGGATGCAGACGGAGCGGCTGGTGCGCAAGATCGCCGAGGCCAACCTGCCGACGTCTTACGGCGGCTTCCGCGTCCACGCCTTCGAGAGCCTGATCGACGGGCAGCACCACGTCGCGCTGGTGATGGGCGAGGTGCGCACGCCCGAGCCGGTGCTGGTGAGGGTGCACTCGCAGTGCCTGACCGGCGACATCTTCGCTTCGACCCGCTGCGACTGCGGCGGGCAGCTGCACACGGCGCTCGAGATCATCTCGGAGGCGGGCCGGGGCGTGCTGCTGTACCTGCGCCAGGAAGGCCGCGGCATCGGCCTCGTGCACAAGATCATGGCCTACGAGCTGCAGGACCAGGGCAAGGACACGGTCGAGGCCAACGAGGCGCTGGGCTTCAAGGCCGACCAGCGCGACTACGGCACGGGCGCCCAGATCCTGGTCGAGCTCGGCG
>CAZMRX010000305.1:0-6661 GCA_964568755.1 uncultured Acidobacteriota bacterium | reverse complement strand
GGCTGCGGCGTCAGCGTGCGGCCAGGTCGACGACCGCGTACGGGCCCAGCACGGGCAGGGAGAACTCCGTGGCGTCGTCCTGCACCAGCGGAGCCTCGACGGCGAGGCTCCCGTGCAGCAGCACCTGCGCCGCGCCCGGGGTCCACGAGCCGCGCACGCGAACACGCAGGCCCTCGACGTCGCGGCCGCCGTAGTTCACGAGGTGCACCCTCAGCCGCCGGGTGTCGCCCGTCAGGCGGGCCAGCACGACCTCGCTTCCGAAGAGCCGCAGCGAGCGGCGCTCGTCGCCGAGTCGGGCGCGGACCTTGAGCGCCAACGCGTCAGGGTTCCCGGCTTCGGCCTTAGGGTACTCGCGCGAGCCGAGCTCGACCGTGAGCGGCAGCTCCGGCGCGGCGCGTGCGACCGGCCGGAACAGCAGGTTGCGGCGCGCCAGCAGGTTCATCAGCTCGCCCGCGCCGAAGCTGCCGTCGTCGACCACGGCCAGGTCTGTGATGCCGGGCAGGGCCGCCTCGGGCAACCCGCGCAGGAAGGCCAGCGCCTGGCCCAGCGCCTCGAGGTCAGCGGTGTCGATCTGCAACAGGAGGTCGGCGTCGTGGGCGAACGCCTCGACGGCGGCGAGCACCGAAGCACCCCGGGGCGCGGCCACGAAGTACGTCCCCTTCGGCTTCCGCAGGTAGCGCCAGCCGTTGGCGTCGATCCACGGCCGCCGGGTCGCCGAGGCCCAATCGGCGCGAGCCGCGATCCCCGGGGCCTCGAGCGTGGTTCGTCGGGCGCGCTCGTCGGTCGAAAGCGCCTTGGCGTCGAAGCCGGCCTGCCGCCACTCCAGGGCGGCGCGCTCGCTCGGCACCCGCAGCGTCTCGATTCCCGCGCGCCGCAGGTCCGCGGCCGTGGCCGCGGGCTGGTCCCAGTAGAGCGCCGGAAGCGCCGCGACCAGCAGCCCGAGCATCACACCTCGATCTCCTCGATCCGGATCTTCGCGAGGTCCCACTCGCCGAGGCCGAGCCGCCCCGCGAACTCCACGTGGCCCGGCTCGCGGACCAGGATGTTGACGTTGGGGTCGGCGTCGCGGGCGGCGGCGTCGCCGAAGCGCAGCGAAGCCGGGGAGCGGTCCCAGATCGAGATCGCCCCTTCCGCCTTGCGCTTGTCGTCGATCACGTCGAGCAGCAGGCGGTCGATTGCGACCGGGTCGGTGCCGAGCAGGACCTGGCGCGGGTGGAACAGGTAGCGCGGCGTGTGAGCGAACGGTCCGCCGTGCCAGACCGCGCAGAGCCCGTCCATCACCTGGAGCACGGTGCGCGAGCGCAGCGGCTCGACCGCCGCCAGCGTCCCCACCGCCGACAGCGTGTGCGTGACGCGGCCCGCGTGGGTGCGGGCGACGTTCGAGAAGCAGCCGTAGGCCACGTTCTTCAGGCAGCCGGTGACGCCGGTCGCCCCGTGGTCCTTCATGTTCGGCACGTTGACGATCTTGGTCAGCCGCTCGGTGACGAGCCGCATCATGTTGGAGCGCGTGTCCTCCTCGCCGAAGAACTGGGCCTCGACGTAGGTGTGGGGGTCGTAGTCGCGCTGCTCGCTGCTGCGGTTGCCGCGCTCGGCGGCGTGGATCACGGTCCCCGCCGGGAGCTGCGGCGCGTAGTCCACCTCCGCCAGCTGGTTGTAGAAGCGCTCGAAGACCACGATCTGGTCCGGCCGGACTCCCACCGCCGCGAGCTGTCGAGCGATCTCGGCCACGATCAGGGGCGACGAGACGCAGTACGGCCGTCCGCCCGCGTTGACCTTGATCCCGACCACGTCGCCCGGCTCGAAAAAGCGCCGCCACGCGGCGAGCGTCGTCGCCTCGCCGGTGAGCGCGCGCATGCCGCGCCCCAGCATCTCGCTCACCACGGCCGGGTCGACCGTGGTCCCCGCGGCGTCCGACACCCGCGCCGAGCGGGTGCGCACGACGCGACCGGGAAACGGTCCCGGCATGCCGGGCACGGCGAGTGGCGCGAAGCGCGTCACGACGCGGTAGCGGGGCGGCGGCGGCGGGTCGCTCACGCCGTCCGCGCGCCCGGTCGAGGCGAGCGGCGTCGCGGCGAGCAGCTCCAGGAAGGCCCGGCGCTCCATGAGTCCTCCAGTTGCGGGCGCGCCGATTGTATTACCCTTCCGGCCACTGCCGAGGTGGAGCGTGAACCGGATCCGGTCGATCGACCTGCTGCGCGGCGTGGACGTGCTGCTGATGCTCTTCGTCAACGAGGTGAGAGGCGTCGCCGGCGCACCCTCGTTCCTGCGCCACAAGGGCCCGGCCGACGACGGCATGACGATCACCGACCTCGTGTTCCCCGCCTTCCTGTTCATCGTCGGCATGGCGATACCGGTAGCGCTCGGCGCGCGGCTGCGCCGCGGCGAGCCCAGGCTGCGGATCCTGCGGCACGTCGCCACGCGCTCGGCGGCGCTGGTGGTGGTCGGCGTGCTGATGGTGAACGCGGAGCACGGCGTGGCCGGATGGCTGTCGGTCCCCGCGTGGAACGTGCTGATGACGCTGGGCGTGCTGCTGGTCTGGGCGGTGCCGCGCGACGGCTGGGGCGAGCAGCGTTGGAGGTGGCTGCGCGCCCTGGGCGTGCTGCTGCTGCTGCTCGTGGCGATCGCGTATCGCGGCCAGGACGCGACCGGCTGGATGCAGCTGCGGCCCTACTGGTGGGGCATCCTCGGGCTGATCGGCTGGGCGTACCTGGGCGTCGCCAGCCTGTATCTCGCGGTCGGCGACCGGTCAGCGATCCTGACCGGCCTGCTCGCACTCTACGGGTGCGTGGCGCTGGCGGACCAGGCGGGCGGGTTCGGGTGGCCGACCATCCCCGGGCCGCTCGTCGGGGGGATCGTCGGCACCCACGGAGCGCTCGTGCTGGCCGGCACCCTGCTCGGCGTGCAGCTCGTCCGCCACCGGAGGCAGGGCGGCTCCCCTTGGCGCTTTGCGCTGGCGATGCTCGGCTACGCGGGAGCGCTCGGAGCGGCTGGGTGTCTGCTCCACACGCTGGCGGGCGTCGACCGGGCTTTCACGATCAGCAAGATCCACGCGACCCTGCCCTGGGGGCTCGCGTCCGCGGCTCTCACCGGAGCGGCGTGGGTCGCGGTCTTCGTGAGCGCCGACATCCTGGGGCGGGCGCGCTGGCCGCGCTCGATCGGGATCGCCGGCGAGAACCCGCTGCTCGCCTACCTGCTGGCCCCGCTGCTGCTGTCGCTCTTCGCCCTCTCGGCCCCGCTCTTCGGAGGCGCCGATCCCTACGCGGCCCTCGGCGGGACGACCGTGGTCGGCCTCCTCCGCTCCGCGCTGTTCGCCTGGCTCGTCGTTCGCCTGACCGGCCTGCTGCGATCGAAGGGCTTCCGCTTCCAGCTGTGACCACCCATTCGGGGCTGCAATCGGACACGCTGTGATGTGCGTGTCTACCTGGGATGCCGCATTACACCATGTGATGTGTCATCTGATAGCAGCGCATCGAGATCATGATATGATGTTTCTTGTATGAGAACGACACTGACGCTCGCCGACGATGCGCTGGGGCTGGCACGCAAGCTCGCTCGGCGCAAGCGCGTGTCGCTGGGCGAGGCCGTTTCGGAGCTGGTGCGGCGCGGGGCCGAGGTGCCGGTGCCGACGACCGATCGGCAGGGGCTGACAGTGGCCCGGCTGCCCGACGGAACGCCGCGGGTCACCGTGGCTGCGGTCGAGGAGCTTCTCGAGGACCTTCCTTGAGAACGGCGCTCCTGGACGTGAACGTGCTGATCGCGCTCCTTTGGCCCGCCCACGAGCACCACGAGTCCGCACACGACTGGTTCGGTTCGCGGCGCGCACGCTGGGCGACCTGCCCGCTGACGCAGTTGGGCTTCGTGCGCATCGTCTCGAATCCGGCGTTCTCGCGCGATGCCCTGGCGGCGGCCGACGCCCTGGGACTGCTCGAGCGCAACCTGGGCCATGCCGAGCACGAGTTCTGGCCGGACGACGCGAGCCTGCCCGAGGCCGTGGGTCCTCTCGCGCCGCAGCTTCAGGGGTATCGACAGCTCGCCGATGCCTATCTGCTGGGACTCGCCTGGCGCAGACGCGGAGCGCTCGCCACGTTCGACGGCGGGTTGCGGTCGCTGGCCGCGGGCGAACGGGCGGCAGCGCTGGAGCTGGTCCCGACCGGCGGCTCTCGCCGGGTCCGGCGCTGAAACACGACAGGGGGTGAGCCCGGAGGCCCACCCCCTGGTTGAGCGCCGTCAACCGGCCGAGCGACGCGGCCGGCGACGACGCGTCAGAAGTAGAACTTCACCGCCAGCTCGATCACGCGCGGCGAGCTGATCGTGTTGGTGATCACGCCGAACGTGGCCGGAACCGAGATGTCGCGCCCCGGAGGGCCGAAGCTCGGGTGGTTGAGCAGGTTGAAGAATTCCCCTCGGATCTCGAGGTGCCGCTGTCCGCCCATCTCGAAGCGCTTCGAGAGCACCAGGTCGACGTTCGAGTATCCCGGCGCCCGCGCGACGCCGATCGGGCAGTTGCCGAACGTCCCGAGCGGCACGAGCTGGAAGGCATTGATGTCGAGCCAGTGGCTGATCGACTGGTCGGACGGGACCGGGTCGCCGATGCAGTTCGGGCGCTCGAAGCCGCGCTCACCCTGAAGCGAGCGGGCGCGGCCGTCGATCACCGTGATCGGCAGGCCGGTGCGGGCCTGGAAGATTCCGCCCACTTTCCAGCCGCCGAGGAACGCGTTCGTGACGCCGGACCACTCGGAGCCGTACTTGCGGCCCCTGCCGAAGGGCAGCTCGTAGTTCGCCGAGAAGATGAAGTTGTGGCGCACGTCGTGGAACATCGGCCCCCACTCGGCCTCGGGGTCGTAGGTGTTCTGCCAATAGGCTCCCTCCGTGCCGCCGGTCACGCCCTGCGGACCTGATCCGCCGAAGACGCCGTAGAAGCCGCGGTTGTTCGTGGTTCCCTTGGCGAAGGTGTAGGAGGCCAGGAACTCGAGGCCGCCAATCGCGCGCTGGCGGACGCTCGCCTGCAGCGAGTTGTACTTGCTCCCCGAGAGCGACGTGGTCGTCGCGATCGTGGTGATCAGCGGCTGCACGCCGTAGAGCGGCCGGCGCGTGTTCTTGGGCGCCCAGGTGGCGGGATCTCCGACGCCCGGCAGCGCCTGGTTGCCCTCGGTCGGCGTCACCAGGTAGTCGGCGTTGTGGCCGACGTAGCCGACCTGGGCCGACATGCCGTCGGTCACGCGGTACTCGAAGAACACGTTCCACTGGTGCGTGAACTGCGGGCGCAGGTCCGGCTGGTAGGCGCGCACGTTACCGCTCGGAGTCGTGCCGGGCACGAGGTCGGCGAAGCCGGTCCCGGTCGTGCCTGCGCCGGTCGTCCGGTCGTAGGACACGGACGACTCGTAGAAGAACGGCGGGTTGAGCGGCAGCCGCAGGTTGGCGCCCGTGCCTTCCATGAACTGCGAGATGCCGTAGCCCCCGCGGATCACCATCCGGTCGCTGGCGCTCCAGGCGAAGCCCACGCGCGGCTCGAAGCCCTTGTAGTAGGACTCGTAGAGCGCGCGGTTGGAGTCGCTCGCGAAGGTCTGCACGCCGGTCCCGTTGCCGTAGGGAACCGCCACGTCGAAGTTCGACTGGCGGTTGTCCTTCTCCACGAGCGGCGAGGTGTAGGCCCAGCGCAGGCCCAGGTTGACGGTCAGGTTCGGCGTGACCTTGAAGTCGTCCTGGACGAAGAGCGCGATGCGGTTCTGCAGGTGCGTCCAGGGGTCGTCGGGCGAGCCGCCGCCGCGCCCCTTGCCCGAGACCTGGTCGAGCAGGAAGTCCGAGAAGGCGAAGCCCGTGAAGGCGCCGTTGTAGGTGATCGAGCCGAGCAGCCCGTTGTTGCCGGCGTAGAAGCGGCGCTGGTCGTAGCGCAGGAACTGCCCGCCGAACTTGAAGGCGTGACGGCCCTTGAGCCAGGTGAGCTTCTCGTTCAGCTGGTAGGTCTTGGCGAGCGTGTCCGAGTCGGTGGCGATCGCACCCGGCAGCGTCAGACCGCTGCCCCAGCCGATCTGGCTCAGCCCGTCGATCGGCTGGCCGCCCGCGATCCCGTAGAGCGCATTGCCTGCGCCCACACCGGACCAGTCGTAGGTCTCGGCGGTGACCGTGGTGTTGCTGTAGCCGACCAGCACCTCGTTGATCACCGAGGGGCCGAACACGTGGCTCCAGTTGAAGGCGACGTTGTAGAACGGCTGGTCGTTCCGGGTCGAGAAGATCAGCGGAAACGCGTTCTTGTCGCGCTGGTCCTCGTAGGTAGCGAACGAGACGCGGCCGAACAGCTTGTCGTTCGCAGACGCGCTCCAGTCGAGCCGCAGGTCGCCCTGGTGGGCGCGGATCTTGAAGAGCGTCTCGCCGACGTAGTTGCCGGTGATCCCGCCCGGGACCTCGCGGTTCGCCAGCGGGTAGTTCGCGGTGTTGGAGAGCAGGGCCGTCGCCGTCGGGCTGAACCGGCTCACGGGGATCTGGTTGCCCGGGAACGGCAGGCCGGTGAGCGGGTCGCGGATCACCGTGGTCACGCTCGACAGGTCGCCGCGGCGCCACGCCTCGGGCGCGACCGAGGCGGTGGTGAAGCCGGGTGCGTCCTGGCGCGAGCCCTGGTAGTCGGCGAAGAAGAACAGCTTGTCCTTGATGATCGGGCCGCCGA
>CAZMRX010000304.1:0-6668 GCA_964568755.1 uncultured Acidobacteriota bacterium | reverse complement strand
CGGATCAGTGTGCGCATCACGGCCGTGAACGGCGACGGCTCGGTGATGGGAACGGCGTACTCCAACAACGCGAAGACGGCCTACATAGGCTCGTACGGGGGCCAGGACGACCACGCCTTCTTCACGTTCTCGCCGTTGAACCTGCCGCGCGGCGCGCGCGTCGTCGGCGCCTGGCTACGCGTCCAGGCCGCCGACTCCGGCAGCCCGGGTTGCCTGCTGCGCGTGAGCGGCTTTGCGCAGGACCACGCGGCGCCAGTCTCCGGCTACTCGGACTGGCAGAGCCGGCCGCGCACCGTGGCTGAAGTCTCTTGGGCGCCCGAGGAGTGGTCGCGGAACGCCTGGTTCTCGAGCCCCGACCTGACGGCGATCGTGCAGGAGATCGTCGATCGCGACGGCTGGTCGCCCGGGCGTGGGCTCGGCCTGACGCTCGGCCCCGCGTCGGGCAACGCCGGCCAGCGCTCGCTCTTCCAGCGCGACCAGGGCGCAGCGAACGCCGCGGAGCTGATCGTCGACTACGTGCCCTAGGCGCGGTCCCGCAGTTTGCGGGTGCCTGACGTCCGAGCTACCGGCATCCAGTGATCGGCAGCTGCGCCGCTCAGGGCGTCGCGGTCGCCGGGGCCTGCAGCCGGTAGAGCTTCGTCAGGGTGCGCAGGTACAAGCCGTCTGCGTCGGCCGCGGGGGAGGCGAGGCTCATCTCGCCCAGGCTGTTCTTCGCGAGCTCCTTGTATTCGTCGCCCGCTTCGAGCACGAACGTGTCGCCGTCCTCGCTGAGCAGGTAGATGCGCCCGGCGCTGGCCAGCGGCGAGCTCGAGAACGTGCTGCCGCCGCCCCCCACGCGCGCCTTGTAGATCTCCTTGCCGGTCCTGGCATCGGCCACCTGCAGGATGCCGTTGTCGTTGACCGCGTACAGACGTCCCCGGTAGAGCAGGGGCGACGAGGTGTAGGCGGAGAAGCGGGGGAGGAACCAGCTCACGAACTCGTTGCGGGGCGCATCCTCGGCCGTCGAGATGTCTCCCGTGGCCCCGGGCCGGATCGCGAACAGGGGCCGGGAGTTCTCGCCCTGGGAGCCGGAGCCCACGAACAGCAGGCCCTCGCCCGCGATCGGCGTCGGTGTCGCCTGCGTGATGCCCTTGAGGCGCCAGAGCTCGCGGCCATGCGTGTCGTAGCTGATCACGAGTCCGCGACCGACCGTCACGATCTCCGTCCGCAGGCCGTTCGCCCAGATGAAAGGCGTCGCCCATCCCGACTTCAGGCGGCCTTCGTTGGCCGTGCGGCTCACCTTCCAGGCCACCGTCCCCGTCTTCGCCTCCAGGGCGACGAGGAACGACTCGCCCTCGTTGTCGTGGAGCTGGTACACGCGCCCGTCGTGGACCACGGGGGACGAGGCGGTGCCGAAGTCGAGATAGATCGGCTGAGGGTCCCAGGTCTGCTTCCAGAGCAGCTCGCCCTCGCGCGAGTAGCAGAAGAGGCCCACGTTCCCGCCGAATGAGGCGTAGACCCGCTCTCCGTCCGTGGCCGGCGTCTCGGAGGCGTAGGTGTTCTTGCGATGCCGTCCTCCGGCGGGCTTTCCGCGATGAGCCTCGCGCTGCCACACCAGCTTGCCTGACCGCGCGTCCAGGGCGAGCACCTCGTAGCGCACGTCCTCCGATTCGGAGGCGAGCTCGATGTCCCGGGCCGTGACGCGCTTCAGGATCTCGTCGTCGGACAGCCCCTGCTTCTTGAGCTCCGCCGCGTAGTCGTTGCCGTAGATGCCGGTGGAGGCGGCCTTGAAGGCTCCGCTGTTCACGGCCGTGGTCACGTAGACCCGGTCGCCCCACACGATCGGCGACGACCAGCCGCGCCCGGGCAGCTCCACCGCCCACGCGACGTTGTCGGTGGCCGACCAGCGCGCCGGCAGGACGGAGGAATCCGCGACTCCCGCGCCGTCCGCGCCGCGGAACTGCGGCCAGTTGACGAGGCTCACGGGCTCCACGGTGGTCGCCCAGAGACAGACCGTGCCAAGGGCGGCGAGTCGAAAGTTCTTCATGCCCCGATCCTAACGCACGCGAAGCGGCTGTTCCCGAGCCTGAAGACGCGTCCGCCGGTAGGTCTCCTGGATGATCCAGGCGTCGTGGCTGGCTCGGTGGCGGGACAGGTCCATGCTGGCGACGACGGCGTCCTTCTCGCGGTGCCAGCAGTCCATCTGCGACTCGGACAGGATCATCTCCAGCGGGCTGACGTGAAACTGCATCGGCGTGCGGGCGGCGTGAAACAGCGTCGTCAGCCAGGGCTTGTCGACGACCCAGCCGTCCGTGTAGACCGTTCGGCTCGCGAGCAGCTCATTCAGCGTCTCGGCGACGGCGTGCCCGGGCTTGCCGTAGGTCTCCAGGATGTCCCGCGGGATGCGGTGTACCCGCTCGGCGTCGGCATCCCAGTGCGTCCACTCCGGCTCGGGCAGGATCAGGGCGCAGTACTTGTGCCCATCGTCGAGGGCCACCCCGATCTCGATCGGATAGCTGGCGCCGCCGAAGCCCGAGGCTTCGACGTCGATGACGAGGGGAGTGTCGGCGCTGGGCATGGTTCCATGTCTCCGGGGATTGGCGAGGTTACCAGATCGACGGAGCGGGCCAGGGCCGCCGGCTGGCTCTCGATGCCGTCCTGGACGCGCACCGCCAGCGGAGGCCGGCGCTGACGGCCTGAGGCCCCGACGGGCGGCCCACGCGGCGCGGGCACCGGCCCGGTCCCTGCGCCTGCTAGACTCGAGCATGCGCGCCCGATCGACGGTCCTGGCCGGCCTCCTGCTGGCGGTTGCTTTCCCCGCCTGCCGCGCCAAGGAAGACAAGCCCGACATCCCGCGCTTGCTCGCCGAGCTTCGCAGCTCCGACCCGCAGGCGAGCGGCCAGGCCCGACTGAAGCTGCTGCAGCTCGGAGAGCCCGCGGTGCCGGCGCTCGCGGAGATGCTGCGCTCGGGCACGCCGGCCGAGCGGACCGCGGCGGTGAACACGCTGTGGGGCATGGGGCCGCGCGCCGCCGCGGCGGTGCCCGACTTGTCGGCGACGCTCGCCGATCCCGACGCCGGGTTGCGCGTGGCCGCCGCGATGGCGCTGCAGAACATGGGTGAGTCGGCGGCCGGGTCGGTGCCGGCCCTCACGAAGGCCATCAGCGACCGCGACCTGGGCGTGCGCCAGGCCGCCGTGAAGGCGCTCGGCGCGATCGGGCCGCCCGCGGCCGCCGCCCTGCCGGCACTCACGCGCGTGCTGCGCCGGGGGTCGTGGCCGGAGGCCGAGGAGGCCGTTCGACGCATCCGCGGGCTCGAGCCGGGCGCCGTGATCGAGCTCGGTCCCGCCGAGCCGGAAGAGCCGTGAGCCTGGCCGGTCGGCTCGAGGAGATCGAGCTCGCCGAGCTGCTGCACTTCCTCGCGCTCAACAACCGGACGGGGAAGGTCACGCTCAGCCGCCGCGAGGCGCACGGGCTCGTGGTCGTGCGCCTCGGGCGCATCGTCTACGCGGCCTCGAGCTCGATCCGCGAGACCTTCGGCAACATCCTGGTGTGCCAGGGGCTGGTGACGCCCGAGGTGCTGGCCGCGGCGCTCGAGCGGCAGCACCTGGCGGCGGACGGCCGCAGGCTCGGCGCCCTGCTCGTCGAGAGCGGCGCCATCAGCGAGTCCCAGCTGCAGGAGGCGCTCAAGCAGCAGACCGGGCTCGTGGTGCAGGAGCTGTGTCGCTGGAGGAGCGGGTACTTCCGGTTCGAGGTCACGCCGGTGGCCTCGAGCGGCGACATCGGCGTCGACGCGGAGGAGCTGGTGGTCGCCGGAGGGGTCGCGACCGACCAGGTGCTGCTCGAGGCGATGACCCGGATGGACGAGGCGGATCCGGCTCCGGAGTCGCCGTCGACGCCGCGGGCGATCGCGTCCGCGCCGTTCGCGCCGGCGCTGCGCGGCGAGACGACGCTCGGCCTGCTGCGGCGGGCAGGGCCGCTCGTCGGACGCGGCCTGCTGCTGGTGCTGCGCGGGGACGAGGCGCACGGCGCCGGCCAGGTCGGCCTCGGCGGGGACGATCCCGACGATGTCGCGCGCCGGGTTCGCCTCCCGCTCGGCGAGCCGTCGGTGGTGGCGGAAGCCGTCGAACGCCGCGAGTCGTGGAAGGGCGCTGTTCCTGCGGGCGCCGCCAACGACCGCCTGCTGGACCTGCTCGGGGGGATCCGGCCCGCGCAAGCCATCGTGGTGCCGATGATCCTGCGGGAAGGCGCTGGGCTCGTGTTCTACGCCGACGACGCCGGCACGCCCGGGCGCCTGGGTGTGACGGACGAGCTGGAGTGGGCGCTGCTCGAGGCCGGCCTGGCCATGGAGCGCGACGTGATGGAGCAGCGCCTCGCGGACTTCGAGCGGGCCCGCGGCTACAGGCCCTGAGCGGGGCTTGACAGGCCCGGTCTTTGCTGTAAACTCGTAAGGTTGTTCGGTGCGGGGAATCGCGTGCCTGGGTGCCAGGCAGACCGTTCCTCGCGAGTCGGTTCTCATTCGGAGGCAAATTGCCCACGGTCAACCAACTCGTCCGGGTCGGTCGCAGTCGCCTGCGCTCGAAGACCGACAGCCCGGCGCTCCAGGGATCCCCGCAGAAGCGGGGGGTGTGCGTCCGCGTCTTCACCTCGACGCCCAAGAAGCCGAACTCGGCGCTCCGCAAGGTGGCGCGCGTGCGGCTCACGAATCACATCGAGGTGACGGCGTACATCCCCGGCGTGGGCCACAACCTGCAGGAGCACTCGATCGTCCTGATCCGGGGCGGCCGCGTGAAGGACCTGCCGGGAGTGCGCTACCACATCGTGCGCGGAACCCTCGACGCGGTAGGGGTCCAGGGACGCAAGCGCGGCCGGAGCAAGTACGGAGCGAAGCGGCCCAAGGCTTAGGCTCGCAGAAGGCGTGACGTTCCCGGGGCTCCTGAGGGGTGCCCGGGGGAGGAGTCGAGAAAAGGACGTTCCGGCGGGATCGCCGGAAAGACACGGTCGGGGAAATCGGGCCGCCGGCGCAGGGACGGCCAGGATCTTCGAGGCGGGGCGGTCGTTGGGCCTCAGACGGACGCCAGCCGGCGACGGCAGGACGCCGTAGCCGCGGAGGCGCCGTCTGTTGTCATTTTAGGGAACTGAAGGGAACAGGCAGCGAGCTGCGAGCGAGCGGGATTCACTCCCGGGAGCGAGCGGGGGGTTGCAGGGGGGCACGACGCAGTGCCCCCCTATAAGAGGAAGACATATGCCGCGTCGTGGACTGATCGCGCGTCGTGAGGTGACGGCCGACCCGCTGTACAACAGCGCGCTCGTGACCAAGTTCATCAACACCATGATGTACGGGGGCAAGCGCGCCACCTCTCAGGGGATCGTGTACGACGCGCTCGGCGTCGTGCAGCAGAAGACCCAGGACGACCCGCTCAAGCTGTTCAAGAAGGCGATCGACAACGTGAAGCCCACGCTCGAGGTCAAGAGCCGGCGCGTCGGCGGATCGAACTACCAGGTGCCGGTCGAGGTGAACGCGCAGCGGCGCACCTCGCTCGCGCTGCGCTGGCTGATCGGCTTCGCCAGGAAGCGCCCGGAGCGCACGATGGTCCAGAAGCTGGCGATGGAGATCATCGACGCCGCCAACCTGCGCGGCGGCGCCGTCAAGAAGAAGGAAGACACCCACAAGATGGCGGAGGCCAACAAGGCCTTCGCGCACTACCGCTGGTAAGCCCGGCGGCAGGGTAGAGAAACGACAGTGCCCAGGACCACCCCTCTCGAGCGCACCCGCAACATCGGGATCGCGGCGCACATCGACGCCGGCAAGACGACGACTACCGAGCGCATCCTCTATTACACGGGCGTCAACTACAAGATCGGCGAGGTCCACGAGGGCACCGCCACGATGGACTGGATGGAGCAGGAGCAGGAGCGGGGGATCACGATCACCTCGGCCGCGACCACCTGCTTCTGGAAGGACCACCGCATCAACATCATCGACACCCCGGGCCACGTGGACTTCACGGCCGAGGTGGAGCGGTCGCTGCGCGTGCTCGACGGCGCGGTGGCGGTGTTCGACGCCGTGGCCGGCGTCCAGCCCCAGTCGGAGACGGTGTGGCGCCAGGCCGACAAGTACCGCGTCCCGCGCATCGCGTTCATGAACAAGATGGACCGCGTCGGCGCCAACTTCCTGCACTCGGTCGAGACGATGCACGAGCGGCTGAACGCGAAGTCCGCGGTTCCGATCCAGCTCCCGCTCGGCCAGGAAGACAAGCACGAGGGCGTCATCGACCTCGTGGAGATGAAGGCGGTCCGTTACCTGAACGAAGAGCTCGGCGCCAAGTTCGAGGTGATCGAGATCCCGGCCGAGTACCAGGAAGCAGCCAAGGCCCAGCGCGAGCAGATGATCGAGAAAGTGGCCGAGGCCGCCCACGAGGCGGGCGACGACCACCTGATGGAGAAGTTCGTCTCGGGCGAGGTTCCGAGCGTCGCCGAGATCAAGGCGGGCATCCGCAAGGCCACGATCGCGATGAAGCTGTTCCCGGTCATCTGCGGATCGGCCTTCAAGAACAAGGGCGTCCAGCCGATGCTCGACGCGGTGGTGGACTACCTGCCCTCGCCGCTCGACGTGCCGCCGACCATGGCCAACGACCCCAAGACCGGGGAGCTGGTGCCGCGCCCGCCGAACGACGACGCTCCCTTCAGCG
>CAZMRX010000303.1:0-6674 GCA_964568755.1 uncultured Acidobacteriota bacterium | reverse complement strand
CAGCGAGCGTAGCGGGGGGGTGAGAGGGGGGACGCGGCGCAGCGTCCCCCCTACTAAGACGTCGCCGCCTCCGCTCGCTTCACCACCACGATCGTGGCGTCGTCCTCCCAGGGACGCGCGTCGCCCCAGGCGAGCGCCGCGTCGAACAGGCGCTCCAGGATCACGCTCGCCGGCTGCGACTGGTGCTGGCGCACGAGGCCGCGGACGCGCTCGTCGCCGAAGAACTCGCCCTTCTTGTCGCGCCGCTCGAGGATGCCGTCGGTGAGCAGCAGCAGCACCTCCCCCGGGTGCAGCCGCGCGAAGCCGCGCCGGAAGCGGGCTTCCGGCAGCGGCCCGATCACCGTGCCGCCGTTGGTGAGCTCCACCTCGCAGACCTTGCCCGCCGTCTGCTCGCGGAAGAAGAGGATCGGCGGCTGGTGGCCGGCGTTGACGTAGACGAGGTTCCCGTCGCGCTCCAGCTCGGAGTAGAAGACGCTCACGAAGCGGCTGGACAGCCGTGAGCGGTGGATCACCCGGTTGAGCTTCTCGAAGACGTGGGCGACCTTGAGCTCCTTCTCGATCCCCATGCGCAGCCCCGTGACCACGTCGCGCACCAGCAGCGCTGCCGGGAGGCCGTGGCCGCTCGCGTCGCCGATCGCGAGGCCGAGCGTGCCCTCGCCCAGGTCGTAGAAGTCGTAGAAGTCGCCGCCCACCTCGTCCGCCGGCACCGAGCGGGCGGCGAGCTCGTAGCCCGCGAACTCCGGCGGCTCCTCGACCAGCAGGCTCTGCTGGATCTCGGCGGCCTCGCGGAACGAGCCGCGCACGCGCTGGTCCACGAGCCGCGCGTCGAGCGAGGCGCGGATCGTGTTGAGCGCGAAGTCGACCTCCTCGAGCTGCCAGCCGTCGGCGAGCACGAACAGGATGGCGTAGCGCTGCGGGCGCTGGCCCACGATGAGGCCCGCCACCGCCGCGCGCGGGAGCAGCCCGAGCTTCTGCGGCGAGCCCTCGCCCTCCGGCGCGCTGAAGATGTACACGCGGTGGCGCGCCAGCTCGCTGAGCGGGGTGAGCGCCGGGTCGAGCGCCTCGGCCACCGGCGCGCCGGGTTCGCCGACGGCCTTCAGCAGGGCGAAGTTGTCGCGGCGCTCGACGTACACGAGCCCCCCGCGCAGGCGGAGGTCGTCCTTGAGGTTGGCGAGCGCCTCCTCGAGGAAGGTCTCGACGAGCTTCGACTGCGACCGGCGCGTCTTCAGCGAGCCGAAGAGCGCGTCCAGGCGGCGATAGAGCAGCTTGGCAGTAGCCATTACAGACACTCATCATAACACCGACAGGCAGTCGGTGTCGTCATGATGAGGTCGCGGCCGCGTGGGCCACGACGTCGAGGACCTCGTAGACGGCGCGGTTGGGCGGCAGCGCCTCGAGGCTCGCGCGCATCGCGCGCAAGCGTTCCGGCTCGCGTGCAAGGCGGGCCACGGCGGCCGGGATCTCGCGCCAGCTCGAGACAACGACCCCGACCCCGCTGCGTGCGACGAGCTCGGTGTTGAAGCGCTCCTGCGGGATCGTGTGGATGTTGCGTGTGACGACGACCGGCACGCGCTGGTGGAACGCCTCGGCGAGCGACCCGGGCCCCGGCTTCGAGACCAGGATGTCGCTCGCGGCCAGGAGCTCGGCGACTTTGTCCGTGTAGCCGTATCGCAGCAGGCGCCCACCGCTTCGAGCCTCGAGCGGCGCCAGGCGCTCGAATAGCGAGGGGTTGTCGCCGCAGATGGCGATCACCCGCAGCGCCTCGTTCTCGCGCAGCATCGCTTCGGCGAGCGGCACCATCTCGGGTGAGCCCTTGCCGCCGAAGAGCAACGAAGCGGTGAACTCGAGGGGCCCGATCCCGAGCTCCCCCCGGACACGCTCGCGCCGCCCGGGCTCTGCGGCGCCGTAGAAGCGCGGGTGCAGGATCATCCCCGAGACCTGCGTCACGCGCTCCGCCTGGATCCCGAGCGTGCGCGCCTGCTCGGCCGCTTCCGGTGTGCCCACCACCACGCGGTCGAGGCCTGGCTCGATCCAGAACCGCGGCGGGAAGTCGGCGTAGTCCGTAAGCACCACCACGAGCGGCACGCCCGGAAACGCCTCACGCAGCGCGTCGCGGATCACTCCGTTGAAGTTCGGAAACACCGAGACCACCGCCTCGGGGCGCGGGTTCCGACGGAGCCAGTCGCGGAGCGTGCGCACGAGCGCGCCTCGACGGAGTCGGATGCCGGCGTGCATCAGCCGCAGCAGCGGCACCATCAGCGCGTTCGCCCGGCGCCTGAGGATCAGGTTGTAGGCGTCCTCGAGCGAAACGCCGGTCGCGCGCCGCAGCAGGTCGAGCGGCAGCAGGATCTCCTGGAAGCTCTCGACCTGGAAGCGGAAGGGCGCGCCTTTCTCCTCCGCCGCGGCCACGAGCGCCCGCGCCGCCGCGCGATGCCCGCCGCCCGCGTCGATCGTGAACAGCAGCACCACGCGCCCGCAGGATAGCAGAGCGATGTAGCGTCCCCATGCAACGGTGCTGGGGGCGGACCCCCTTCACCCGAGCGCGGTACGAAGCCACAGGCTGCGAGCGGAGCGGGATTCACTCCCGCGCAGCGAGCGGGGGGTGAGGGGGGCGCGGCGCAGCGCCCCCCTCCTAATGAAAGCTCGCGCCGACCGAGATCGTCCAGCGGCTGAAGCTCGCCTCGCGCAGCGCCACCGGCTCGGTCCGCTCCGGCGGAACGATCGCCTGCGGGATCTGGTTGGCGCCCCAGGCGTAGCCGAGGCCGAGAGCGAGCGTGGCTCGATCGGTCTCGAGCGTGATGCCGCCCGTGACGTCGGTCAAGTCCCAGGCGGCGAAGCTGTCGCGCTCGGGGACGTACGCGGACTCGTTGTGTGCCGCTCCCGAGTAGAGCACGAGCCGGTCGCTGACGCGCTGCTCGAGGCCCACGCCGTAGCAGATCACACCCTCGGCCTCGCCCCGGTACACGAGCGGCACCGTTTCCGCGCGTCCGGCAATCGGGGCAGGGTCGGGCTGCAGGATGTCGTAGGCGTCCACCGCCGAGAACCACTCGGCGGTGGTGTGGATTGCCGTGCCGCCGCGCCGCCATGTCGCGCCGCCCGCCACGGACCAGGGCGCGTGGTACGCGGCGTCGAGGCCGGTCTGGGTGCTGGCCGACAGGAATGGGCTCGACACGTCGCCGGTGTACGAAGCGTTGAATACAACCTTGCCCTGGCCCATGAGGCTCACGCCTGGCGCCGTCACGGTCAGGCCCAGCTGCCAGGCTCCCGGCCGCCACGCGAGGCCGGCCTTCGCGAGGAGCCGCAGGTGGTTGTACTCGTACTCGGCTCCGACGAAGGCGGCCTGCGACGCGCCGGCGGAGAGCGTCTCGGCGGACAGCGACCGCCGGCTGCGCTGCGCCCGATAGGCAAAGAATGGCGAGACGCCGACCGACAGCTGGTCGGAGAACCCGTGCGACCAGGTTCCCCCCACCCAGTACTCGACCAGGCGCTGCCGGACGCGCCCGAAGCCGGCGAGCGCGTCGGGTCGCGCTCCCGAGACGTTGACCTCGCTCAAGCCGAGGTCCCAGTCGGAGTCGTGGCGCGACAGGAACGCGAACGCGAAGTGGTTTGAGCCATCCTGGCTGCCCACGCGCCCCGCGACCATCGACGGCACCACGTCGAAGACGAGCTGGTCCGCGTCGAGGCCCTCGCCGGCGACGTCGGGCACGTCGATGTTGGCGAGCTCGACCGAGGTGAGGCCCACGACGAAGCGCGGCTTGTCGAGCAGCGCGAGCGCTCCCGGGTTGTAGAAGACCGCCGACATGTCGCTCACGCCGCCGACCAGGGTGCCCTCGGTGAGCTGGCCGATCGGGCCGTAGCCGTAGGTCCAGTAGTGCGCGTCCTGGGCTGCGGCGAAGGGGGCCACGGTCGCCACGGCGAGCACCAGGGTCGTGAGTCGGGCGGCAGGTCGCATGGGGCTTTCCTCTCGCTGGCCGGGGCGGGATCTTACTACCTTCCGGTGGGCAGGCCGGGACAGCTAACCGGCGCGCGGCAGCCAGGGCCGCAGCAGCAGCATCCCCGTCCACACGACCAGGATGCACGCCACGTCGAGCAGCGCTCCGGCGCGGATCATTCGCGTGAGCGGCACGCGGCCTGTGCCGAACACGATGGCGTTCGGCGGGGTCGAGACCGGGAACACGAAGCCGCAGGTGGCCGCGAGCCCCGCGGCGAGCGCGGGCGGCACCGGGTCGAAGCCGGCCTGTTTCGCCGAGGCGATCACGATCGGCACCAACAGCGTCGCGGCGGCCGTGTTGGAGGCGAACTCGCTGACGACGATCGCGGCCACCACCGAGACCAGCATGAAGCCCTCGGGGCTCGTCGCGAGTCCGGCGTTCACGACACCTTCGCCCGCCCACTTCGCGATCCCGGTCGCCTCGCCGAGAGTGCCGAGCGAGAGGCCACCGCCGAAGAGCAGCAGCACGCCCCAGTTGACGCGCTGGCCGTCCGCCCAGGTGAGCGCGAAGCGGCGCTTGCGCCAGGAGACAGGGGCGACGAACAGCAGGCTGGCCGCGAGCAGCGCCACGCCGGCCTCGGGGAAATGCCGGCTCAGCGCGAGCGCCAGCGGGTGGTCGCGGCCGAGCGCGGCCTGGGCGAGCGACGGTGCGAGCCACAGGCCGAACGCCAGCGAGAACGCGAGGATCGTGAAGCGCGCTCCGGCGCGCTTCTCGCGCGCCGCGTCGTCGTCACTCGAGACCACGACGCCCGGCGCGACCTCGGCGAGGACGTCCCGCCCGAGGCCTCGCCCGAGCGTCAGGCGCGTGAGCCCGAGCGAGACGACCAGCAAGGCCGCCGCGACCGGGGCGCCGAACAAGAGCCAGTCGGCGAAGCTCACGCGCACTCCGGCCAGCCGCTCGAGGAAGCCGGCGACCAGCAGGTTGGGCGGGGTGCCGATGATCGTCGCCATGCCGCCGATCGAGGCGCCGTAAGCGATCATCAGCAGCACGCCGGATTCGGCGCGCGCGGGCGGGCCAGGCTTGCGCTCGCCGAGCGCCCCGAGCGCGATCGGTGTCATCAACGCGGCCGTGGCGGTGTTGGAGAGCACGGTCGAGATCGCCGCCGACGCCGTGCCGAAGGCGGCCATGCGGCCCGCGTCGGTCCGGGAGAAGAACGGCAGCCGCAGCAGCCGCGAGGCCAGCCGCACGTCGAGGCCGTAGCGGCTCAGTGCCTCCGCGAGCAGGAACGAGCCAAGAAACAGGAAGATCACGGGGTCCGCGAAGGGCGCCAGCACCTGGCGGGCGGGCGCGACGCCGGTCGCGATCGCGAGCGCCGCCGCCGCGAGCGCCGTCGCCGGCAGCGGGATCGCCTCCGTGATCCACCACGTGATCGCGAGCGCGAGCACGGCCAGCAGACGCCGGGCCTCCGGCGGGTGGTCGCCCGGGTTCCACAGGTAGACGAGAACCGCGAGGGTCGGCCCGGCCAGCAAGCCGAGCGTCTTCAAGCCGCGCTCGAGACGCGCCTCGAGGTCGCCGCTCGCGGGCTCTTCCGACATGCGGCGACTATACCCCTGAGCCTCGGCGGCTCGCCCAGCCCACGCCGCGCTCAGGAGGAGAGGGTTCGGTGCCCGCCTAGGCTTCGGCCATCCTCGGTGCGCCCGGCGGCTCCAGGAACTCGCGGTCGTCGTCGGGGGACACGAGCGGCGGCAGCGGCTCGCCGCTCGGGTGATGCCTCTCGGTCGGGAAGGGCTCGCAGCCGCGACGCTTGGCGGCGCGTCGCGCGGCCAGCCATCGGGTGGGTCGCATCCGGTTCTTGGGCATGCTCGGAAGCTAGCGTTGCGGCGTGACCGGCTCGTGGCGCCGGCGAAAAAAGAATGTGACAAGTTCTCCACCCGGCGCCTCGACAAACCCAGGCCTGGAGGGCACTTGCGCTGCGTCCCGTGGCGCGCCGGTCCACGAACGTTAACGCGGCGTTCACGCTGCCGTCACGGCAGCGTCACGCACCCCACCTAGCTTGCTATCCGGTTCGCTGGCCTACGCCGCGGACAGGCAAATCCAAGGAGGATCCTCGATGAGTCTCAAGGCACTGTGCCGCGCCGCGCTCGCCGTAGCGGCTCTCTTCGCCATCGGCGCCGGCGCCGTGCAGGCGCAGGTGGCGTACACGGCCAACACCGTCACGAGCGTGTTCTACCGCGAGTTCAAGAAGGACGGCCGCTTCTACGTCTTCAACAACCAGGCCGCCGCCGCCGCCTTCGAGCAGTCCGGCGAGACGGGCGTTGGCATCACCCGGATCGGCATCGGGCCGAACGGCGAGACCGTCTTCGCCGACAACGAGACGGCGCTCGAGCTGTTCCTCTTCAAGTACGGCGTCACCGCCGAGGTCAAGCGGCCCTCGGCGCCGCCGCTCGCGATTGCCTGGCGCGACGGCAAGACGCGCATGACGATCGGCAGCAACTTCTATCTCGAGATGTCGAACCGCGTCCAGGTGCGCTACACGCACGTCTTCCCGGACGACGCGATCAAGCTGCCGGGCACCGAGGCCGCCGGCGACAGCCAGGGGAGCTTCCGCATCCGGCGCGCCAAGCTGAAGTTCGAGGGCTGGTTCTACAAGCCGTACCTGCAGTACGAGGTCCAGACCAACTGGCCGGGCATCGCGACGGCGAACCTCGGGCAGTACCTGGAGGACGCCAACATCAACTGGGA
>CAZMRX010000302.1:0-6679 GCA_964568755.1 uncultured Acidobacteriota bacterium | reverse complement strand
GTCCCCGCCGAAGTGCGCGATCAGATCCGGGTCCGGGAAGAGCTTGCTGGTGCTGCCCTCCCAGATCGACCACGCCTTGGCGGCGGCGCTGCGCACGGCGGGGTCGTCCGAGGTCAGCCGCCGGTAGTAGGCGCTCATCAGGTCGCCGCGCTCGACCTCGGGGATCGGCTTCAGGAACTCGTCCCAGGCGTCCGGGAACAGCCAGCTCGCCCCCTCCTGGTAGAACCAGAGCAGCTCCTTCCTGCGCAGCAGGAAGATGCCGCGCACCACGAGGCCGGCGCAGCGCTCCGGGTGAGTCTGCGCATAGGCGAGCGCCAGCGTGCTGCCCCAGCTGCCCCCGAACACGAGCCACTTGTCGATGCCGAGCGTCTCGCGGATCCGCTCGATGTCCCTCACCAGGTCCCAGGTGGTGTTCTCGCGCAGCTCGGCGTGCGGCGTGCTCTTGCCGCTGCCGCGCTGGTCGAAGAGCGTCAGGTGCCAGCGCTTCGGGTCGAAGTAGCGGCGGTAGTCGGGGTCGAGGCCGCCGCCCGGGCCGCCGTGCAGGAACACGGCCTTCTTGCCCTTCGGGTTGCCAACCTGCTCGTAGTGGACGGTGTGGAGCGGGGAGACCTTCAGGAAGCCAGTGTCGAAGGGCTCGATCTCCGGGTAGAGCTCGCGCACGCTTGATCCTCCCTCGCCGCGTCGCGACGAGGGAGGATTGTAGTCGCTTCGGAACCGGGCGTCAGAAGGTGTAGTCGAGCGCCAGCAGCGGCGTGACCTTGTCGCGCAGCCCGTGGTCGTCGAGCTTCAGCAGCACGTTGAACACCACCAGCAGGCGGCCCGCCGGGTTCGCCTTGAAGCCCAGCGCCAGGCTCGATTGGTTGTAGGAGCTCTCCTCGAACTGGATGTCCGGGAACTGGGTCCCCGCGCTGTCCAGCCCGACGAAAGTGGCCGGCGCGACCCGCGACGCGTCGATCACGTAGCGTCCCACCCAGTCCGCGCACAGCGTCAAGCGCTGTCCCAGGGCGACGTCGGCGCCCACGACGTAGGCGAACTCGTCGGGCAGGTCGGCCTTCTCGCCGGTGACGACATCGCCTGCGAGCAGGCTCTCGCCGTTCCACTGGTAGCCCAGGTTGACGTGGGGCGAGAGGGCGCCCAGGCCGAACGAGGTCGCGAGGAACGGCCGCAGGCCCCAGGCGCCGGAGCCGAGCAGGTCCTCCTCGTCGCCCGTGGGCATGCGGACGTCGAGCGCGAGCGCCAGGCCGTTGCCGCTGCCCCACTTCGCCGCCTGGCCCTTGAGGCGCAGCGTCAGGTCGCCGAGGCCGGTGGCGTGGCCGGAGCGCGTGTACTCGCGCGTGCTGCCGACGCCGCTGCCGTTGTCGTAGTAGTGCACGATCGTGTTCGAGCCGGTGCCGAGGCGCTGGATCGTGGCGTCCGAGGTCACGTTCAGGTCGGCGATCACGATCGGGACCGCGAGCGACGCGTCGAAGCGCTCGCCGAGGCCGTAGGTCACGAACCCGATCTGCTGCGTGAGCGTCGCCTCCACGTTGCTGCTGGTGGTGACGACGTCGGCGCGCCCACCGGGTGCGGCGCCGTCGTGCGTGAACACCGCGGGCAGCTCGCCCAGGTCGATCCCCTCGATCCCGTCGAACGAGAAGTGCTGCACCGCGAAGCCGACGGCCCACTTGTTCTTGCCGATCGTCTCGGCGCGCTCGGCCATGATCGGGCCGAAGCTCTGGGTCGAGCGCGTGAAGACGCCGAGCGTCGCGTCCATGGTGTAGGTGAAGCCCGACGACGGCGCGGGCAGCGGCAGCGCCGACAGCTGGCTCGCGAGCGCGGCGTTGAACTGCGAGAAGCGCTCGTGGAAGGCGTTGTTGAAGTGCGCGGAGTGGGTCGAGCCGTCGGGCAGCGGCGCCGCGCTGTCGACGAACAACCCCTGCGGCCCGTAGAGCGTGGGCAGCAGGTGCGCGAGCTTCGTGCTCTGCGCGCGCGAAGCCGCGGGAAACGCCAGAACCGTCGCCAGCGCGAGCGTCAGAACACGTCGCTTCATCATCGGACTCTCCTTCTCGATGCCGCGCGAAGCGGACACCGCCGGCGTCATCGGCCGATCTCCTCGATCACCAGGCCGTCGGGGCCCTGGCCCAGACGCAGGGTCTGGGGAAAGCTGCTCACGATCGACCCGTCGAGCGTGTCGCGCCGCACGAGACGCGCGACGCAGCGCGACTCCTCGCAGTCGACGGCCTCGACCGTGATCGTCACCTCGTGGGTCTTCGTGCTCTCGAACGCCTTGCGCAGGCGCCGCTCTTCCTCCGCGCTCAGGTTCGGCTTGACGCTGCGGAACAGCGGGAGGTCCTTCGTCTCGATTGCCCGCTCGTAGCTCGCCAGCAGGCGTCTCAAAGCGTCCTCCTGTGCCTTGGTGGCCGTGGCGGCCTGGGCGACCAGCGGCGCCAGCAGCAGGGCCGCCAGCCACCACCCCGGCCTCCCGCCCGCCCGACACAATCCTCCGCACCGCATCTACGTGCCCCCTCCCCGGGACGGGTTCCTCGAGGAGCAAGCCGCATGCCTGACGTGCATTCTGTTGTCAATGAACACTTTGTGCAAATCCCTGGGCCAAATGTCCCCCCTCTCGCGGCCGATTACCGGACACGACGTGTCTCGTCAGGCCCGCGGGCCGCCACGGGCGGCGGGCCCCGCGCCGCTCTAGAATGCGGCGTTCCCAAGCTCTCCCGAGGAGGCCCGCGATGCCGCCCATCTCTCGACGAGGATTCGCCTCGACGCTCTCGTGCGCCGTGGGCGCGGCGCTCGCTCCCCACGCGGCGTCTTCGAGCCCGACCCGGGACGCGGCGCGCGCCGTGATCGACCTGAGCTCGAACGAGAACCCCTACGGACCCGCCCCGGCCGCCCTCGCGGCGATGGCCCGCGCGCAGGCGGTCGCCGGCCGCTACCCCGACTCGGCCGAGGAGCGCGTGGTGAAGGCGATCGCGGCACACCATGCCCTCGCGCCCGAGCGCGTCGTGCTCGGCTGCGGGTCGAGCGAGGTGCTGCGGCTGTGCGACGCGGCGTTCCTCGGGGCGGGACGCACGGTCGTCTGCGCCGAGCCGACCTTCGAGGCGGTGCTGCACTACGCCAAGGTCACTCGCGCCGAGCCCGTGACGCTGCCGCTCACCGCCGACTCCCGCCACGACCTCCAGGCGATGGCGCGGGCCTGCGACGCGCGCACCGGCCTCGTCTACGTGTGCAACCCCAACAACCCGACCGGCACGATCGTCTCCGGCGACGCGCTCGCGTCCTTCCTGGAGGCGGTGCCATCCACGGCGGTCGTCGTGGTCGACGAGGCCTACCACCACTTCGTCGAGGACCCCCGCTACCGCAGCGCGACCTCGCAGCTCGAGCGCTTCCCGAACCTCGTCGTCACGCGCACCTTCTCGAAGATCTACGGCATGGCGGGGATGCGGCTCGGCTACGCCCTCGCCTCGGCTGCGAACGCCGAGGCGCTGCGCGCCCAGGCCGCCTGGAGCAACGTCAACGTGGCGGTGGCCGAGGCGGCGCTCGCCTGCCTCGAGGACGCGCAGCTCGCCGCGCGCCAGCGCGAGCTGCTGAACGGCACGCGGCGCGCGCTGGTCCGGGCGCTCGAGCGCGAGGGCCGCCGCGTGATCCCGTCGGAGGCCAACTTCCTGATGATCGACGTGGGCGCCGACGTGAAGCCGCTGATCGCAGCCTTCGAAGCGCGCGGGATCAAGGTCGGCCGGCGCTTCGCCGCGATGTCCCGCTGGCTGCGCGTCACGATCGGACGGCCCGAGGAGACCGAGGCGTTCCTCGCGGCGCTGCGCGAGCTCGCCCCGGCGCGGGCCGCGGCGTGAGAGCACCCGCCCGCGGCGATTGACCGCGCGCGGTTCGGCCTTTAGTCTCTGTCTCCGAGGCGGAGGGCGCTTGGCGATCGGGTTCGGGAAGTCCAGGGAAGACGATGTCGTCTCCCTCATCGCGGCGAAGAAGTACGCGCGCGCGATCGAGGTGCTGAAGGCGCAGCTCTCGAAGAAGGGGGCCAACCCCAGCCTGCGCATGCAGCTCGCCGACGTCCTGATCCTGGCCGACAAGAAGCAGGAGGCGATCGGCCTGCTGATCCCGCTCGCGGACCAGTTCGCGCGCGACGGCTTCGCGGCCAAGGCGGTCTCGGTCCTGAAGAAGATCCAGAAGGTCGACCCGGGCCGGCGCGACGTCGAGGAGCGCCTCGCCCGCCAGATCGAGGAGCGCCAGCGCGAGGCCACGTCGCTGCCGCTGACGCGGCCGGGCGCGGCCGCATCCGACGCTCCGGCAGGGGGCTTCGGCGAGGGCCCCGCGCTCGAGATCGGCTTCGAGATGATGGCGCCGGTCTCGGCGCCGGTGCCGCTCGCGCTCGAGCTGCCCAAGGCGGTCGCCGACGCCCCTCCCGACGAGACGCTTCCGGTCAACGACGTGCCTCTGCTGGTGGCGCCGCTGCGGGCACCGTTGCCGCCGCTCGGCGGCGCGCCTCCCGCGGCTCCGGTCATCCCCGAGCTTCCGGAGCCACCCCCGGCCCCCGCGTCCGTCGCCGCGGCCGCAGCCGCCCCTGCAGGGGCGAAAGCCCCGGAGGAGGAGATCGAGGACTACGACCTCCTCTACTACGCCCAGGACGGCGAGGAGGAGGAGATCGACATCCCGATCGAGGCTGAGCTCGTCGAGGTGGGAGCCACCCCGGCCGAGCCCATGTCCGCCGGCCAGTTCGCCGACGAGCTGATGGGCCTCGTCGACAGCGTGTTCCAGGAATTCCCCGAGACCCCGAAGGCGGCGCCCGCGGCCGCCGGCGCGAGCAAGGAGGAGCCGCGCGGGGGCAGCCAGATCGTGGTGAGCCCGCTGTTCCGCGACTTCTCAGTCGACGAGATGGTGGCCGTGATCCAGGGCCTGAAGCTGCTCTCGTTCGAGCGCGGCGACGCGATCATCCGCGAGGGCCAGCCCGGGGGGAGCCTCTACATGCTGACCTCCGGGCGGGTGCGCGCCTTCAAGAAGGACGCAGCGTCGGGCAAGCAGAACGCGCTCGGCGACCTCAAGGAGGGCGCCTTCTTCGGCGAGATGTCGATCCTGACCGGCCAGCCGCGCATGGCCAGCGTGGTCGCGCTCTCGCGCTGCGAGCTGCTCGAGCTGGACCGGCCGGCGCTCGACGGGATCACGCAGAGCCACCCCCACGTCTGGGACGTCCTGCGCGAGTTCGCGGAGAAGCGCGCCGCCCCGTCCCGCTAAGTCGGTCCTGATCTGACCGGGCCCCGGGGTAGGGTTCGGGGTGATGGATTCCCCACCGGCGGCCGGCGCCGCGGCGCCGCAGCACCCGCGCCTCCTCGAGCAGGCGAGGCTCGCCATCCGCGCCCGTCACTACAGCCCCCGCACCGAGAAGGCGTACCTCGGATGGATGCGTCGCTACGTTCTCTTCCACGCCGGACGGGATCCCGCCTCGCTGGGCGCCCCACAGGTCGCCCAGTTTCTGACCGCGCTGTCCACGCGCCTCCGGGTGAGCGCGTCGACGCAGAACCAGGCACTGAGCGCGCTTCTCTTCCTGCACCGCGAGGTCCTCGGCCACCACCTTCCGCAGGTGAACTCCATCGTTCGCGCCAGATCGAGCCTTCGCGTGCCGATGGTCTTGAGCCGTCCCGAGATCGCGGCCGTCCTCGAGCGCATGCTGGGCACGCCCCGCCTGATGGCCTCGCTCATGTACGGCTCAGGCCTTCGGCTCATGGAATGCTGTCGCCTCCGGGTCAGGGACCTCGACTTCGAGCGCCGCGAGATCACCGTCCGGGACGGCAAGGGGGCCAAAGACCGCGTCACGCTCCTGCCGTCCTCGCTCCAGAAAGCCCTCCGACTTCACCTCGGCGCGATCCGCCGGAGGCACGAGCTCGACCTCGCGGTGGGCCGCGGCGCCGTGGACCTGCCTGACGCTCTCGACCAGAAGCGCGCCGGCGCAGCCTGGGAGTGGCCCTGGCAGTGGCTCTTCCCCGCTGACCGCGAACGCGAAGACCGCGAGACCGGGAAGTGGCGCCGCCCCCACGCCCATCCGGGCAGCGTCCAGCGCGAGTTTGCGATCGCGGTCCGTGCCGCCGGCCTCACGAAACCAGCGACCTGCCACACCCTCCGCCACTCCTTCGCCACCCACCTCCTGGAATCCGGTCACGACATCCGCAGCATCCAGGAACTCCTCGGCCACTCCGACGTCGCGACCACGATGGCCTACCTCCAGCTGGCCCACCCCGACCGCCGCTCCGTCAAGAGCCCCCTCGATCCGAACCTTGACTAGCCCACGCGATTCTCATGTCCTCGCCATTAGATACCCCAGTCCCCCATTCCCTTCTCCTCCCTCGCCCAATGACATACCCTTGCAGCCCTTATCCAATATGCGCGAGCATACATAGTGTTCGGCGGACCTAACGGTGGAGCGTGGAATCGCGAGGCGACGGTGCGGATCGTGTTCGTAGAGCCTTCGCAGTGCTTGGGCTTCGGCCTAATGCACCCTTACCCGACGTGCGCCGCAGGTACAAGTTCCTAGCAAGGCGATGGCATCCCGATCGACACGCGAGCGACCCTCGCAATCAGACCGAAGCTGCAGCGGAGATGCGGCGAATCAACGACGCATACGCCATCATCGTCGAGGACCAGGCGGCTCGGTCAGCTCCCGCGGCCAAGGTCGCGGCAACCGGAC
>CAZMRX010000301.1:0-6692 GCA_964568755.1 uncultured Acidobacteriota bacterium | reverse complement strand
GAGGCTGTCGAGTTCGCGCCCGAGGCCCCCGCGCTCCGTTTCCGCCTCGGCCCGGTCTTCCCGGGCCCGGGCGAGGGTGGTCTCGAGTTCCGCTTTCGCGGCCGCGGCCGCTTCCCGGCGGTTCGCCGTCTCGAGGAGCGAGGCCGCGACCCGTTCACGCTCGCGCGAAACCTCATCGAACTCGCCCTTGAGCTTGGAGAGCGAGGCCTGGGCTCTCTCCACCCGCTCGTGAGCCGCGCCTCGCGCTGATCCCAGGGCGGAGATCCGGGTGAGAGCCGACAACTGGGAGGATCGCGCGCCCTCCATCTGGGACTCGACGTTCCGCAGCGCGGTGACCGCGCCTTCGAGGAGGGCTTCGATCCCTTCCAGGACGGCTTCGCTTTCGGCGCGCTGCTTCGCGAAGGCGACCACATCCGCCTCGTGCTGGCGGAGCGCGTCGCCGACCGGCGACAGCCGTGCGGTGAGGTCCTCGGCCTCTTGTCTCGAGGCCTGGGCCCGCGCCACCGCGTCCCGCGCCTGATCGCGGCAATAGGCCGCGTGGGTCTCGTGCCGGTTGGCCTTGACCGTGAGTTCCGCGTGTTCGGCCCGAATGGCCTCGAGCCGCTTTTCCTGCTCCATGAGCCCGGCCCGGCCTGTTTCCAGTTCCGCCTCGGCGGCGGCGATGGTGGCGTCGATCCTCTCGGCGCGTTCGCCCTCGGTCCGGCCGCGCGCGCCCAGGGCGTCCGCATCCGCCTGAAGCCGGGTGAAGGTCCGCCCGTAAACGATCCGCTCGAGCCCCAGTTGTTCCTCCTGGAGGACCATGCGCCGTCGGGCCTTGGCGGCCTGACGCTTGAGGGAATCGAGCTGCTTCTCGACCTCGGTGACGATGTCGTTGACGCGAAGCAGGTTGGCCTGGGTGGCGTCGAGTTTCAGCTGGGTCTGGCGACGGCGCGCCCGATATTTCGTGACCCCGGCCGCCTCTTCGATCAGGGCCCGGCGGTCGGTGGGCTTGTTGGAGAGGATCTGTCCGATCTTGCCCTGCTCGATGATCGAGTAGGCCTTCGAGCCGAGCCCCGTGTCCATGAACAGCTCGTGGATGTCGCGCAGGCGGCAGATCTTGCCGTTCATCAGGTACTCGCTCTCGCCGTTCCTGTAGAGGCGGCGCGAGACGACACACTCGGGGGACCCGTCGGGGCTGTTGCCGTTGAGGCCGGAGACCTTGAGGTTCACCTCGGCCATCTGCAGCGGCTGGCGGCTGGAGCTCCCGTTGAAGATCACGTCCTCCATCGACGTGCCGCGCAGGCTCTTCACGCTCTGCTCGCCGAGCACCCAGTTGATCGCGTCCGAGACGTTGCTCTTGCCGCAGCCGTTCGGGCCGACGATCCCGGTGACGCCGCCCGTGAACGAGAGCTCCTGGCGGTCGCAGAAGCTCTTGAAACCCGTGATCTCCACCGAATCCAGACGCATCGAGCCCAGATGAAACCCCCTAGATCTTGTGCAACCGGGCGAATCTAACACAACCCAAAGGGCAGGGTAAACGATGGGCGTCACGCGCGCAAGCCTTTGATCTCACGCGGCTTGTCAAAATGCGGCATTGACGCTCGACGCACGGCGGCCATAGCATCTCGGTCGTCGCACCGAGCCGAAGCCCAAGAACCTCACACCCGACCGGAGGATTCGCATGAAACGCTGTGCTCCGCTGCTCCTCGTGGTGCTGCTCGCAGTCCCCGCCGCGTCCGACGACAAGAAGGACGACAAGAAGGGCAAGCAGCCCGCGCCCGCTCCCGTCGTCGCCGACCCGGTGAAGGACGCCGACGCGAAGCTCGCGGCCGGCGACGTGGACGGCGCGATCAAGGTGCTCGACGCGGCGATGGCCACGAACGGCGCGGCGGCGCTCAAGCTCGGCGTGCTGCGCGAGGGCCGCGGCGAGGTCGACGTGGCGGTGGACGCCTACAAGGCCGCCGCGGCGACGCTCACGGGCCCCGCGAAGGGCGAGGCGCTCGGCCGCATGTCGGTGGCGCAGGACGCGCGCGGCATGGCCGAGGCCGGAGCCACGGCGGAGGCGGCGCTCGCGGCCGATCCGGAAGGCGTGTGGCCCACGATCGCGATGGCGCGCCAGCGCGTCCACCAGGGAAAGCCCGACGAAGGCATCGCACTCGCCCAGAAGGCCCTCGGGGCGGGCGGGGGAGCGGCGGCCACCGGGGCGCTCGCCCACGCGCAGGAGGCGAAGGGCGACATGGCCGCCGCCGAGGCGTCCTATCGCCAGGCGATCGCCGCCGACCCGAAGGCGCTCTCGGCGACCGTCGGCCTCGCCACCGTGCTGCGCAAGACCGGCCGCGCCGCCGAGGCGGAGCCGCTGCTCGCGCAGGTGATCGAGTCCTCGCCCGGCGCGGTCGAGGCGTACAAGGAGATGGCGCGCGTCAAGATCGCGCTCAACCGCCCGCAGGAGGCGCTCGCCGACGCCAACCTCGCCGCCGCCATGGCCGAGAACGACCCCGAGGCCCAGGCGCTGGTGATGGAGGTGAGGGTGGCGGGCGCTCTGGCGTCGCTCGCGGCCGGGCAGGCCGACATCGCCGTGTCCGACCTGATGCAGCTGCGCGACAAGCACCCGGAGTCGGTGCCGGTGCGGCTCGGGCTCGCGAAGGCCCAGGTGGCGCGGCGCGACGTGGCGGGCGCGATCGCCGAGCTGCAGAAGGCGGTCGAGCTCGACCCGAAGAGCGCCGAGGCGCAATACCAGCTCGGCAACGTGCTGCTGCGGATGAAGGGCGACGCCGCCTCCGCGGTCGCGCCGCTGCAGCAGGCCGCGGCGCTCGAGCCGGCGAACGCCGCGTACGCGACGGCGCTCGGCGCGGCGCTCGTCGGTGCGCAGCAGTTCGCCCCGGCCATCGACGTGCTGACGCGCCTCACGGCGCGGCCCGACTACAAGCAGGCGGACGGCTTCATAGCGCTCGGCCAGGCCTACGTGCAGGGCAAGCGCTACAAGGACGCGCTGCCCGTGCTCGAGAAGGCCACCACCATCGCGCCCGACAACGCCGACGCCTGGGCCACCCTCGGCTGGGCCTACTTCGGCATGAAGGACGCCGCGAAGTTCAAGGAGGCGGCCGGCAAGGCGCGCACGCTCGGCTACAAGGAGCCCACGCTGCTCGCGTACCTGAAGCGCATCGAGGGCGGCGAGACGATCAAGTAGCCGACAGCTTCAGGAGGAGATTCGCTGGCCATGGGCGCTCGCTCGCTCCTGCTGCGGGCGCTCGGTCGCGCCGCGCTCCTGCTCGTGTGGGCGCTCGTCGGGTGGGGGGTGTTGCTGCTCGCGTCGGCCGTAGCCAACGCCTTCGGCGAAGGCCCCGCCGCGGCGTTCGCGCGCCTGCTTCCGGAGAGCGACGCCTCGATCTGGGGGTGGCTCGGGCCGGTCTCGGTGCTGCTCGCGCTGCTCGCAGCGCTCGTGTTCGCCGCGTTCACCATCGCGAGGCGATGGAGCGGGGAGACGAGCCCCGAGCCCTGAGCGTGTCGGGCCGCCGCTTCGTCCTGCAGGTCGCAACGGGGACGGTTCAGAACCGGAAGTAGATGAACGCCTTCTCGGCCGCGCCCCAGAATACGTGCGTCACCAGGGCTACCGCGACTCCGGCCGTCGCCCACGCCGTGCCCCGCGCGACCCACGCCCAGGCGCGCCAGCCGGCCGTGTCGGCCAGGGCGGGCGCGGCGAGCGGGACGCGGAGCCAGTCGACCAGAACCAGGACCGCGGCCCCGAACAGGAAGCCGAGCGACGGCGGCGCCCAACCGCCATGCCCCAGGGCGCGGTAGCACGCGAGCACCGAGTCCAGATCGGGGGCCCGGAACGGAACCCAGGCCAGGAACACCGCGACCCACACGAGCAGGCGCGTCAACGCCGCGGGCGCGCGCTGCCAGAAGCCGCGACTCACGCTCTCCAGCAGCATCAAGGCGCCATGCATCGCGCCCCAGAGCAGGAAGGTCCAGCCCGCCCCGTGCCACAGGGCGGAGAGGAGCATCGTGGCCACGATGTTCATCCCCTCCCGGACCGGTCCCTTGCGGTTTCCGCCGAGGGGGGAATATACGTAATCGCGGAACCAGGTCGAGAGCGAGATGTGCCAACGCCGCCAGAACTCGCGGAAGCTGCGCGCCGCGTAGGGCCGGTCGAAGTTCTCCACCAGGTCGACGCCCAGGGCGTGGCTGGCCCCCTGGGCCATGCGGCTGTACCCGCTGAAGTCGCCGTAGATCTGCAGTCCGAAGGCCACGATCCCGAACGCCGCGTCGGCGCTGGTGGCGCCGGCGGGAGCGTCGAAGAAGGCGTCCGCGCTCGTGGCGAGCACGTCGGCGGCCAGCTTGCGGATCCAGCCTTCCGCGAACAGCCTCACCGCGTGCGGCAGCCGGGCCGCAAAGCCGTCTCGCCCCTCCCCGATGACGACGAGCTGCGGCAAGAGGTGGCCAGGCCGCTCGATCGGGCCGGCCACGAGCTGCGGGAACCAGGACACGTAGAGCGCGTAGTGAATGAAGCTGCGGCACGGAGCGATGCGCCCGTAGAGCACGTCCATCACGTAGGCGAACGACTGGAAGACGTGGAAGCTGATGCCGATCGGCAGCACCACGTCGACGCGCGGCAGCTCCAGCTGCAGGCCGAAGAGCTCGAGCGCGGCGCGCGCGTTGTCCAGGCCGAAGTTCGCGTACTTGAAGTAGGCCAGTGCGCCGAAGTTGACGATGAAGCTGACGAGCACGCCGTGCCACCGCGCGCGGAACCGAGAGGCGACGAGTCCGATCAGGTAGTCCGACAGCGTCAGCAGGAACAGCAGGACCACGTAGTACGGCTGGATGTAGCCGTAGAAGAAGTACGACGCCGCGGTCAGCGCCATGATCAGTCGCTGACCCCGGAGCAGCCCGTACAGCAGGAGCACGGCACCGAAGAAGGCCGCAAAGTCGATGCTGTGGAACAGCACGGCTAGTCCCGGGGGCGACGGCTGACGTCCCTTACGATCCGCGTGGCAATCAGCTTGCCGACGGCAGCGTTTCCGGTCGGGCTGAGGTGCACTCCGTCCTTCGTGAAGTCGGGCGAGGAGCGAAGCGACGAGCCTCGTGACGCTTCCAGCATTTCGATCACCTGGGCGGAGCCGTGCGCGGCCACGCGGCGGACGACCTGCGTGATCAGCTCGACCTCGGCGCCGAGGGCGGCCCGTTCGCTGCCGTGAACCCGCGCTGCCTCCTCGAGGAAATGGCCGACGCTCATGCGCGCCAGCTCCTCCTCGGTGAGGTCGAAGTAGGGGCCGTAGGGCGTCAAGAAGTAGAGCGCGATGGACTTCTCGGCGCAGAAGGCCGCCATGGCGGCCATGGGCGCGGACAGGTCACGCGCGCGCCCCTGCTCGTACTCACGGATCTGCTCCGGCGAGCTCGCGGTCGGCACGGCGGCCGCGGTCGCTTCCGGCGCAGCCGCCTTCGTCTCCGGCGGGGGGCCGGGCGGTGGGCGCGGTCGGGTGACGAGCGGCAGGCCGGTGGCGCGCCGGATCCACCGTCGTGCCGGCCGGGGATCGTCGATGAGAGCGAGCAGGGCGCTCTTCCCGGCGCCGCGCTTGAGGAGCGCCTCCCACCCACCGAGTCTCTCGATCCCCTGATCCGGCGACGCCGGTGACGCGCGCACGTCGGGCCAGCGTGGAAGACCGACCTGGAGATCGACCACAACCACGACCACGTCGGGCTGGAACTGGTGGACGTAGGCCTGGAGCAGGGCGGACACGTTGACGATGGTGAAGGCGTGTGTGCCGAAGTTGAGCACCTCCGCGCGCTGGCCGGCCGCCTGGAGCTCGCGCTCGACGACGCCGGGAATCGTGTCCGCGAACGGCAGGGCCAGGCCGTACACCACGGACGACCCGAGCACGGCAACGCGCAGCGACCCGGGCGGCGGCGCCGGCGCGTACGAGCGGGGCGCGTGCATGCCCTGATCGTTGGTCACGAACGCTTCCTGGCCCGAAACGCCGGGCCGCAGGCGAAAGCCGGTCCAGCCGTCGGGAACGACGTTGGACGGCTCCGCCGCCGCCCGCGACTGCGCTCCGCCCGCGCGCAATCCTAGCTCGACCGCGCCAGCCGCCAATGCCAGCACTGCCGACAAGGCGACTGCCATGCGCAACAGACCGCCGGCGATGGTGCACGAAGCTGCCGACATTCCTCGCGAGCGTTCCCTCGCCGAAGCGTCGCTGAAGGGCACGCCGCCCCTGCCTCCTTGGAGAATGCCGGACGCTCCTCCGCCTGGCGGTCCGACCGACCGCCCCTTGGATACTACTCTGGCCGCACGAAGTCCGAGCCGAACACTACGATCGAGAACCCGACCCGGGCGATCGGACGAAAGCCACGCACGCGAACAACGAGCGCGGAGCCTTGGCGAGCGGCGGCTCGCTACCTTGCTGGAGCCGCCCGCCGCCGGACTTTCCGCTCCGAGGACAGCCGGTGTCCCACGCGCGTCGCGATGATCAAGAACCGCGCCGGCGAGCGTTTCTGGTTGCGCCACAGACGCAACTCCCCGGGCAGGATGGTCGCCGCATCACCGCGCCGCAGGCGGTATTCCTCGGGTCCCAGGATCAGGATCAGCTCTCCCTGCATCACGAAGGCGAACTCCTCGCGAGAGTCGGCATAGGGATGCTTGCCGCTGCGGCCTCCCGCCCGGAGCGTCACGAGGGTTGCCTCCAACCGTGCGGTCGACCGGGCGAGGCTCAGGA
>CAZMRX010000300.1:0-6708 GCA_964568755.1 uncultured Acidobacteriota bacterium | reverse complement strand
CGTCGACCGTGGACACGATCGCGCACCCCGAGGCCATCGCCTCGGCCAGCACCAGCCCGAAGGGATCCGCGCGGGACGGGAAGAAGAAGATGCGTGCGCGGGCGAAGGCGTCGTAGAGCGCTTCCCCACGCGCGAACGGCAGCAGTGCGACGTTGGGGAGCGACGCCAGCGACTCGGCGGCGGGGTGCGAGCCCCAGCCGATCACGCGGAAGCGCACCTGCGGCAGGGCGCGCGCCACGGCCACCAGCTCCTCGACGCCCTTGCGGGGATCGAGCTTGGACGCGAACAGCACCGCGTCGTCCTTCTCGGGCGCCGGCCGGAACGCCTCGGCGTCCACCCCGGGCGCCACGACGAACGCGCGCCGCGGGTCGACACCGAGCCGAAGCCCCTGCTGCTTCGAGAACTCGCTGAAGAAGAAGATCCGGCTGTACTGCCGCCGCAGCAGGAAGCGCTCCCAGTACCGGAACCCGGCCCCGACCAGCGAGCCGCGCATGCTCTTCCACTCGTCGGCGAACAGCCCGAGCACGCCGCACACGACCGGCTTCCCGGTGCGGCGTCCGGCCGCGAGCGCCGGCAGGCACGCATGGTAGTTGAACGTCTGGATCACGTCGGCGTGACGCGCCAGCTCGCACGCCTGACGCGACGCCAGGTTGAAGCGATAGCGGTGCATGGGCAGGCGCGCGGTCGGGATGCCGTCGACCGAGCGGATCTCGGGGTCGCCGGTCGTGAGCACCTGGACCGAGACACCGAGCCGGGCCAGCTGGACCGCCGTCTGTCGAACCAGGATCTCTCCGCCACCGGCGAAGTCGGGCTCGTAACGTTCGTGGCAGAGCAACACCCGCATCAGCGGCGCGCCGGCTTCAGCCTGTTCACATCCCCTCGTAATCGGCGGCGGGTAGAATGGCGGCCCATGTCCCGCGGGTCTCGCTCGCCGCAGCATTATGGCATCGCGCCCGAGGCCCAGCTGCTGGTGTCGGTGGTGACGCCGGTGCGGAATCGGAAGGAGCTGCTGCGCGAGCTCGTGCTGTCGCTGTGGGCGCAGTCGCTCGACCCGGCGCGCTTCGAGATCGTGGTCGTGGACGACTGCTCGAGCGACGGCACCTTCGAGCTGCTCGCGGAGCTCGCGCAGCAGTCGCCCTGCCGCTTCGTCCACCAGCGCCTGGCCACGCACGGCGGTGCGGTGCGCGCGCGCAACGAAGGGGTGCGGCTGGCGCAGGCGCCGCTCGTCGCGTTCACCGACAGCGACTGCCGCGTGACTCCGCGCTGGCTCGAGCTCGGCGTGGGCGCCTTCGGGAGCGATCCCGGGGTCGCCTTCGCCACCGGCCCGATCCTGAACAAGCCCGAGCAGACGGTCACCTTCTTCAGCGTCGGCGGCAACCCGCTCCCGGGCGAGAACCCCGTCTACCCGCTGGCCAACGCGTTCTACCGCAAACAGGTGATCCTGGAAGTGGGCGGGTTCGACGAATCGGCCTGGCTCCGGGAGGTCAACACGACGGCGATGGAGTTCTCGGACGTCGACATGGCCTACCGCGTGCTCGGGCGCGGATACCGGAACGCCTTCGTGCCGGACCTGGTCGTGTACCACCACGTGTTCCAGGTGTCGCCCGCGCAGTGGCTGCTGTGGACGCTGAAGGTCGCCCAGCTCCCGGAGGTGTTGAGGCGCTACCCCGTGCTGCGCAAGACGCTGCTGTGGAAGGGGCCGCTGCTCTCCCCCGATCACCTGCTCTTCTACCTGGCGCTGCTTGGCGGGCTGCTCGCGCTGACCGTCAGCCCCTGGTTCGGCCTGCTGGCGCTGCCGCACGTCTACCGCACCGCCTTCGTGGCGGGACGCGGCCTGTCCCTGCGGGCGCTCGTGGCGGCCCCCGCGCGCGTGGCACTGCTCACCGTGCGTCAGGCGCTGATCAGCAGCTTCCTGCTGTGGGGCAGCCTGCGCGCGCGCAACGTGGTCCTGTAGGCGAGCGGCCCCGACCTCATGCCCGGCTGGGTGTCTCGCCTGCTCGCGCTGGTAGCGTTCCTGGGCTGGGCGCTGTTCGCCCGGCTGGCCGTGCACCGGTCGCGATCGCCCGAGTACCTGGGGCGCTACTCGCCCGAGTACCTGTTGTTCCTGGGCCTGGTGCTGCTGCTGGTGCTGGCGCTGACCGCGCTCGCGATCGTCGGCCACAGGCACCCGGCCGCCCTGCGCATCGTGCGCTTCGGCGCCGCCCTCGGCCTGACGTGCGGCGCGACCGCGGTCTCCCTGATCGCCGCCGAGGTCCTCGTCCGCTCCGTCGACCTGCTCGGTGTGTCGATGTTCGAGGAGGTCACGCGTTACGTGCTCGACCTGGAGGCCGACGACGCGCTCGTCTACAAGCATCGCGCGGACCTCGACACCGTCTACCAGGGCGTCCCATTCCGCACCAACGGCCTCGGGCTGCGCGACCGGCCCGTCCCCGAGCCGTCCCCGGACCTCCTGCGCGTGCTGGTGCTCGGCGACTCGGTGACGCTGGGCTGGGGCGTGCCGGTGGAGGCCACCTTCGCGCGGCAGCTCGAGCCCGCGCTCGAGGCCCGCGTCGGACGCCGCGTGCACAGCATCAACGCCGGCGTGTCCGGCTACAACACCCAGCAAGAGCTCGCCTTCCTGAAGCGCCACGTGGTTTCGATGGCCCCCGACCTGGTGGTCCTGGTCTACGTCGAGAACGACGTGGAGCCCCAGGCCAGGAACATGCTCGACATGCGGGAGCGCTGGGAGAATCCCCCGGGGGCCAGCGCCTGGCTGCTGCGCTGGTCCTGGCTGTACCGGCTGGTCCACTTCGTGGTTCCCGACCACGTGGGGGCCTCGGCCCGGCCACCCGACACGACCGGCTGGACCGCTTCCATGGAGGCGCTCGCCGAGGCACAGCGGGTGGCGCGCGGCCGCGGCGTGCCGTTTGCGACCTTCCTGTTCCGGATGCTCCCGGACGACGTCACCGACGCGCTGCAGCGGGACATCGCGCGGGTGGCCGAGGCCGAGGGATTCCCCTTCTTCGACACGCTTTCCTGGTTCGACGGCGTGTCGATCCGCTCCGTGATCAACTCCTTCGTCGACACCCACCCCAACGCCGAGGGCCACCGGATCGTGGCCGAGGGCATCGCGCGCACGCTGGCCGAGAGCGGGGCGCTGTGCCGGGTCGCGAGCCTGCGGCAGCTGCCCGCGTGTCGCGACGGGGGAGCAACGAGGCTAAACTCCCCCCCGTGACCCGATCCCTCGACGAGATGACCCATGAACCCGAATAGGCCCACGGACGCCGCGCACGCGAAGGTCCGCATCGACCTGCCCTCGGCCCTGAGCGACGCTCGGGGGACGATCCAGCCGCTGGTGGACGACGACATCAAGAGCGCCCAGCTGATCTCGTCCCGGGCGGGCAGCGTCCGGGCGAACCACTTTCACAAGACGGACTTCCACTACATGTACCTGCTGAGCGGCGCGTTCGACTACTACTACCGGCCGGCCGGGTCGACCGAGGAGCCCAGGACGCTGCGCGTGCGCGCGGGCGAGATGGTCTTCACGCCGCCGCTGGTCGAGCACGCGGTCAAGTTCGTGGAGGACACCACCTTCGTCAACTTCTCCGGCCGGCGGCGCGACCAGGACTCGTACGAGAGCGACCTGGTGCGGATTGAGCTGATCCCGAGAGAGTGACGCCCGCGCTCGCGGCGGGAAGGTCATGGAACGCAGGGTACTGATCGTCACCGGCGGCCTCGGCTTCATCGGCAAGCACTTCGTGCGCCGCTGCCTGGAGCTCGGCAACTACGTCACCAACATCGACGTGGTGAACTACGCCGCGGACCGCGTCGCGATGCGGGAGCTCGCCGGCTTCAAGAGCTACCGCTTCGTGCAGCAGGACATCGCGAAGCTCGACCACATCCCGGAGGCCGAGTTCGTCGTGAACTTCGCCGCCGAGTCGCACGTGGACAACTCGATCGTGGACAACCGCCAGTTCTGCCAGACCAACATCATGGGCACGCAGCAGCTGCTGGAGCTGACGCGCTCGCGCACCTCGGCGGCGCCGCGCTTCGTGCAGATCATCACCGACGAGGTGTACGGGGACACGCTCGACGGCACCCACCGCGAGACCGACCCGCTGCGGCCGTCGAACCCCTACTCGAGCACCAAGGCCGCCGCGGACATGCTGGTGCTCGGGTGGGCGCGCACCTACGGGCTCGAGTACAACGTGATCCGGATGTCGAACAACTACGGGCCCCACCAGTACCCCGAGAAGCTGATTCCGCGCTCGATCTGGCGCATGTCGCGGGGCCTCGACGCGATCATGCACGGCGACGGCTCGTACGTGCGCTCCTGGCTGCACGTCGAGGACACGGTGGACGCGATCCTGACCGTGCTGAACAAGGGCGAGGCCAACACCATCTACAACGTGAACGGCGACACCGAGCTGCCGAACATCGAGGTCCTGAAGCGGATCGCGCGGATCTTCGGGCTCCCCCCCGAGCAGGCCGTGCGCTCGGTCAAGAACCGCGTGGGCCAGGACGTGCGCTACAGCATGGACGGCTCCCGGATCCGGTCGCTGGGCTGGAAGCCGACCCGCGACTTCGACGAAGCGCTGCGCGCGATCGCCACCAGCGTGGATCCCGAGCGTTTCCTGTAGCCCGGGGGCGAGATGAGCGAAGGCTGCGAATCGGCGGGAGGGCCCCGGCACCACCGGCGCGAGAGCTGCCGCCTGTGCGGCGGGCGCGCGCTCGAGCGGGTGCTGGAGCTGACGCCCACGCCGCCCGCCAACGCCCTGGTGCCCTTGGCGCTGCGGAGCCGACCCCAACGCTGCTTCCCGCTGGACGTCTATTTCTGCGGAGACTGCCAGCACGCGCAGCTGCTCGACGTGATCGACGCCGCGGACCTGTTCCGGGACTACGTCTACGTGTCCGGCACCTCGGCCGTCAACGTGGACCACTTCGGCCGCTACGCCCGCCAGGTGATCGAGCGGACCGGCCTCGCGCCGGGCGACCTGGTGGTCGAGATCGGCTCCAATGACGGCACGATGCTGCGCTTCTTCAAGGACGCCGGGATGCGCGTGCTGGGGATCGACCCGGCGCGCGAGATCGCCGTGGCCGCGAGCGCTTCGGGGATCGAGACGCTGGCGGAGTTCTTCGACCTGGAGCTGGCCCGGAGCCTGCGCGCGCGGCACGGGCCGGTCAAGGTCGTCTGCGCCAACAACGTGTGCGCCCACATCGACGACCTCGAGGGCGCGATCCGGGCCGCGCGCGAGCTGATCGAGCCGGACGGGGTGTTCGTGTTCCAGGTGTCGTACCTGCTCGACGTCTACGAGAAGACGCTCTTCGACACCATGTACCACGAGCACCTGGACTACCACCGGGTCGGCCCGCTGCGGCGCTTCTTCGACCGCCTGGAGATGCGGCTGTGGAGCAGCGAGCGCGTCGAAGCGCAGGGCGGCTCGCTCCGCGGCTACGCCTCGCCGCGGGCGCGCGCGGACGCGGTGCAGCCGTCGGTGGCCGCAATGGAGGCCCAGGAGCGCGCCGCCGGGCTCGACCGGCCGGAGGCGCTGCGCGCCTTCTCCAGGAGGATCGAAAGGGCCGGCCTCGAGCTGACGTCGCTGCTCGGCGGGCTGAAGGCGCGCGGCCACTCGATCGCCGGCTACGGCGCGCCCGCCAAGGCCACCACGCTGATGTACCACTTCGGGCTCGACGGCGGCGTGATCGACTACATCGTCGAGGACAACCCGCGAAAGCACGGGCTCTTCACCCCCGGCCTCCACATCCCCGTGGGGCCGGTCGACTGGCTCTACGAGCGTCGGCCGGACTACGTGGTGGCGCTGGCCTGGAACTTCGCCGAGTCGATCGTCGCGAACCACAGGCGCTACACCGAGCAGGGCGGGCGCTTCGTGATCCCGCTGCCCGAGCTCCGCGTGCGATGAGCCCGGGGCAGCCGGCCGCCTCGTCCGCGCCCGCGGGCCTCGCGCTGGGGCTGGTGGGCGTCGGCCCCTGGGGCCTGCGCTACGTGTCGACGCTGGGTGGGCTGCCGGGGGTGCGGCTCGCGCTCGCGGCCAGCCGCAATCCGGCCGCCCGCGATCGCCTGCCCGCCGGCTGCGAGCTGACCAGCGACTGGCGCGCGGCCGTGAGCCACGGCGGCCTCGACGGCGTGGTGCTGGCGACGCCGCCGCGGGTTCACCACGAGATGGCGATGGCGTGCCTGGAGGCGGGCGTTCCCGTGCTGGTCGAGAAGCCCCTGACCCTCGACGGCGCGTCGGCTCGGGCGCTGCGCGACGCCGCGTCCCGCCGCGGCTGCCTGGTGATGGTCGATCACACGCACGTCTTCAGCAGCGCCTTCGAGGCGCTCAAGGCCCGCTCGCGGCGCCTCGAGCCGCCGTGGCACGTGCGTTCGATCGGCGGCAACCGCGGGCCGTGCCGCGACGACGTCGACGGCCTGTGGGACTACGGTCCCCACGACGTCTCGATGTGCCTCGACCTCTTCGGGCAAGAGCCCGTGGCGGTGCACGCGGAGCCTCCCGCGCCGGTGCTCGGCGCGCCGGCCGGCGCGATCGCGGTCACGGCGCGGCTCGAGTTCCCAGGCGGCGCCCGTGCCCAGCTGACGTTCGGCAACGCGCTGGAGCAGAAACGGCGCGTGTTCGAGGTGCGCGCGGCCAACGGCACCCTGGTCTACGACGACCTGGCCGAGGACAAGCTCGTCGAGCGCGACGAGCGGGGTCGAGAGCGGGCCGTCAC
>CAZMRX010000299.1:0-6722 GCA_964568755.1 uncultured Acidobacteriota bacterium | reverse complement strand
GTCGCCGAGGCGCGCGTGGCGGCCGCTCGTGAGCTCCGCCATCAGCGCGCGGTGGTACTGGTGCGCGGGGCCGTCGAGGCTCAGGCCGGAGGGCGAGAAGGCCGCGATCGCTCCACGGCCCTCCGCCTTCAGCAGCGACTCCGCGAGCGAGTCGAAGCTGGGCGCCACGAAGTAGCCGTTCAGGCAGTTCATCGTCACGAGTAGCGGCTGCTGCGACTGCACCTGCAGGCCCGCCGCGTCCCACGAGTTCCACACGTTCTCGCTCGCCCACACCGCCGCGCCGCCGTGGCCGACGTAGCTCAGGAAGCTCAGGCCCGAGTCGAGCGCCTCCTGGATCCGCGGCCGCAACCCCGGCCCGTGCTCGCGCAGGAACAGCAGCTGCGGGCTGCGCGCGGCGAGGAAGCTCTGCGCGACGTCGCGCACGTCCTGCTCGAAGTCGCCGGCGAGGTCGGGGTCGTCGGCCACGAGCGCCGCGCGCCCCGCGAGGCCCTGGCCCGAGTCTTCCCAGGCCAGCAGCTTCCGCACCAGCGCTTCGGCCTGCGGGGCGGTGGTCGCCGGCAGCCGCCCGATCGCGAGGTCGGGCAGGCCGTCCTCGCCGTTGACGGCGGCGAGCAGCGGGTCCGCGACGGTCCACAGGTAGGAGGTCTTGGTCCAGAGGGCCGGCAGCGGCGCCGGCTGCGAGGTGCCCGCGAAGTTGCGCGGGTCGTAGCTCGCGTCGCCCAGCAGCAACGCGTAGCGCGGCGAGGGGTGCTGCCAGGAATGGAAGGCGTGGGCGAGGAAGCTCCGCACCGCCTCGGCCGAAGGCTGCCCGTGCCCGAACTCGGCGGCGATCTGCTCCAGCGACACGGCGCGCGCCGCGAGCCCCTGGTCCCGCCGCCGCTCGACGAGCGGCTCGGCAGCCGCGAGAAAGGCCTCCGGCGCCACCAGCAGGTAGTCCGCCTGGTTCCCCGCCGCGCGCAGCGTCGCCGGGACCGTGGCCGCCACCCGCGGCTCGAGCGGCTGTGAGACCACGAGGTAGCGCCGGCCCGCCTGGGCCTGGAATCGCAGCGACCCGGCCGAGGCCTCGAAGCCCGTGAGCCAGCGAGCCGAAGCACCCGGCGTCGCGTCCAGCACCGCGACCGGCCCGCTCGCGCCCGCGAGCGTGACGCTCCCGGCCTCCGCCCAGGTGCCTTCGAAGGCCCCCGACAGGAGCGCGGGAAGCTGCGGGTGCACGACCGTGAAGCCGTCGAGGAACACGAGCGACGAGACACCGGTGTCGGCGACGTTCGTGAGCGAGAGCTCGTTCGCGCCGTCGCGGAGCAGCGCCGATGGCACGGCCAGGCTCAGGCGGTGCGACCTCTTGCCGGCGAAGCGCGCCTCTCCGACCGGCACACCGTTGAGCGACACGCTCACGTGGTGGTCCACTGGAGCGCCCGACTCCGACGCCCCCTGCAGCCGAACCTCCAGCCCGGCGTCGCCCGAGCCGAGGACACCGGCGAGCGCGAACGGCTTCGAGCGCACGGCGCCCGAGGCGAGCGCCTCCCACAGCCAGACGTCCTCCGCCTCGAGCAGTCCGGGCTGGTAGAAGCGATTCACCTCGAACGTGCGGGTGACGATCGGAGCGGCGGGCGCGATCGCCGAACCGGGCAAGGCCGGCACCAGCGCCATCCGGACGCCGTCGCCGGCGCGGATGAGCTCGTAGGCCACCTCGCCCGAGAAGTCGGTGGACGCGGGGCTCGCGTCTGCGTGGAAGTAGAGACGACTGCCGGGGCCGAACGTGCCCGCGGGCTCGACGTGGAAGGCGACGGCCGCACCCTGTCGCGCCAGCTTCAGCTCGGACACCGGGAGGCCGCGCCGCAGGCCCGGGAAGAGCTGCTCGAATGCGGATGCGTACAGGCCGGGCGCGCCGGTGTGGAGCCGCGCCAGGACCTCGCCCGACGCCGCGGGCGGCTGGCGTCGCGAAGGCGCTCGCCCGACCGAGCCGCGACCGCTCTCGCCCGGCTCGCGTCCGGTGAACAGCAGCCGCACGACCACGCGCCGCGCGAGCAGCAGCTCGCGCCGGCGCTCGTCGAAGCGCAGCGGGACGATCTCGACGGCCGCGCTCTTTGTCTCGCCCTGGAAGACGCTCGGCAGCAGGCTGACCAGCTCGCGCTTCGGGAACGACGTCGCGCTGGCTCGCGCGCCGCGCCGCATCGCGCGCACGGTGCCGTCGGCCGCCACGCGCATCTCGGGCTTGCCGAGCGCCGACGGCACGAGCCCCTTGAAGCTCACGCGGTCGAGCGCGCGCACGCCGGCGAGCTGCACGCGCCGGCCGACCACCGCCTCGACGAGCGCGCGCCTGACCGGCAGCGGCGCGGCCTCCGCGTCCTGCGGGACGTCGAAGCCCGGCACGAACACCCGCACCATGCCCGAGCCCTCGTGAAGCGCGTAGAAGCCACCGGTCCGCAGCTCGAGCGTCGCGCCGCGCGCGTCGCGCGACGTCACGTCGAGCGAGACGGCTTCGGGATCGCCGTGGCGCGAGCACCCGAGCCCGGCCGTGGCGGCGTCGGCCCCGGCGAGCGCGCTGTACGTCTGGACCACCCAGGCGGGACAGCTCGCAGCGACGGGCTTCTTCCCCGCGTCGCGGCCGCCGCCCGAGCCCCCGCCGTTCCCGCCAGACGCCGCGGCTTGTGGAATTGCCGAGACGGGACCGTGAGAGGTCGTGCGTGACGACGCGTCCACGTCGTCGAGGCGGTAGTAGTAGCGCGTGCCGTTCTGGAGGCCGGAGTCCCGGTACGCGTAGACCTGGCCGACAGCCGAGGAACCGAGGCCCGCGATCAGCGACGAGGTGAGCCGCGTCCACGGCCCCTTCTCGGACGTGGCGCGGTAGATGTGGAACCCCAGGTTCCGCAGCTCCGAGGCCGTGGACCAGGTCAGATTAACGGCCCCGTCCAACGGCGTCGCGCTGAACGCCGCGAGCGTCACCGCTGTCGTGAAGGGCGCCGGGATGACGATCTCGTGGGTGGCCGTGACGTCGTGACACAGCTGCAGCAACAGCAGGTCGGTGCTGATCAGCCCCTCGACCGGCGTGGTGCCGTAGCTGCCCCCGCTCACGAGGTGGGCGCGCACGTAGTAGAGCTCGGGCCCGCCGTTCACGGAGTAGGGTGCCCAGAGCGTCGGCTCGCCCGTCCAGTACACGTTCCCCGACCGGGTCAGCTGGTTGGTGCTGTCGTTGAAGCCGGTGACCGACTCGAGATCGGCCCAGCTCGTCCCGTTCCAGAACTGCCAGGCGAGATCGAGTCCCGTGCCGACGCCGGCAACCGACAGCCCCACGTTGAGGCCGCTCCACTTGGAGTCGGACCCGAAGTACGCGTAGCGACCGCGCCCCTGGGCGTCCACGCCCGCGAACGCCAGCGGGAAGTTGTCGGACGCGTCGTAGAGGCGCTCCCTCGCGTCGCTCGTGAGGCCGCCGTGGGCGAGCGCCTCGGGCGCCGCGGCGCTCGAGTAGATCCGGAACTCGTCCACGAGGCCGCTCGCGGAACGGTTGCCGTTCGAGTCGGCGCCGATCAGGATCGAGCCGGTCGTCGGCATCCCGGCGCTCACGTAAGCCGACACCGGGTCGGTGTGCACGGGCTCGACGCCGTTCACGAAGAGGCGGACCTGGTCGGCGAGCGGCGCGCTCTCGTCCCAGGTGACGCGGAAGTGCACCCAGTCGAGCGCGCGCCAGGAGTAGTCGGTCGAGGCGACGGTGACATCGGTGTTCACCCCGGCGCGCGAGATCCGGAAGCGCAAGCCGTCGACGGGCGCCGTGCCGCCCTCCTTCTGCAGGAAGAAGAAGTTGCCGGCGTCGAAGCTGTAGCCCCAGAGCCGGTGCGCGACGCCGTCGGTGTGGGCGAAGGTCGGCTGGAACCAGAACTCCACCGTGCCCTTCGACAGGTCCAGGTTCGTGTCGCGGGGGATCGTGATGAACTCCCCCGCGGCGTCGAAGCGCGCGGCGGTCCCGTAGCGCCCGACCGCGAAGTCGGAATTGGTGATCACTCCGCCGCTGCCCACGTCGGGCGTCGTCACCGCACCCGCGTCCTGCAGCGTCGAGTACCAGGTCAGGTCGGAGGCGAAGTGGGCGCGCGCGAGCGGCTTCACTTCGGCGCGGTAGCCGGCGCCGCTCGGCAGTGGCGCACCGTCCAGGGTCACGCTCGTCGGCTTCGCGAGCGAGCGCCAGCGCCGGATCTTGAAGAAGGGCGTGTAGCGGGGAGCCGCCGTCGTGCCGGTGATCTGGAAGCGCAGCCCCTGACCCGCGCTCGGGTCGAGCGTGAGCAGGTAGGCCGCCTCGGCCTCGTTGAAGTCGTCGCTACCGGTGTTCTCGTCGAGATCGTTCCAGGGCCCCCCGGTGATCGTCGCGAGCGCGCTGGGGACGCGGTAGTCGCCGCTGCGCGTGGTGACGGCCGTGTCCGTGTGGCTCGCGAACACCGTCGGCTTGACGTAGCTGAGTGTGTCCCAGTTGTGGCTGACGCCGGCGGCGAGCGCCACGCTGTTGTTGTCGTTCCAGAACATGTTGATGCGCTCGTGCGGGAGCTGGGGCGCCTGGGAGACGTTGTTCACGTCGCCCGCGAACCCGTTGGCCACGGTCCAGTCCTTCGACAGGATCATCAGCAGGTCTGTGACCGCGCCCGTCTGCTCGTTCTGGAACAACGCGAAGTCGTCGAGCCCGGGGTGGGGCCACGCGAGCGGCGGGTTGACGCCCGACTGGCTGGACGGGGTCCAGAAGCTCAGCGGGTCCGGGTTGGCCAGCAGGTGCACGAACCACTCGACGTACTCCGAGGCAAAGGTCACGGCCGCGTGCGTCCGCCGGTTCCAGCGCGCCGCGATCTTGCCGGAGGGGTAGATGCTGTAGTCGCCGTAGGCCTTCACTCCGCCGAGCCGCAGGTTCCCCGGCGCCGGACCCTGCAGCAGCGAGTCCTGGCGCACGCGGGTGCGGACCGATGTCGCCTCGAGCAGGTGCGAGCGGCCCTCGAAGTTGTTCCGGCTGGCGTTGTAGAACACGCCGCCCACGCTCATGCCGTAGTTGTGCATGCCACGCGGGCTGCTGAGCGTGGGGTCCACGAGGGAGCCCACCAGGTCCGCGGACTTGCCCGGGTCCTCGACGAGATCGTAGAGCCGCTCGATCCCGCCGCCCGCCTCGGGCGTGAACAGCATCTCGAACGACCCCGGGCTGGTCACCGTGAGCGTGCCCGCGGACTCGCTGGTGGCGAGCGCGCTGCAGGCGCCCGGGCACGTCGCCGGGCCGAAGCTCAGGTAGCTGTCGCGCATCGAGAGGTTCTGCGCCCGGATCCAGTCGTCGGAGCGCGGGACCGCGGCCTTCGAGACGCGGATCTCGTCGAGGATGCCGTCGAAGTTGCCGCCGCGGTTGGCGTCGCCTTCCTCGCCGATCACCAGCGGGCCCGCGTTCGTCAGGTTGGTGACCGCGGGGTTCGACCCGCTCCCGACGAGCACGCCGTTCACGAACACGTCGGCGGTGTTGGTGGACGCGGTCCAGCGGCCCACCAGGTAGTGCCAGGCGCCGTTGCGGACGTTCACCGCACTGTCCGCGCGCGCGCTCTGCGCACCCGGGCCGCCGCCGTCCGGGTCCTGATGGACCCAGAAGCTGGCGCTGCCGGTGTTGACCCAGAGCTGGTACTCGGCGACGTCGTCCGCCTCCTTGCTCACTGCCACCATGAAGTTCGACGCCGATGAGCTGCTGACCCAGGCCTCCACGGTGAGCGACTCGCCTGCTGCCCCGTTGAGCGCCGCTGTGTTCGCGACGTCGACGTTGTCGGTGCTCGAGGCCAGGAACGAGCTGGTGCGCGCGATCTGGCCGGCCGCCGCCCCTTGGCTCTGCACGTCCACGACGATTGAGTGGCTGCCGGTCGAGGTGGAGTCGAAATGGGGCCCCCCCAGCTCCTCGAGGTGCTGGACCATCTTGAAGTCGGCGTCCCAGACGGCCGCCGCGTTCTGGCCGTCCAGGGCCGCCGGGTTGCCGTAGTACATCCAGATGTAGTCGGCGTTCGAGCCGCCGTCGATCTGCGGCACGCGCACCCACACGTAGGAGCTCCCGGCTTCGTCCCAGCGCTCGATCTCGTGCGCCAGCACGGTCGTGTCGTCGGCGTCGACAAAACGGATGTCCTGACCTGAGTTCCGGGTCCGGAAGTACTCGACCCGCGTGCTGTCGAGGCGGACGAGCACGGGGAACGACGTGAGGTTGGAAGGCTGGCCGCTGTTGTCGATGAAGACCTTCCGCCGCAGCTGCCAGTTGGTGTCCCACCAGGCGAGCGCGGTCTCGGGGACCAGGGCGAAGAGAAGCCCTGCCAGCAGCAAGCGCTCGAGCCCGGCCCGGGCTGCGGCTCCATGACTCTGCAGCATTGGACAGACCCCCCCGGCCCTATGAATGCAAGGTTGGTTCCGGCCCAGTCGGTGCTGATTATCAGGGGGTTACAGGCTGGCCAACCTTCCCTCTCCGGTTTTCGGCCACGCCGGGTGGGACGCGCGGCCCGACCCCGCGCGCCGGTCCTGTGGTGTCCGCCGCAGCGGATATGATGCCGACGTGCCCCTCGCTGTCTTTCACCCCGCCGTAGGTGACTGGTTCGCCGAAAGGTTCGGCCAGCCGACGCCCCCGCAACACGACGGCTGGCCCCTCATCCGGGAGGGACGCCACACGCTGATCGCGGCGCCCACCGGCTCGGGCAAGACGCTCGCCGCGTTCCTCTCGGCGATCGACTCGCTGCTGCGCC
>CAZMRX010000298.1:1807-6749 GCA_964568755.1 uncultured Acidobacteriota bacterium | reverse complement strand
GTGTGCTGCATGTTCACCTCTCGCGTGCGGGCGTCCTGTGCTGCCGCGCGACAGCCCTCATCATCGCTCGCGATGCTGCCACACGAGGTCCGCAGTGCGCCGTTCGCTGACGGCCGCAACGCGAAAAGGCTGTGTGCATGACGGACTTGTCATGTGTGACACGCGTGCGGCAGATCGGCGGGCGAGGATCGGCGCGCTGGAGATCGGTGGGTTGGGAGAGAAGCGTTTGGGAGATCGGCGGGCGGGAAATCGACGGGCGGGAAATCGGCGGGAGGAGAATCAGCGGGCGACAACGTTCGGCATGCGAGGACGATCGGCCGCGCGGCGGATCGCTCCGCCTCCGCAGTCGACTGCGGCGGGGCCGGCCTGGAACGTCGTCGAACTGGACCGGGGCCTGACGGGCCGGCTCAGTGCCAGAGGCCGAGCACGAGCCCCATCGTCGTGAACTGCACCGTGTGGTACCCGGCATTGACAAGGAACAGCGTCAGCGACTTGCGCTCGAACAGGTAGTTGATCCCGAACGAGGTCGCGACCCACGCGATCCCGGCCATCGCCCCTGCCGGCAGCGCCAGGGACAGCGCGGGCTTCGGCCCGAGGAACATCGCGAACACGAAGGCCGCCACGAGCGCCAGCACGAACGAGAGGCCGAAGATCACGGCCGGGTTGCCGGCCTGGAGCTGGGCGTCGCTGAGCCCAGTCTCGCGCTGCCAGGTCTTGCCGAACAGGGCCGGCGAGTACCACGCCCCTCCGATGACGAAGGCGAGCACGGCGGCCACGAGCACGGCACCGTAGTTGAGCTGAGAGATCGACTGAGCGTCCATCGGCGGTCGTCCTCCATTGAGGGTTTGGAGCGGTCTTACCCGTGGAGCCTGGGTTCCTTTGGCGCCGTCCCGCCGTCCCCCCGTCCCTAGGCCCTGTCCTTGGACGCCACCCTTGGGCGCCATCCCTGGACGCCACCCCTTGGGCGCGCCGTCGTCCGGCGCCGTCCCTATGCAGTACCCGGCTGGGGCCGCATCGCCTCCTGGCGCACCCGCTCCGCGTGCCGGTCGATACCGGCGGCGTCCGCACCGAGGTCCTGCAGCACCAGCCTGGTGAGCGCCACCGCCGCCTCGACTTCCTCGAAGCAGACGGCGCTCGTGCCCACCTGCTCGAGCTCGGCCCGCTCGCGCAGGTAGCGGGCTCGCACCAGGATGCGGCAGGCCGGGTTGAGCTGGCGCGCCGCCGCGATCATCGCCGTCCGGTTCACCGAGTGCGGCAGCGTGACGAGCAGGTGGCTGGCGCGCGCGAGGCCGGCCTGCGCCAGGATGCTCGAGTGGCTGGCGTCGCCGAAGATCGCCTGGCAGCCGCGGGCATTGAGCTGCGCAACGGTGTCCATGTTGAGATCGATCACCACGGTGCGAGTCCCCGCCTGGCGCAGCGCCTCGTCGACCGCGCGGCCGACGGGCCCGTAGCCCACCACCACGGCGAGCGGCGGGTCCACGCGCGCGACCGCGGCCGCCGTCTCGGCGTTCGCGGCCGCGTAGCGCCGGGACCCGGCGGCGTTGAGCAGGCGCCAGAGCGCCGGGTGGCGCCGCAGCCAGGCCTCGAGCCCGTCGAGGCTCGCGAACAGGATCGGGTTGAGCGAGATCGAGACGAGCGCGCAGGCGACCAGCAGGCTGAAGCCGGTGTCGGAGAGCAGGCCGTGGTGGCGCGCGAGGTCGCCCAGGATGAACGAGAACTCCCCCACCTGCGCGATGCCGGGTGACTGGGGTGTGGGAGAGCCTGCTGGGGGGGGGCGCGCGGTGCACCATTTTGAACGACAACGCCCCCCCGTGCGCGAGCAGGCGCGCGACCACGAGCGCCGTGCGGGTCGAGTAGCCGAGCAGCGCCACCACCGCGAGCGCCGCGAGCGGCTTGCCGACCAGCACGACGGCGAGCGCCGCGAGCAGCAGCAGCGGCTCGCGCAGCAGGAATGCCGGCTCGAACAGCATCCCGACCGAGACGAAGAACAGCACGGCGAACGCGTCGCGCAGCGGCAGCGCGTCGGCGGCCGCCTGCTGGCTCACCGGCGACTGCCCCACCACCATCCCGGCGAGGAAGGCGCCGAGCGCCATCGAGGCGCCGAACAGGAGCGAGGCGCCGGTCGCGATCGCGATCGCGATCGCTAGGATCGTCAGCGTGAAGAGCTCCCGCGACTGCAGCCGCGCGACGTAGACGAGCGCCCGCGGCAGCAGCCGCGAGCCGACGACGAAGACCAGCGCCACGAGTGCCGCCAGCTTGGCGAGCGCGAGCAGGAGCGGTGCGAGCACGCCACCGGCCGGACCGGCGGACCCGTTCGCTCCCGCCACGCCGGCCTGGCCCAGCACCGGGATCACGACCAGCACCACGACCGTCAGGACGTCCTCGACGATCAGCCAGCCGATCGCGGCGTGTCCGGCCGGCGTGCCGACGAGGTTGTGCGCCTCCAGGCCGCGCAGCAGCACCACGGTGCTGGCGACCGACAGGGCCATTCCGAGCACGAGTCCCGACGTGACGGGCCAGCCGAATGCGAAGCCGATCCCGAGGCCGAGCAGCGTGGCGACGCTGCTCTGCACCAGCGCGCCGGGAATCGCGATGCCCCCGACCTCGCGCAGGTCCGAGACGTGGAAGTGCAGGCCGACGCCGAACATCAGCAGCACCACGCCGACCTCTGCCAGCTGGCTCGCGAGCTGGAGATCGCCGGTGAAGCCGGGCGTGTGGGGCCCGATCACGACGCCGGCCAGCAGGTAGCCGACGATTGGCGACAGCCTCAGGCGCTGGGCGACGATGCCCAGGACCCAGGCCGCGCCGAACGCGGCGGCCAGCGTGGTGACGAGCGGCATGTCGTGGGGCAGGGCGGGTCTCCTCGGGAGGCTCGAACGAGCAACATATCCCAAGCCGGCCCGCGAGCGCCGACATCGGTAGACGCGAGTGGGGCGTGACAGAATGAAAAGGGGAGGAATGCCATGCGCCGTCCGGTTCTGGCGGCGGCCGCGGTCCTGGCCGTAGTCGCCTGTGCCACCAACCCCGCCACCGGCAAGAAGCAGCTGATGCTGGTGAGCGAAGCCCAGGAGATCGCCATGGGCAAGGCGGCCGACCAGGAGGCCGTCGCCGCCTACGGCCTCTACCCGGATGCGCGGGTCCAGGCCTACGTCGAGCGGCTCGGCAAGGGCCTGGCCGCCCGCTCGGAGAAACCCGACCTGCCCTGGAGCTTCAAGGTGGTCGACGACCCCACGGTCAACGCCTTCGCCCTGCCCGGGGGCTACATCTACGTCACCCGCGGCATCATGGCGCACCTGCGCTCCGAGGCCGAGCTGGTGGCGGTCCTGGGGCACGAGATCGGCCACGTCACCGGCCGACACTCGGCGAGCCAGATGAGCAAGCAGCAGCTCGCGATGGGCGGCCTGATCGTGGGGATGGCCGTAGCTCCCGAGCTTCAGCAGTTCGGCGGACTCGCGCAGCAGGGCCTCGGCCTGCTCTTCCTGAAGTTCGGTCGCGACGACGAGAACCAGGCCGACGAGCTCGGCCTGCGCTACATGGCGCGGGCCGACTACGACCCCCGGGAGATGCTCGAGGTGTTCGGCGTCCTCGACGGCGTGACGCGCGCGGAGGGCGGCGGCGCCCGGATGCCGGACTGGCTCTCCACCCATCCCAGCCCCGGGAACCGGACGACGCGAATCCAGCAGCAGATCGCCGCGACCGGGGTCTCGGGCACGCTGGTGAATCGCGGCGATTACCTCCGGCAGCTCGACGGGATGGTCTTCGGCGACAACCCGCGCGAAGGATTCTTCCGGGGCAGCGCCTTCTACCACCCCGACCTCCGCTTCCAGCTTGCATTCCCGCGGGGTTTCAAGACGCAGAACCAGAAGCAGGCCGTGGTAGGGGTCAGCGAGGCGCAGGACGCGATCGTCGCCCTCACCCTCGCCGCGGGGGCGTCGCCGGAAGAGGCGGCGCGACGCTTCCTCTCGCAGCAAGGCCTCCAGGCCGGCCGCTCCGGCCGCGACAGCATCGGCGGCCTGACGGCCTACTCGGCGTTCTTCGAGGCCGCCACCGAGCAGGGCGCTCTCCGGGGCCTGGTCTCGTTCGTCTCCTACGACGGCAAGCTCTACCGCATCCTGGGATACACACCGGCGGAGCGGTTCGCGAGGTATCAAGACGCCTTCACCGCGACGCTCCGCAGCTTCGGCCGCCTCACGGACCCCCGCTACCTGGACGTCCAGCCCAGGCGCATCGCCCTCGTGACTCCGGAGCGTGAGATGGCGCTGCCGGAGTTCGCCCGAAGCTACCCCTCGACCGTCGCGGCGGAGACGATCGGCCTCATCAACGGCATAGCCGCAAGCCAGCTCTTCCCGCGCGGAGAGCTCGCCAAGCGCGTCGTGGGCGGACGGCTGCCGGACTAGCGCCGGGCGCTCGCTCTTCTTCCCGGCCAGCCCTCGGCTACAGCCCGCGTCTTGCTGCTGCACAGCACGAGCGGGATGCCGCGGCGCTTGAGCGTGTCGAGCGAGGCGAGCCGCCTCCCATTCCTACGTCGCGGCGTCCAGCAGGCAGCCGGCGAGGTCGGTGACGACGACGCGTCCGTCGCGCTTCACGCGCCGCCCCCCACCCCCACGACCTCCCCCTCCTGCACCGCGGCCAAAAGCTGCGGCCCGGCGTCGGGCATCCCCGCCCACACCCGCGCCCAGTTCGGCACGAGCGGCGGACCCAAGGGGTCGGCGAGGAACTCGTCGATCGAGGCGCGCAGCGCGGCGGTGAACGTCTGCACGTTCTGCTCCTCCTCGTGGCGGTCGAAGACCAGCCCGTTCATCACCGCCACCGCGTAGCTGTCGGCCACCGCGTCCTCCGCCTCGCGCTGGTAGGCGGCGAGCAGGCTGCGGAACAGGCCGTCGGACAGGTTGACGCCCGCCGCGGCGAGCGTGCGCAGCAGGTGCTTCGCCACGTCCTTGGC
>CAZMRX010000298.1:0-1707 GCA_964568755.1 uncultured Acidobacteriota bacterium | reverse complement strand
CGGATGTACGGGTCGCCGCCGATCAGGCGGGTGAACGCGGCGAGCAGCGGGCTCAGGAACAGGCGCGTGACGCGTCCGTGCAGGCGGTCGGAGACGCGCGCGTAGTAGCCCTTCACGAAGTCGAAGTCCACCGTGGGGTCGATCGCCGGCAGCACCAGCCGCGCCAGCATCTCGCGCCGGAAGTTGACGACGTCGGCGTCCTGGAAGGCGACGTACTCCACGCGCTCTTCCGCGAGGATGTAACCGAGCGCGAGCCAGCAGGCGCGGCCCTTGCCGGGCTCGCCCACGTAGAGCCCGACCGCGTGCATCCGCTCGAGGAACGCGCTCACCGCCTCCGCCTCGCTCCAGACGATCACCTTGCGCCCGGGGTACGGCTCGAAGTACTCGAGCGCGCGCAGGTAGTCGTCGTGGCTCGCCCGGTTGAGCGAGATCACCAGCGTGTCGAGGTAGGGAACCTGGGCCAGCTCGGCCAGGATGCCCGCGAGCGCGGGCCGGTCCATCTCGTCCGGCACCATCGGGATCACGAGCGCCATCGGGAAGCGGCGGGACAGGCCCAGGATCCTCGACTCCAGGTCCTCCACGGGTCGGTCGACGAGGCGCGGCAGGGCGGTGACGGGGCCGCTCTGGTGAAAATCGCTCATGGCATCCTCCTGTGCGAGTCCCGGGACGGGCGACGGGCCGAGGGAAGCGAGGCCGGGCGCCCGGACCATGGGCGCGCTCCTCGACGGGGACGGTCAGGCGAGCGAGTGGGGTGGGTCGCGCTGGGAGCTGGGTGTCGCCGCCTGCGCGCGCGGTGCGAGCGCCGGCGGCGTGTAGGGCGCCCGCGACACGAGCCGCGGGTAGAACCCGATACGAGAGACCGGCAGCGACGCCGGAACGTGGGCGCGTCGGCTCGCGGCGCGCTCCTCGGGGTGAGCCGGCACGTTCGGCTCGTAGGCCATTGGCGCGTCGGCGTGCCGTTCGAGGGCGCGCACGACGCAGGCCGCCCCGCGCTCGGCCGGGACGTCGGCCGCGGACACGACGAGCGTCAGGAAGAAGGCGACCATTGGCTGCCTTGCATCCTAACCACGGATCGCCGCCCGTGACAAGGATCTCAGTCGCGCGGCGGGGGAGGTGCGACGAAAATCCGCACCTGGCGCGGCCGCACGCGCAGCCGCTCGCCCACCACCGGCCGCAGCGCCTCGAAGGGCCCGTGCGTCGTCTCGACCTGGACGACGCGGCCCTCCTCGTCCTCCAGCTCGAGCTTGATCACCGCACCGGCGGGGTTGACGTGGCGCAGCGTCGCCCAGAACCCGTCGCCCGCCGCGTCGCGCCCGAGCTCGAGCTCGTGCGGGCGCGCGAAGCCCTGCGCGGGGCGCGCGGTCGCCTCGGCGTGCTCGGGGTACTCGACGCTCAGCGGGCCGAGGTGAGCGCGTCCCGCCTCGACGCGCCCGTGGAAGACGTTGACGATGCCGAGGAAGCCCATCACGAAGGGCGTGGCGGGTCGGTCGAACACCTCCTGCGGCGTGCCGACCTGCTCGACCCGCCCCTGGTTCATGACCACCACGCGGTCGGCGACCTCGAGCGCCTCCTCCTGGTCGTGGGTCACGAACACGCTGGTGACGCGGATCTCGTCGTGCAGGCGCCGCAGCCAGCGCCGCAGCTCCTGGCGCACCTTCGCGTCGAGCGAGCCGAACGGCTCGTCGAGCAGCAGCACCCGCGGCTCCA
>CAZMRX010000297.1:0-6782 GCA_964568755.1 uncultured Acidobacteriota bacterium | reverse complement strand
CTACGGCCTGGTGAACGACCGCACCCTGCGCCTGCGCTCGCGTCCCGAGCTGAACGTGGCGCCCTACTTCGTGGAGACGGAGTCCTTCGGCGCGCGCGACACGCGCCTGGCCCAGGCCGAGGTGTACTACCGCCCGGGACCCTGGCTCTTCGGGATGGAGTACTTCGTCCAGAAGGTCAACGCCACCGAGTTGCCCGACCCGCTCTTCCACGGGGGCGACGCGGTCGCGAGCTTCACGATCACGGGCGAGAGGCGGAAGTACAACACGGCCGGCGGCTACTTCCTGGCGGTCTCGCCCCGCCGCACGGTTTGGGAAGGCGGACCGGGCGCATGGGAGGCCGTGCTGCGGCTCTCGTACATCGACCTCGACGACGGGCCGATCCAGGGGGGCCGTTTCTGGCGCCTCACGCCGATGGTGAACTGGTACCTGAGCGATCACCTGCGCCTGGAGCTGGCCTACGGGGTTGGCCAGCTCGACCGCTTCTCGCTCGTCGGGACCACGCAGTTCTTCCAGAGCCGGCTGCAGTTTCAGTTCTGACGAGGACGAGGAGCCAACGCCGGCCGTCGCCAGCAACTGGCGACAGGTTCCCCCGCCCCGATGGCACCGCGAGGACCGGCGAGCACGCCCTGAGGGAGGTGCGGAGGATCACGATCACACTCGTCGCTCGGCGCTGGCACCTCTGGCAGCGAGTCAGGGCCCGAGGCGCTACGTGAGCCGGCGCAGACACCGTGGACGAGCCCTTGACAGCGCCGGACTCAACTCGGGGCGCCCCGAGCTCTGTGCGCGCGGGGTCCGCTACGGTGTAAGGGGGACAGGCCGTGGAGTGACGAGTCGCGGTCGGGTCACGGGATCTCGCCTCTCACGACTTTCCGCACGCCGTGGAAGTAGAAGGGAATCGCGTCTCCCGGTCCGTCGAGCATGCGCTTCTCGACCTTGCGCAGTGGAAAGACCTGCGTCGTGCCGATCTCCAGGCGGAGCACGGGGCCCTGGTCGCCGACGGGCGTGTTCGACCACCGCCCACCGATGTGGCGGCGCATGACCTCGCCCACGTAGCATCCCCACAGGATCGCCATCCTGCGGAGCGCGTCCGCGGGCGGACGCGGGTCGCCCGGCCTCTCGGGCTCGCGCAGCGAGTCGTGGAGCACGCCCAGGACGTCCTCCACGCCCTTCAGGCTTTCCGGCGAGAAGTCGAGGAGCAGGCCCCATTTCGTGGCGGCGGTCAGGAGGGCGGACTCCGCGTGCGCCAGGATCGTCTCGGCGACCGAGGGGTCGTCGGCGACCTCCGTGCGGAGGCGCTCCCGATCGGGGCTGCTGCCGAGGAGTGCCTTGTCGAGCCACTCCTGTTGCCGCCGTGCGACGACCTCGTAGTAGCGCGACGGGCGGTCCGCATTCTCACCGCTTCCCATGTCCACCGGGCGGCCGTCCAGGAACTCGCGAAGCACAGGGAGGGTGAGCGCGTATTGGCTGCCGACCTTCAAGGCGGGGATTCCCGGGGGCAGGCCGGGGCCGTCGCGCGTCCACACCCCGGCGCGCGAGCGCCTGAGCACTTCTCCCAGGTAGGCACCGAGCTTGAGCGCGGCCATGTCGAACATGCGCTTGCGCTCGTCGGGGTACTTCTCGGCGCCGACGCGCATCACCGTGACGAGCTGGTCCAGGACGCCCAGGCTCGCCTCCGAGTAGTCGAGCTCGACCTCGAGCGTCCGTCGCGCCTCGGCCACCGCTTGCTCGGCGAACGCGCTCATCTCGTCCGCAACGCTGCGAGGCGGCGTGGCGCCTGCAGGTCCCGGGTCCGCGGGCGGCGCCCCGACGGCGGCCGCGGGAAGGGCGAGGCTCGGTTTCGTGAGGCGGTCCACCCACCGGGCGAAGGTGGTGACGATGCTGTCGGAGCCAGCGATGGCGACACGCTTCGCCACCGTGACGATGGGCTGGTGGTAGAGATTGGCGATCCGCACGCATAGCTGCTGCTCACCGTTGGGGAGCCGGCCCACCCACTCCCCACCGAGCTTGCGCCGCAGGACCTCGCCCAGATGCGCACCGTGGTAGAGCGCGATCATCACGGTGGCCTTGCGGCGGTCCTCCTCGCTGAGCCCGGCCATCTCCGCCGCGAGCTTCTGCAGGACGGCGTCCGCCTGCGGCAGGCTGGCTTCCCCGTAGTCGAGCGTGATGCTGCGCTGCTCGCGGGTCATCGCCACCGCGTCGTCGCAGTAGCCCCGGATCTTCTCCGCGAGCGCGGGGTCGCGGGACGGAATCTCCCCGGTCTCCTGCTGGGCCTCCGCGAACACCGCGACCGGGTCGCCCAGGTACTGCCAGGGACCCTCGGTCACGACCCCTCCCGTGGCGGCGAGCTCGCGGCGGGCGCGGGCCGGCTGGAGCTGCAGCCAGAAGAGGAAGGCGAAAAGGTTGCGGTCCGAGACCCCGAGCGGCGACGCGTAGCGCGGCGAGCCCAGCGAGCGCCGCCAGGCCGCCTCCACCTCCGCCACCACGCTCGGCGTTCGCAGGTAGACCGCGCTCTCGGCGGCCTGGGCCTCCATCCCGTAGGCGAGCCAGCGCTCGAGGTGCGCCTCCGCCACGAGCGTGTGCAGGCGGCTTCCCTCGGGAGCCTGGGCGCTCGCCTCGCGGGCGAAGCCGAACATCGCCTCGTGCGAGCCGCCCCATTTCCAGCAGAGCGCCGTGAGAAAGTGGCGGTGCGCGGCGAGGTTGCCGGTGTCGCGCCGCCGAGCCTCCTCGAATCGCTCACGCTCCAGCGCCTCGCCCTGCTGCAGGGCCCGCGCGGTCGTGACGAGCCAGCTCCACGGGCCCGGGTCCTTCACGTCCAGCCCCGCCGCCTTCTGCAGGTCGCTCTCGGCCCCCCGCAGGCGCTCGGCGAAGACGGGCCACGCGCCGTCCGCCACCTTGTCCGCGGTGGTCGACCCGCGCGCTTCCCAGGCCCAGTGCACACCGTGCACGCCGCGGATCAACCAGGGCACGGGCGAGCCCGGGTTGGAGTGGCACCAGGTGTCGAGCCAGGCGGGCCTTCCCGGCCAGTTGCTCAGCACGCCCACGAAGAAGTCGCGCAGCTCGAAGACCCGCAGCCCCTCCAGGAACGCCTGCGCGTCCCGCCAGTCGCCCTGCGCGAGCCGGTCGCGCAGGGCTCGGGCCCGCGGGTTCCCGAGAGCGGGATCGAGGATCGGAGGCATGCCCGGACGAGAGTCCAGCGCTACGGGTGCGAAGTCCCCTGCCGCGGCCGGATGCCGAGCCACGCCAGGACCGCACAGGCCACGGCGACGAGCGCCGAAACCGCGAAGACCCGCGCGACGCCCACGCTGAAGGCCTGGCGGAAGGCCTCCTCGAAGAGCTGCTCCATCCCCTCGGGCAGCAGCTTCGCCCCGGTGCTCGCCGACTCCCCCACAGCCTGACGCCAGGCGCGGGTGATCTCGCGGATCTTGTCCAGGCTGAGCCCGGTCGGAGCGAGGCGCGCCGCGTAGTCGGCGCGCGCCGCGTCGAGGAACACCGACGTCAGCGTCGCCGCGCCGAGGGCGCCACCGACCTGCATGGCGGCGTTGTTGAGCGCGGCGGCGCTCCCCGAGCGCTCGGCGGGCACCGAGCCGAGCACGATCTCGGTCACGGGTGTGACGACCGCGATGTTGCCGACGCCGATCAGCACCAGCGCTACGAGCAGCGCCAGGTAGGGCGCCTCTGGCTGCAGGAAGCTCAGGCCGAACGAGCCCAATGCGATCAGCCCGAGCCCGGCGAGAATCACCGGGCGCGGTCCGCGCCGCTCCACCAGCGAGCCGACGAACGGCGACGCGAGCGCCGCGGCCACCACCATCGGCATGATCCGCAGCAGCGCGGGGACGGACGAGAGGCCCTGGACGCTCTGGAAGAAGTAGAGCAGCGGCAGGATCGCACCACCCATCACGAGCGCGATCAGCGTGCCGTTCACGAGCGCGGCGTTGAGCGCGCGGCTGCGGAAGAGCGACATGTCGAGCAGCGGGTCCGCCACGCGTCGCTCCCACCAGACGAAGGCGACGAGCGCCCCGGCGCCCACGGCCAGCGACTGCAGCACGCGCGGGTGGCTCCAGCCGGCGCTCGAGGCAGCGACCACGCCGAACACGAGCGCGAGCAGCCCCACGGCCACGCCGAGCGCCCCGATGCCGTCGAGCTTGCGGCGCTCGCCGCCTTTCACCTCCGGCGCGAACAGCCACACGCCGAGACCGCCGATCGCGGCGACCAGGGCGGGGGCGGCGAAGCCGGCGCGCCAGCCGAACGCCTCGATCACGACACCTGCACACAGCGGACCGAGAGCGATCCCGAGCGCGGACAGGCCGAGGAAGAGCCCGATCGCGCGCGACGCCTCCGCAGCCGGAAACAGGCTCATCACCAGCGCGAGCGTGAGCGGCCCGACGGCCGCGTTGGCGACGCCGTCGAGCGCACGCGCGACCGCGAGCTGGCTCGCCGAAGCGGAGAACGCCGCGAGCGCCGACGCCGCCACGATCCCGCTGCAGCCGTAGACGAGCACGCGCCGGCGGCCGTGGCTGTCGCCGAGCACGCCGCCCAGCAGCATGAAGGCCCCGAACATCAGCTTGCTGAGCGTCATCACGAGCTGCATGGCCGGGGCCGAGGCCTGGAGCTCGCTTCCCGCGGGGCGCAGGGAGAGCGACAGCGCGCCGCCGCTCACCTCGTTCGAGAGCCCCGCGAGCACGCAGGATCCGAAGGCGAGCCACCGAAACGCGCTGCCGCCCCTCGTTTCGCCCTGTGGGCTAGCTGGCATGACCAATCCCCCGGGCGCACTATACGGCATCGCCCCGCCCCGCCTGCGGTGCGACTGGCCGGGACGCCGGGAGATTCAGGTCAGCGCCGCCGTGCCCGCTCTCGCCAGCCGATCCTGCAGCAGGCGCTCCTCGACGCTCAGCTCGAGCACGGATGTGAATCTCCTCGGCTGCCTGGCCTCTCCAGCGGTAGACGACGCGCCTGCTACCGCGTGAGCATCACGATCACCGGGCCCCACGCCGTGAGCAGGATGTTGCCGATGGCGTACGGCACGGTGTAGCCGAGCACCGGCAGCTTGCTGCCGGCCTCGTCCTGCACGGCCCGGAGCGCGGCGGTCGCTGTTCCCGCCCCGGCGCACGCCCCCAGCAGCAGCACCGGGTTCATCTTCAGGACGTAGCGGCCGAAGAAGACGGCGGTCGTGTGCGGCACCAGCGCCACGACGAGGCTGACCACCACCAGGCTCGGACCGGTGTCGCGCAGGCCGGCCACGAAGCTCGGGCCCGCGCCGAGGCCGACGCAGCCGATGAAGACCGCGAGGCCGATGGTGTCGAAGACCCACAGCGCCGGCTCCGGGATGCGGCCGAAGGTGGGGCGCACCGAGCGCAGCCAGCCGAAGACGAGCCCCATGATGAGGGCGCCTCCGCTCGCGGTCAGGCTGATCGGCAGGTCGCCCAGCTGGAGCGTGAGCGCGCCGAAGAGGCCGCCGAGCACGATCCCGAGCCCCACGAACACCACGTCCGTCGCGCTCGACGGCCGCTCGACGTAGCCGAGCGCCTTTCCCGCCCGCTCGACGTCGCTTTCGGCGCCGACGAGCCGCAGCAGGTCGCCGCGGTTCACGACCGTCCCCGGCGCGAACGGGATCTCCTCGCCGGCGCGAACGAGCTTCAGCAGCGCGACCCCGCGGCCGTGCTCCTCGGCGATCTCGACGAGCGGTCGCTCGGCGACCTCGCGGCGGGTGACGACCACATCGAGGGCCGCGACCGGGAAGTCGAGCAGCTCGCGGTCCTCGACCTCCTCGCCGAAGGGTTTTTCCGGAGCCAGCAGCACGTGCCGCCGCGCACCCACGACGGCTGTGTCCCCGGCGCGCAGGACCGTGTCCGGAGCCGCGTCGAACACCTCAGCGCCGCGACGGATGCGCTGGAGGAACACGCGCGCGGGCGCGAGAGACGCCTCCACCTCGCGCACGCTGCGCCCTGCGAGCGCGTCCTTGAGGCGGAACGCCCGCGAGTCCCATTCGCGATACGCCGAGCGCGTGGCGGTCTCGCTCTTCGAGCCCGCGGCCGCCTCCGCCTCGAGCTTTCGGCTCTCGGCCCTGAGATCGACCTTCAGCAGCCGCGGCGCCAGGTTCGAGAGGAACCACACCACGAAGCTCGTGCCCACGAGGTAGCTCACCGCGTAGGCCACGGGAATGTTGTTCAGCAGGCGCGCCTTCTCGGCCTCGGGCAGCGCGAGGCGGGCGATCGTGTTGCCGGCGGTGCCGATCACCGTGGACTCGGTGAAGGCCCCAGCCAGGAGCCCAGCCGCGGTGCCGGCGTCGTAGCCCATGATCTTCGCGGCCACCACGGTCGTCACCAGGCTCGCGACGCACAGCACGAGCGTCAGCAGCGCCTGCGACCCGGCGTTCCTCCGCAGCCCGCGGAAGAACTGCGGCCCGACCTTGTAGCCGGTGGCGAACAGGAACAGGTCGAAGAAGACCAGCTTGACGATCGGGTCGATCTCGATCGCGAGCTGGCCGACCACGACGCCGGCGAGCAGCGTCCCCACGACGTTGCCCAGGCTGAAGCTGCCGATCCGGATCCGCCCGATCACGAAGCCGATCGCGAGCGTCAGGAAGATGGCGAGCTCGGGGTTCTCGCGCAGCGACGTGACGAACCAATCCATGGCGGCCTCCCAGTCGAGGCGCGAGTGTATCGGACAAGCCGCCCCGCGTGGGCCGTCGATGCGGCGCGTCGCTCGGTCGAGCCGCTATCGCCGCCGGCCGCCACCTCCACGGCCGCCGCCGCCGCGGGATCCCCCGCTCGGCCGGTAGGTG
>CAZMRX010000296.1:0-6813 GCA_964568755.1 uncultured Acidobacteriota bacterium | reverse complement strand
TACGAACGGAGGTCATCATGTCCGATGTCCCTAAAAGGCCGACCCTCCCCATATTGATCGAACGCCACTTGTCCGATGAAGGCGAGCTCTCCGATGCCCCGGACGAACAAGGCCTCGGCGCCGTCCATATCCACTTCTTCGCCGACGACCGCCTGCGCGACGCCATCGCGAACGACGCCACGGGCGCCACGCGCAAGCTCTGCGCCCGCGCGGCCGTGAAGGCAACGACCGAGGCCATGACGGCCCTCGCGCGTCCCACGCCGAGCGACACGCCTCTGCGCCGGCGGCGAGGTTCAGCCGCTCGCACAGGCGCGCCTGCTCGCGAGCGGCTGGGGTCTCGCGCAGCGGGCTCGCGGCCTGGGCGCGCGCCTCCTGGCTCGCGGCGAGCGCGAGCGCGAGGCCGAGGCAGGCGTGGCGGGACCTCACGGGCCGATGCTAACACCCCGGATGGGCCGTTTGCCTCATTCGAGAGCTTCCCGGGCCCCGGGAGAATGAGGTGGCGCCTGCGGGCGCTCGTGTCACCCCGGGGGGAGCCATGGCGATCGCGTTCGGGAAGCGGCGTGCGGAGTGGATCCGGCTGGAGGACGGCCCGCCGCCGCTCGCGCCGCAGGAGCTGCGGCACTTCGAGGCCACGGACCTCTTCTACCGCTCGCTGTGCGCGCTGCTCTACAACTACGTGCCCATGTCGGGACACCCGGGCGGCTCGATCTCGTCAGGCCGCTTCGTGGCGGGGCTGCTGTTCGACGGCATGGACTACGAGCTCGGCCGGCCGGACCGGCAGGACGCCGACCTCGTCTCCTATGCCGCCGGCCACAAGGCGATGGGCCTGTACTCGATGTGGGCGCTGCGCGACGAGCTGGCGCGCGTGGCGAGCCCCGGCCTGCTCCCCGCCGACGAGCGGCAGCGGCTGCGCCTCGAGGACCTGCTCGGCTTCCGGCGCAATCCGGCCTCCGCCACTCCCCTGTTCCGGAAGCTCTCGGCCAAGGCCCTCGACGGCCACCCCACGCCGGCCACCCCGTTCGTCCGGCTCTCGACGGGCGCGTCGGGGGTGGGACTCGCCAGCTCGATCGGCCTGGCGCTCGCGGCGCGCGACCACTTCGGCGCCGCGGCGCCGCGCGTCCACGTCGTGGAGGGCGAGGGCGGGCTCACGCCGGGCCGCGTCGCGGAGGCGCTCGCGGCCGCGGGGACGGCATCGCTCGACAACGTCGTGTGCCACGTCGACTGGAACCAGGCGTCGATCGACTCGAACCGCGTGTGCCGCGAGGACGGCCAGCCGGGCGACTACGTGCAGTGGACGCCGATGGAGCTGTTCTACCTGCACGACTGGAACGTGGTCGAGGTGCCGGACGGCCGCGACTTCCAGTCCGTGATCGCCGCGCAGCGCCTCGCGGCGCAGCTCGCGACCGGGCAGCCGACGGCGATCGTGTACCGCACCGTCAAGGGGTGGCAGTACGGGATCGAGGGCAAGGCGTCGCACGGCGCGGGCCACAAGCTCTGCTCCGACGGCTTCTTCCATGCGCTCTCCGAGCTCTCGGCCCGCACCGCGTGCGCGCTGCCGAGCTGCGAGGGCTCGGGCCACCGCTGCGAGATGGGCAAGGACGGCGCCGCCGTGATGGAGGAATGCTTCTACGACGCGCTCCTGCTGGTGCGCCAGGCGGTCGAGGACGACCGGGCGACCGCCGAGGCGATGGCGGCGCGCCTCACGGCCTCGCGCCAGAGGCTCGACGCCCGCGGACGCAAGCCCCGCGAAGGCGGGCCGTGCGTCGAGGCCGTGTACGAGCTCGCGACCGCCGGCGCCACGGTCCCGCACGAGCTCGCGCTGCGGCCCGGCAGCGTGACCACGCTGCGCGGCGAGCTCGGCCGCGCGCTCCAGCACTACAACAAGGCCTCGGGCGGGGCGCTGCTCGTGGCCGCGGCCGACCTGCTGGGCTCGACGTCCGTGGGCGGCATCGCGGCTGGCTTCGGCGAGGGGTACTGGAACGCCTCCGGGAACCCGGGATCGCGCACGCTCTCGATCGGCGGGATCTGCGAGGACGCGATGGCCGGGATGCTCTCGGGGATCTCCAGCTTCGGGCGCCACGTCGGCGTCGGGTCGTCCTACGGGGCCTTCCTGGCGCCGCTCGGCCACATCGCCGCGCGGCTGCACGCGATCGGGGCGCAGGCGAAGACGCCGCACGGGCCGTTCTCCCCCTTCGTCCTGGTTTGCGCTCACGCCGGGCTCAAGACCGGCGAGGACGGGCCGACCCACGCCGACCCGCAGGCGCTGCAACTGCTGCAGGAGAACTTCCCGCGCGGGACGGTCGTGACGATGACGCCCTGGGACCCGGCGGAGATCTGGCCGCTGCTGGCGGCGGCGCTGCGACGGCGGCCGGCGCTCGTCGCCCCCTTCGTCACGCGGCCGAACGAGACGGTCCTGGACCGCGGGGCTCTCGGGCTCGCGCCGGTCGAGGCCGCGGCCGACGGCGTCTACGAGCTGCGTGCGCCCGACGGCAAGGGCGATGTGACGATCGTGCTGCAGGAGAGCGCCGTCGCCTACGCCTTCCTCGAGCAGGCCCTGCCGCTGCTCGAGCAGGCCGGCATCGACGCCAGGGTCTACTACGTGGCGAGCGCCGAGCTGTTCGACGCGCTGCCGCTTCCCGAGCAGAAGCGGATCTTCCCCGAAGCGCACGCGCGCGCGGCGATGGGCATCACCGGCTTCACGCTGCCGACGATGTTCCGCTGGATCCGCTCCGACCTGGGCCGCGAGCACACGCTCCACCCCTTCGCCAAGGGACACTTCCTCGGCAGCGGCGCAGGCGCCGCGGTGCTCGCGGAGGCGGGCCTCGACGGGGCGAGCCAGGCGGAGGCGATCCGTCGCTATCTCGCGGCGCGGACCTAGGTCACAATCCGGGGCATGGTCGACGACGTCCTGAAGCTGCTGGTGCGCGAGCTCGAGGCGTTCGAGCGCGAAGTCTCGATGTTCCCGGACGACGCGAGCCTGTTCCGGACCGTCCCGGGCGTCACCAACTCGGCCGGGAACCTGGCGCTGCACGTGTGCGGCAACCTGCAGCACTTCGTGGGAGCCGTGCTCGGCGGAACCGGCTACGTGCGAAACCGCGAGCACGAGTTCAAGGCTGCGAGCGGCCTCCGCGCGGACGTCGCGCGGGAGCTGCGCGAGACGGCCTCGGTCGTCACGAAGACGCTCCAGCAGCTCGATCCGGCGACGCTCGACGAGCCCTACCCCCAGCCGGTCGGCGAGCTGCAGCTGCCGTGTCGCCTGTTCCTGGTTCACCTCGCGGTGCACCTGTCCCTCCACCTGGGACAGGCGGGCTACCTGCGCCGCATCGTGACGGGCGACAGCCGGTCGAGCGGGCCCGTCTCGCTCCAGGCCCTGGCCGGGCGCTAGCTACTTGAGCGTGATCCGGACGCCGGTCCGGCCCAGCTCGACGCCGTCGGCGTAGCCCGCGGGATCCGTGGCGGGCCGGGTCATCGGGTCGCCGTCGGAATCCGCACGCACGTCGATGCGCATCCGCCCCGGGAGCGGCTGGCCCATCATCGAGTCTGCGGTCCCGAGCTCGAACTGGAGCGGGAAGCTCCCGCTCTCGAGGCGCTTGACCGCCACCGGCGGCCCCTGCGTGACGCCGGCCTCGCGCACGGTCAGGAAGATGACCGTGCCGCCGCGGATGCGCGCCCCCACGGTCGCGTCGGCCTCGATCCAGCCGAACACACCCGACGCGCCTCCGGCTGTCACCGGTGCGGGGGCGGGCGCGGGCCCGGCCGGAGCCTGTGCCATGGCCGCGGGCGGGGCGATGCCCGCGTGCGGATCCTCACCGGCGGGAGCCGCCGGCTCCCGGCCGCGCGCCTCGGCGATCTGCCGAAGCGCCTCCTTGATCCGCTCGCCGTCCTCCGGCGAGAGGCGCGACACCTCCGCGACCGCCGCCTCCGCCTCCTGCGTCCGGCCGAGGCTCGCGTAGACGAACGCGAGGTTCTGGCGCGCTTCCATGAGCTTGGGGTCGGCCGCGATCGCACGCTGGAGCATCGAGATCGCCAGCTCGCCCTGGCCCATCGCGAGGCGCACGAGCGACTGGTAGGCGAGCGCGCGCGGCTGGTCCGGCTCGTGCTCGAGCACGGCTTGCGTTTCGTTCCACACGCCCATGAAGTCGCGCTGCATCAGCAGGTGGCGGGCCAGGTCCAGCCGCAGGTCGTGGTCCTCGGGGTTGCGGGCGAGTGCGGCGCGCAGCTCCGCCGTGCGCTCGTCGGTCGGCGCCTCGGGGCCGGGCGAAGACGGAGCGCCCGACGCGCCGGGCGTCGTGCCCGTGACGCTGCCGCCCTCCGGCCGCCGCTCCGCCGATTGCCAGACGAAGAGCAGCAGCAGCCCCAGGGCCGCGGCGCTCGAGACGCCCCAGACGAAGCCGCGAGCGGCGCCGCCCGGCGCCGGCGCCGCGACGGGCGCCGGAGCGGACACGGCAGGCGCGAGCGCGTCCCGCTCCTGCAGCGCGTGCGCCGCCTCGAGCTCGAGAGCGTAGCGCTCGCGCGCGAGCTGCTCGGGCGTTCGCTTCGTCGCCAGGTCGTCGAGCTCGCGCAGCTGGCGCAGCAGGAACGCGATGCGGCCGTCGAGGTCGCGCAGCTCGAGGGGCGGGGCCTCGGGAGCCGGGGCCGCCGACGGGCCACCGCGCCTTCGGACCCACCAGACGAGCAGCGCTCCGAGCACGAGACCGCCCCCGAGCACGAGGAGCGCCGGCAGCCACTGGACCTCGGTCGGCGGCATCAGGCGCCCGTCCCGGGGGGGCGGCCTTCCGGCCACCCGTAGGCGAGCTCACGGACGCGCCGCACGTAGCGGGCGAGCTCGGGATCGTCGGGCAGGGTGCCGGGCCCGGGCAGCGGCGGCTCTGTCTCGACGGCCGCGACCTGGCGGCGGGCCTTGAGCATCCAGGCGACCACGGCGCCCCCCACGGCGAGCGCGAGCACCGGCCCGAGCCACACGAGCCAGTTCACGCCGCGCAGCGGCGGCTCGAGGCGCACGAACTCGCCGTAGGAGTTCTCGAAGTACGCGAGGATCTGCTCCTGGTCGTAGCCCTGCGCCAGCAGGTCCTTCACCTGCGCCTTCATGTTGACGGCCATCGTCGCGGGCGAGTCGGCCACCGACAGGCCCTGGCACACCGGGCAGCGCAGCACGCCGGCCACCTCCTCGGTGCGGGCCGTGAGCGCTTCTCCCGCGAGCGCGCGGCCGCGCGGGGGACCGACGACCGCGGACGGCTCGGCGCCCGACGGCGCCTCCTGGGCGACCACGCCCGGCGCGAAGAGCGCCGCGGCTGCGGCCAGCGCGGCGCAGACCACCACGCTGCCGATCGTCACTCTCGCTCGAGTCACGGGGCGACCCCCGCCTTGCGCAGCTTGGCCTCGAGCGAGGCGGCATCGAGCGGACCGATGTGCTTGTCGGCGATGCGCCCCTCGGCGTCGAGGAAGAACGTCTCGGGCACGCCGAACACCCCGAAGGCGATCGCCGTCCGGCTGCCGGGATCGAGCAGCGACGGGTATGCCGAGCCCTGCCGCGCGAGGAAGCCGCGCACCTGCTCCTCGGAGTCCTCGTAGATCACGCCGACGAAGCGCGCGCGGTCGCCGACGCTGCGCGCCGCGCTCACCAGCAGCGGGTGCTCCTGGAAGCAGGGCACGCACCAGGTGGCCCAGAAGTTGATGACGGCGGGGCGGCCGCGCAGGCTCGCGAGCGTGACGGGCGCACCCCCGTCGAGCGGAGCCAGCGCGAACTCGGGGGCCGGGCGGCCGACGAGCGGCGAGCCGATCACGTGCGGGTTGCGGCCCAGGTTCACGAGCAGCACGAGGACGAGCGGCACCACCACGGCCAGCCCGGCCAGCAGCACGCGCGGATTGAGCGCACGCCGCTCGTCCGGCTTCGCGGCGTCGCTCATGGCCGCGCGTCCCGCCGCGAGGGCACGAGCCCCACCAGGCTGCCGAGCGCCATCAGCCCGGTGGCGGCCCAGATCCAGCCCACCATCGGGTTCACCATCGCGAGCAAGCCGAGGCTGCCGCTCGCCGGGTCGATGTTCATCACCGACAGGTAGAGATCCTCGAACAGCGAGCTGCGCACGGCGGGCGTGCCGATCGGCTCGCGCTGGCGCTCGTACTGGTTCATGCGCGGGAGCAGGAAGCCGAGGTCGCGACCGCCGCGGGAGACGGCCACCTTCGCCACGACGGCCTCGCGGTGCGGCTCGCTCACCTGCTCGACGGCGACGAACGTGAGCGTGTAGGCGCCCACCTCGGTCTTCTCGCCGACTTTCAGCTGCGCCTCGCGGCTCGTGCCCATGGTGCTGCTGATCGCGATCGCGACGATCACGACGGCCGCGCCGGCGTGCACCAGGTACGATCCGAAGCGCCGCCGGCCGCGCACGAAGCCGGCCTCGACCAGCGCGCGGCCCAGGCTCTCGCCGTGGGCGCTCCGGCGACGCGCGAGCGGCAGCCACAGCTCGCGCAGCGTCACCTGCAGGGCGTAGCCGCCGAACGCGAGCGCCACGAGAGTCCACGGCCGCCGCACGCCCAGCGCCGCCCCGATCACGGCGAAGAGCGCGGCGCCGACGAGCGGCGGCACCAGCGCCTGGCGCAGCTGCGCGGGGGTCGCCCGGCCCCACGGCAGCGCCGGCCCGACCCCCATCAGCAGCAGCAGGGCGACGCCGAGTGGGACCGCCATCCGGTCGAAGTAAGGTCGGCCGACGCTCATCTGGACGCCGCGCAGCGTCTCCACCAGCAGCGGAAACACGGTGCCGAGCAGGACCGTGAAGGTGAACAGCACGAACAGCAGGTTCTGGACCAGGAACATCG
>CAZMRX010000295.1:0-6859 GCA_964568755.1 uncultured Acidobacteriota bacterium | reverse complement strand
CGACCTGGTTCTTGAGCACCAGGTTGCGCATCAGCGTGTCGGTGTCGAGCGGCTGCGGGCCCTTGAGCGCGGCCACCCCGGTGAAGACGAAGATGCCGTTCCGGTCCATCTCGGCCATGACGTCGAAGGCGAGCCGCGAGAGCCCGACCGCCTCGTAGACGAGGTCGATTCCGCCCATGCGCTCGGCCAGCTTCGAAGGGGGCGTCGCCTCGGTCGAGATGTAGCTCGCGCCGAAGGAGCGGACGAGAGCGTCCTTCGCCCCGCCTTCCGCCTCGCGCGAGTAGACGAAGGTCTTGAAGCCGTCGCGCACGAGCGCCATTGCGCCGAGCAGGCCCACCGGCCCGGCACCGAGCACGACCGCGGAGTGGCACCAGCCCCGGGTGCGCGTGGCGCACGACCACGGCAGCCGAGCCTGGATCTCGTGCACCTGGATGAGCGCCTTCTCCGCGATCGTGAGCGGCTCGACCAGCACCGCCACGTCGCGCAGCGCCTTGGGGACCGGGACCAGCCACTTCTCGTCGTCGACCACGTACTCGGTCATGAAGCCGTGGATCCCGTTGATCCCGCGCTCGACGTGCTCGCCGGTCGAGCAGAAGTCGGGGCGGCCCGCGCGGCAGGGCACGCACTCCTCCCGGTCGCAGGGCCGCCGCACCATCACGACCACCAGGTCGCCCACCTTCACCTTCGAGACCGCGCCGCCCACCTCGACCACCTCGCCGAGCGACTCATGCCCGATCACCAGGTGCTCTGACCCCTTCGGGGGGATCCCGTACTCGAAGGCGCAGATCTCCTTGTCGGTCCCGCACACGCCCACGTCGAGGATGCGGATCCGCACCTCGGTCGGCGAGCCGATCCGCGGCTCGGGGGCGCTCAGGAGCGTCACCTCGCGCCGGCCGGGCAGAACTGCGATCGCTCTCATGCTCGTGGACATGTCGTCTCCTCGCCGGGGGTTGGCCCGGTTCTGCGGGTTCGCGTGCTTGGATGCCCTCGCGGGCGCCCGGTTTCACTTGTTTCGAGCCCGTGTGCTTCAAGCCGCCGACATCGCCTTCGGGCTAGCGAATTCGCCCGAACATCGGGCCCTTGGCCAGGTTCAACGTCGGGAGGAGCTCGGAACTTCCCGCCAGCACCCACTCCAGCGCCCACGCCTGCGCCGGGCGCCCGGAGCTACGCTACCTCGAGCTGCTGCGGCTCCCCGCCGGCTGCCGGCGGGCCACGCCGGGGGGCGCACCGCCGGACGGCGCCGCGAAGCGCGTCTCGTGGTCGAACACCTCGACCGTGCGCTGTTGGATGGCCGCCGCTTCCGACGGCGAGTTGCCGATGGCGATCAGACCGACTCGCCCGTGCTCGGACAGCGCACCGATCATGTGGAACAGCACGCCGGTGCCGGTCTGCCAGTTGTACTGGAGGTGGTTGACCGTGAGGAACTCGACCACGTCCTCCGGGACCAGCCCCTGGTAGCGCGGGGAGACGAGGCGATCGGTGGCGCGGTAGTACTTGGCCACGCCCTCTGCCGCCACGAACAGGCCGGAGCCCGGGTCGAGCTTGCCCTCGGTGAGGAAACGCAGCGCCAGCATCGGATGCGTGGTATCGCCCATGCGCAGGTCGATCTCGCTCGCCGAGAGCGCCCAGCCCCTTTCGAGCGGGCGCGCCACGAACTCCACCGAGAGCCGGCTGATGACACCGCGCAGGGCCAGGTGCCGTGCGACGCGAAGCCCGGCCGCCTGAAGCTCGCGGCGGTAGGGCTCGTGTGCTGGGAAGAAGCAGCCCTCGCAGAGCTGCCCGGCCGCGCCGGCCTGGACACGCTCGTGTGTCGAAGCCACGAAGCACTCGCCGCGCGGGTTGATCCGCAGCTGGACGCTGGGGTGCGCGACGCCGGGCGCCTCGATCAGCTCCTCGACAACGCCCCCGACGTGCGACAGCCTCGTCAGGAAGGCCTCCGCGTCCTCGTCCGCGGTGGTGAGCCGAGCGAGGCGTAGCCTCTCGCGAAGCTCCGCGCGGCTCCCGCGCGCGCCCAGCTCGACGACCGCGTTGCCCTCGCCCGAGAAGCCGTCGTTCAGCTTGACGACCGCGCGCCGCAGGTCGGGCCGCTGCGCCCGGAGCGCGCACAGCGCTTCGACGGCATCCGACAGCTCGTGGACGTCCTCGTGACCGAGCGGCTGCTCGAGGCCCGTCTCGCGGAAGATCCGGCGGCTCTCCGACCGCGTGCCGAGGTGTACCAGCGTGGGGTCGGCCGCGTTCAGCGGCACGCCCAGCAGCACGGCCAGGCGGCGCTCGAGCGGCGTCGAGTTGAAGACAGTCAGGTAGGCCCGGCTGCGGTCCTGGATCTTGACGCGGATGCGCTCGATCAAGCGCGGCCTGGCGAGGATCTTCTCGGTCAAGGGTCGGCTGGACGAGTCGTGCGCGCACAACAGCGTGAGCCGCGAGCGTGCGTGACCCCCAGGCACTCCGGCCAGCAGCTGCAGGTAGTACTCGAGCACGATCTCCGGGATCGGGCGGGACGTCACGTAGACCAGCCTGGCCTTGGGATTGCGCAGGCGGATCAGCAGGAACAGCAGGCGTTCCTCGAGGAAGCTCGCGCCCGGCAGCCGCGACAGCTGCTCCGGCGGCAGCGTGAGCGACGGCACCACCACCGACGTGTAGGCGCTGTCGTCGCGAGGGAATGCGTCCGCCCAGAACTCGACGAGCTGGCGCTTGAGCCGCTCGAACTCGGCGACCTCCTGGCCCGGCGACAGCTCCCAGGGAAAAGGCGGCTTGGGAATCACGGCCGAGGGGCCTCCAGCAAGAGCGTGAGGGAACTGGGCGACATTCTAGATCACCTCGGTCCACCTCGACACGAAGCGTCATCGTAGGCGTCGCTCGTGCTCGCGGATCGGAGCGTCATTGATGCTGGCGTAGCGGCGCGCCATCAGCCCTTGCTCGTCGAACTCCCACATCTCGTTGCCATAGGCCCGGTACCATTGGCCCGCGGCATCGTGCCATTCGTACTCGAAGCGGACGGCAATGCGGTTCTCGCGGAACGCCCAGAGCTCCTTCTTCAGCCGGTACTCGAGCTCCCGCTCCCACTTGCGCGTGAGAAAGGCGCGAATCTCGTCGCGGCCGTTCAGGAACTCCGTCCGGTTCCGCCACTCGGAGCCCTGCGTATACGCCATCGCGACCCGCTCCGGGTCGCGGCTGTTCCACGCGTCCTCGGCGGCCTGGACCTTGGCGAGAGCACTCGCCTGCGTGAAGGGTGGACGGATCGGCTGGTTCATGCTCACGAGCTGCCTCCTGCTCTCCGCGTCAGGGTTGGGAGCGGCGCCGTCCGGCGCGCCGCTCCCGGTGGGTGTCAGGCCGTCTTGCGCGCCGCTTCCACTCTGGGAAAGTCGATCGCGGTTCCGGCCGCCTTGTTGAAATAGTTGGTGAAGACGTTGATCGCGACGTTCGCGAGGATCTCGGCGATCTCGCCATCGCTGAAGCCCGCGCCGCGCACCTGCGCGAACTCCTCGTCGCTGAGCTGGCCCCTCCCCGCGACAACCGCGACCGCGAACTTCAGTGCCGCCTGGACCCTGGGATCGGCCGCAGCGGCTCCGCGGCTGTTCGCGATCTCCTGGTCCTTGAGCCCCGCCAGACGGCCGAGGGCCGAGTGGGCCGAGAGGCAGTAGTCGCAGTCGTTGGCCTCGGCCACGGCGAGCGCGATCTGCTCTCGGAGGCGAGCCGGCAGCGAGCCGCCACCGAGAGCGGTGCCGAAGCTCAGGTAGCCCTCGAGGACAGCGGGCGAGCTCGCCATGGTGCGCATCATGTTGGGCGTGAGGCCGAGCTTCGCCTTGACGGCGTCGAGCAGTTCCTTCGCCTTGCCCGTGGCGCGGGCGGGATCGACAGCGTTCAGTCTCGGCATGGTCGTCGTCTCCTTGTCGGTGGACACTGTCACTTCGCGAGCGCCGGCCAGTTGGCTTCGGCCTTGGCGAGCATCGCGTCCGGGTTCGCGAGGAACTTCGCGCGCGTGTCGAGCAGCGGATCGCGGTAGAAGACGTAGAGCTTCCCGTTCCTCACGACGTAGGCCTCGGGGTCGACGTCCACGCGCTTGCCCAGCTCGGCCACCGCCCACGTGCACCAGCCGCCGAAGGCCGGAATGAACTTGGCGGGGTTCTTCTGGAAGATCGCCTTGTGCTCCTCGGTGGCGAAGCGGTACGTCACGCCGTCGTACTCCGCCGAGATCATGATGTGCCCCTTCACCGGCTTGCTGCCGCCCTCGGGGAAGTAGGACACGGCGTCGTAGGCGATGAGGCCCACGCCCTCGCCGAGCAGGTCGTGAGAGGTACCGGATGTCCCCTGCACGGTCGCGGCCATCGCCACGCCGACGAGAGCGGCGCCGATCGAAATCGCGCCGAGCGCGACCACGTACTTCAGCTTCTTCATGACTCTCTCCTTGTACTGCGGCCACCCTGGCCGCGTCGGAGAGGCTCCTCGCCTCTCCGGTACTCTCCAGAGGCACGGATGGTGCCAATAGTGGCGCTCCTCCATATCCTTAGTATTAGCAATGAGTTACATTGGCATTCCTCCGTGCGATACCGCAACGAATTATCGTTCTATCAGGATTTCTCGTTGCCATTGCGACGATAATCCGTTGCGATGAATCCCGAATCGCTGCAAGCGGTCTCGCTCGCCCTGGCGCAGGAGCGTTCGGTCGACACCGTCCTGCGGCGGATCGTCGAAGGCCTGGCGTCCCAGGCGGGAATCGCGCTGGCGCGCGTCTGGCTCCTGAGCCCCGGCGACATCTGCGGCGCCTGCTCGATGCGCCCCGAGTGCTCCGACCAGACGCGCTGTCTCCACCTCGCGGCGAGCGCCGGCAATCCGACGAAGCAGGACGATGACTGGTCGCGGCTGGGCGGAGCCTTTCGGCGCTTCCCGCTCGGCGTCCGCAAGGTGGGCCGCGTGGGCGCCTCGGGCGTGCCCATCTTCATCCAGGACGTGGCCCGCGACATGGGCGAGTTCGCGCGGCCGGAGTGGATCGAGGCTGAAGCGATTCGAAGCTTCGGCTGTCAGCCCCTCGTATTCCGCGGCGAGATCCTGGGAGTCCTCGCGATCTTCAACCGCAACGCATGCGACGAAGCCGCCTTCGCTTGGCTGCGGGCCTTCGCCGACCACGCGGCCGTGGCCCTCGCCAACAGCCGCGCCTTCGCTGAGATCGAGCGGCTACGGGAGCAGCTCGAGCTCGAGAACGGCTACCTGCGGGAGGAGCTTCGCGAGGCGATGCCCGCGGCCGGCCGCCTCGTCGGGGAGAGCGCGGCGCTTCGCCACGTCGTGGAGCAGGTCGAGCTGGTCGCGGCCACGGGTGCCAACGTCCTGATCCTCGGCGAATCGGGCACAGGCAAGGAGCTCGTGGCCCTCGAGATCCACGAGCGGAGCCTGCGCCGGCATCGCGCCATGATCCGCGTGAACTGCGCCTCGATCCCGCACGAGCTGTTCGAGAGCGAGTTCTTCGGCCACGTGAAGGGCTCCTTCACCGGCGCCCTGCGCGACCGCGCCGGCCGCTTCCAGGCAGCTGACGGCGGCACGCTCTTTCTCGACGAGGTGGGCGAGATCCCTCTGGATCTTCAAGGCAAGCTGCTGCGCGCCATCCAGGAAGGTCAGTTCGAACGCGTCGGCGAGGACCTGGCGCGGAGCGTCGACGTGAGGCTGGTCGCTGCCACGAACCGCGAGCTGGCCGCGGAGGTGGCTGCAGGACGATTCCGTGAGGACCTCTACTACCGGCTGAGCGTCTTCCCGATCCATGTGCCTCCGCTACGCGATCGGCTTGCCGACGTCCCGGTGCTGGCGGCTCACTTCCTGGAGCTCGCGAGCCAACGACTCAAGCTGCCGCGACAACGCCTCACGCGCACCGACCTCGAGCGGCTCATGGCCTACGACTGGCCCGGCAACATCCGCGAGCTGCAGAACGTGATCGAGCGCGCGGCGATCGTCTCGCGCGGCGGGCCGCTCCGGCTTGCAGACGTGCTGGCCCCCGGGAGTGCGCGTAACGCCGCACCGGCCGCGGCCGCCCCGGGCGTCCAGAACGAGGCGACGATGAAGGACCGCACCCGCGAGAACCTCGAGACCGCGCTGCGTGAAGCCGGCGGGCGGATCTACGGGCCCGCAGGGGCCGCGGCGCGCCTGGGAATCAAGCCGACGACGCTGGCGTCTCGGCTGAAGGCCCTGGGCATCCGCAAACCGAGGGACTGAGGCACGATGCACCTCCGCCACGTGGCCGCGCTGCGCGGCCCTTATCACCGCCCGCTCTCGGCTCCCCGGGAAGATCCCGGCTCCTCCCGACGTTGGTCACTGGGGCCTCACCAGGGTGGGGGCAAGCCCCGCTGGCAGCGAGTCCGCGCGACAATGACAGAGACTGACGACCGTCCGGGGACACGCATCAAGGGGGCCAGCCTGCTGGCACGGCTCGAGTACGTCACGGAGAAGGGCGGGCCGGAAATGCTGGAAGGCGTGCTCGCGCGACTCGCGCCCGCGGACCGGAGGGTGCTCGAGGACCGCCCGCTGCCGGGCAGCTTCTTCCCCCTCGAGCTCAACGAGCGGCTGGACGAAGCCATCGCCCATGCCGTGAATCCGCTCGACCTCGTCGGGGTCTACCGGGAGCTGGGCCGGGCCTCGGCCCAGAAGAACCTCAAGAAGTTCCACGCGATCTTCCTGCGCGGCCAGAACCCGCACGCGGTGCTCGAGGGCTTTCCCGCGGTGAGGGGCACCTACTACAGCGACGGCACGGCGAGCTACGAGCGGACATCCGACACGAGCGGCGTGTTGCGCGTGAAGGGCGCGAGCAGCAACTCGCGGCCCTACTGCGAGAGCACCGCCGGCTACTTCGAGCGCGCGATCGAGCTCGTGGGAGCGC
>CAZMRX010000294.1:0-6868 GCA_964568755.1 uncultured Acidobacteriota bacterium | reverse complement strand
CTAGAGCATCTCGACGCGGATGCGTCGCGCCGGCAGCGTCGCCACGTGCGCGGCGAAGTTCTCGTTGAAGAGCGCGCCGGGGCGGCGCTCGCGCAGGTGCTCGAGGGCCGCGGCACCCGTCATCCCCATGTACGTGAGCGCCGTCGCGATCACCAGCACGGAGCGGTTGAAGCCCATCCGGCAATGCACGAGCACGCGGTGGTCCGAGGAGACGAGGTCGGCCACGAGACGGCCGAGCGCTTCGATCTTCACCAGGTTAGGCAGGTCCTCGTCGAGGATCGGGTGGTAGACGTAGAGCACCGAGCCCGGGGCCTGCGGCAGCCCCGTGTCGACGCTCGCGTCCATGTCGACGATCGTGTCGATCCCGCGCTCGGCGAGCGCTTCCCAGTCCTCGATCTCGCCCGAGACGAAGAGCGTCTCCTCCGCATTGATGACGACGATGTCCACGGGCGGCAGTCTAGCGCGGCTTCGGCGCCGGCCGCATCTGGCGATCGGCGAAGTCGAGGTACTGCTCCCAGTCGTAGGCGGTGAGCGCGTGCGGACCGGTGCGCAGGTGGTAGGCGATCGAGGCTCCCACCGGGCGGTCCGGGTCGGGGATCTCCGCGACGCCGAGACCCTCCTGGCCGAGCAGCCGATACACCGGCTCGGCGGCCTTCGCGGCCAGGAATTCGCCGCGCGGGTCGGCCCACAGGTCCTCGGTCGCGCTCGCGACGTAGAGCGGACGCGGGGCCGCGAGCGCCAGCAGCTGGTGCTGGTCCACGGGCAGCGTCTCCTCCTTCCCGGCGTAGTCCCGGTAGCGGCCGCAGAACCAGTGCGGGAACACGCGCGTGATGTCCTCGGTGCGCTCCCCGAACTTGCGCCGCGCGAGAGCGGCCCCGCCCTCCCCCGAGTCGTTCGAGACCACCATCGCGAAGCGCTCGTCCTGAGCGGCAGCCCAGAGTGCGGTCTTGCCGAGCCGCGAGTGGCCGATCACGGCGACCCTTCGTGCGTCCACGTCGGGATCGGTCGCGAGGTAGTCGAGCGCCCGCTGCAGCCCCCAGGCCCATGCGGCGATCGCGCCCCAGTCGTCCGCGGCGAAGCGGGCGCGCCGGCCCGGGCCGATTCGGGCTCGGACACCGCTCTTCCAGCCATCGGCATGATCGGGCTCGAGGTCCCCGTAGTAGACGGTGGCGAGCGCGTAGCCGCGCTCCAGGATGCGCTCGAGCGGCCAGGATGTGGCGGCGCTCCCCCGCGACGCCTCGGTCGCACGGTGATCCACGACGCCGGCCCCGGCGCGCATCCAGGCCTTCGACAACCGGATACCGGGGTCGGGGTGGACGGTGTGGTTGCCTCCGAAGTTCAGTCCCAGGAACGCCGGCACCGCACCCCGCGCCGCGCGCGGCACGTAGAGGAGCAGCTCGAACCCCGGGCCGCTCTCCGTGCCGTCGAGAAGCACACGCACCTGGCGCCGGATCGCGCGGCCGCCAAGCGCGCTCTCGCTCGTCTCGACGACGACGAAGCGGATCGCCGCGGGGGCACCGGGGCTGCGTCCGTACACGTGCTGCTCGAAGAGCCGCAGGATCTCGGCGCGACGCCCGCGCCACGCCTCCGGGCTCGTCACCGGCCGGCCGTCCTCGAAGCGCAGCGGATCCGGCAACGTGTAGGCGGGGACCTTCGCCTCGTCGTAGTTCGCCCCGGGGGGCTGGGCGGCCGCCGGGGCCGCGAGGACCGCCAGGACCAGGGCGCGCCAGGCCGTCATCGCTGCTCCTCCTTGTTGGGCAGCCCCTCGGGTTCGCTGGGTAGCCCCTCGAGGAAATCTCCAAGCGCCTGCCAGTAGGCATCGCCTCCGACCACGTACGTGTCGTTGTGGCTCGCCCCCGGAATCGCGAAGAACGTCTTGGGCTCGGGTGCTCTGTCGAACACGCGCCGGCCCTGGGCGAACGGCACGACCTCGTCCTTATCGCCGTGCAGCACCAGCAGCGGCATGCGGAGCTTCTCGGCCTTCGCCAGGTTGTCGTAGCGGGTTCGCACGAACGGCCAGAGCGGGAGGAAGGGATAGACGGCCCGGGCCATCTCGGGAACCGAGGCGAAGGGCGACTCGAGCACGAGCGCCCGCGCCTCGACCTCGAGCGCGAGCTGCAGTGCCACGGCCGATCCGAGCGATTCGCCGAAGAGCACGATGCGCTCGGGAGGGACGCCACGCGCGACGAGCCAGCGGTAGGCCGCGCGAGCGTCGCTGTAGGTGCCCTGCTCGTCCGGGCTGCCTTCGCTCCGACCGAAGCCCCGGTAGTCGAGGAGGAGCACGTCGGTCTTCAAGCGCGACTGCATCAGCAGCGCGCGATCGAGGCGGTGCGACACGTTGCCGGCGTTGCCGTGAAACACGAGCACGCTGAAGCGCGACCCCGGGACGGGAAGGAACCAGCCGTGGAGCTTCACGCCGTCCTCGGTCCGCAGCGCCAGCTCCTCGTGCTCGAGGCCCAGCTCCGCGGGTGTGACGTCGTGTGCCCGCATCGGGAAGTAGATCAGGCGCTTTTCCAGCAGCAAGAGCAGACCACTCATGACCAGCAACAGGACGAGGATCCGGAGCACCGATCGCACCGCCCCGCGCCGCGCCACGCCCGGATTATCTCCCCTCGCGGCTCGCGCTGCCGAGGTCCTTCCCTCGAGCCCGCGGCGAGGCGCGCGTCCAGCCCCGCGCAGCGTCGGCTAGAATGCTCGCGTTCTATCGAGAGTCCGGAGGACGTGAATGGCTGGCCAGGCCGAGCGAACGCTTCGCCCCGAAGACGAGATCGCCCACTACCGGATCGTGTCGCCGCTCGGAGCGGGCGGCATGGGCGAGGTGTACCTGGCCCAGGACCGCACGCTCGAGCGCAACGTCGCGCTCAAGATCCTGCCGCCCGACCTGGTGAAGGACGCGGACCGCGTGCGCCGCTTCGGGCTCGAGGCGAAGTCCGCCTCCTCGCTCAGCCACCCCAACATCGTGACGATCTACGAGATCGGGCACGACGCGGTGCGCTCGCCGGGCGTGCCCGACTCCTAGCCGGTGCACTACTTCTCGATGGAGCTCGTGAGCGGCAAGACGCTCGGCGCGCTGATCCACGAGGACAAGGCCGACCTGCGCACGCTCGTCGGCTACCTGGCGCAGGCGGCCGAGGGGCTCGCCAAGGCGCACGCCGCGGGCATCGTGCACCGCGACCTCAAGCCGGGCAACATCATGGTGTCGTCCGACGGCTTCGCCAAGGTGCTCGACTTCGGCCTCGCCAAGCTGACCGAGCGGCGCGAGGGCGGCGGCAGCAGCAGCGACATCACCGAAGAGCCGACGCTCGCCCGCGACGGCAGCGCGGTGGGCAGCGTGGTGGGCACCGCCGGCTACATGTCCCCCGAGCAGGTCCAGGGCAAGGCCGTCGACCACCGCTCGGACATCTTCTCCTTCGGCTGCATCCTCTACGAGGCCGCGACGCGCCGCAAGCCGTTCGCCGCCGAGACCGGCATCGAGACGATGCACAAGATCCTCAACGAGAAGCCGACTCCCGTCGAGGAGCTGAACGACAAGGTGCCGGCCGAGCTGCGGCGGCTGGTCAGGCGCTGCCTGGCCAAGAGCCCCGACCAGCGCGTGCAGTCGGCCAAGGACCTGGCGATCGAGCTGCGCGAGATCGCCGAGGAGTACGACGCGCTCTCGGCGTCGGCGAGCTCCGCCAGCCACGCGTCGGGAGCGGCCGTGGCTCCGAGGCCGGGGCGCACGCTCGGCCCGACGGCGCTCGCGGCGGCGGCGCTGGTCGCCATCGCCGGGCTCGCGATCGGCTGGTGGGGCCTGCGGCGCGGCGCGGGCGAGGCCCCGGCGAAGCCGGCGTTCCAGAGCATGCGCATGTCGACCCAGACGAGCCGGGGCGACGTGATCGAGAGCGCCCTGTCTCTCGACGGCCGCTATCTCGCGTACCTGGCCGGCCGCACGGGACGCGTCAGCCTGCGCGTGCGCCAGGTGGCGACCGGAAGCGACGTGGAGGTGCTGCCCACGCAGGAGACGGGCCTCGAGGGCCCGGTCTTCTCGCCCGACGGCAACTACCTCTTCTACATGTCCCGCAAGCCGGACAGCCAGTTCTACCGGTCGCTCCACCAGGTCCCGTCGCTCGGCGGGACGCCCCAGGAGCGCGTCTTCGACGTGGACTCGCGCGCCACGTTCTCGCCCGACGGCAAGGAAGTCGCGTTCTGGCGCCGCGTGGTGCAGGAGAAGGAGTCGCGGCTCGTCGTCTTCGCTCTCGACAGCTCGCGCGAGCGCGTGCTCGCCAAGGTCACCGACCCCGAGTCGTACCAGGGCGCGCCCGCCTGGTCGCCCGACGGGAAGACGATCGCGGCCAGCCTGCTCAAGCCGGCGCCCGACCTCCAGGCCACGATCGCCTTCTTCGACCCCGCGAGCGGCGCGCGGCGCGATTTCCTGGCGCTCCCGCGGACGATCTTCCAGAGCCTCGCCTGGCTGCCCGACGGCCGCGGGCTGGTGGCGAGCGGCCAGGACCTGCGCCGTTCCATCAACGAGCAGGTGTTCCTGATCGGCCACCCGGACGCGCGCATCGAGCGCGTCACCAACGATTTCTACCGCTACTTCGGGGTCTCGGTGTCGGGCGGCGAGGAGGCGATCGCAGCGACGCGGCTCACGCGGCTCGCCAACCTCTGGGTCGCCGACGCGACGGGCGGCGAGGCGCGCCAGATCACCTCGATCACGAACGCCGAGGACTCGCCGCTCGACGTCTCCACGGTCGGACCCGACACGGTCGTCTTCGACGCGCCGCGCGATCAGGCCATTCAGCTCTGGACGATCGACGCGAAGGGCGGAGAGCCGCGGGCGCTCACCTCGGGGAGCGCCATCTCGGTGAACCCCCGGTCCGCGGCCGGGGTCGTGCTCTTCGACCGGCTGGACGACAGCGGCATCCACATCTGGCGCGTGGGCGCGGACGGCAGCGACCTGCGCCAGCTCACCTCGGGCAAGGGCGAGCAGGTCGCGACCATCTCCCGCGACGGGCGCCTCGCCGCCTTCTTCCCGTACGACTCGCCCCAGAGCGTGTCGCTGCTCACGGTCGCCGACGCCCAGGTGTCCGTGCTCGCCAGCGGAGTTTCCGGCATGGTGGGTTTCTCGCCCGACGCGACGCGGCTCATGCTGGGCGAGCCGGAGAAGGACGAGAAGGGTCTGACGCGCTTCGCGTGGAAAGCCTTCCCGGTCGCCGGCGGGCCGCCCGACCTGACCCTCCGCCTCCCGGGCCAGGCGATCGATCTGGCCTGGACTCCGGACGGCCGTGGACTCAGCTTCCGCAACCGCGCCGACCCCAACTGGAACGTCTACCGCCAGGGCGCGGACGGCAAGCCGGTGCAGGTGACGCGCTTCACCGAAGGGCGTCTGACGAGCCACTCCTGGTCGCCCGACGGCAAGCGGCTCGCATTCGCCGTCCGTACCGACGAAGGCGGCAACGTCTGGGTCGCGGGTCCCGACGGCAGCCGCCCCGTCCAGGTGACGCGCCTCACGGCGTCCGACGTCTTCCGCGTCGCCTGGCTGGCCGACAGCCAGCGGCTGGCCGTCTCGGCCGGAAAGCTGAGTCGCGACGCGGTGCTGATTCGAGGGTTTCGCTAGCAGGGGCGCAGGAAGCGCTCAGCTCCCCGCCTGCTGCTCCAGGAACGCGACGAGCTGGGGGTCGACGGCCGCCTTCGGGTCGAGCGCCTGGGCCTTCGCGATCGCCTCGCGCGCCTCGCGCCAGCGCTGCTGGCGCGCGAGCGTCGCGGCGAGCCGCAGCCAGACCGAGACCTTCGCGGGCTCGAGCCGCAGCAGCGCACGGTGCGCCTGCTCGGCGCGCTTGTAGTCCCGCAGATCGAGCGCCAGGCTCGAGGTCGCCTCCCACGCGGACACCCGCGCGGGATCGACGCGGAGCACCTCGCCGTAGCGCTGGAGCGCCTCGCGCAGCCGGCCGCGCTCGACCAGCAGCTCCGCGGCCCGCGCGTGCGCCGCCGCGTCGTCAGGGCTCGCCGCGGTCGCGGCGGCGAGCGCGCGCAGCGCCCGCGCGGGCTGCACGGCGGCCACGTGGCGCTCGGCCAGCTCGCGCAGGAACGCGGCCGCGCCGGCGCCGCCCGTGGCGAACGCCGGGACGCCGTCGAGTACGCTGCGCGTCTCGCCCGCCGCCGCGCCCATGGCCGCGTACTGCGCCGTCGCCTGCCGCGCGGCTTCGGACGGCCGCACCACGGTGCGCCGCGGCGCCACGAACTCGAGGTACGGGTGGTCGTCGGTGTTGAGCGGCGTCCCGCCGGGAAACGCCCGCCGATCCTCGGCGAAGCGCTCCATCTCCGCGCGGCCCATGGTCCAGGTGGCGGCGAGGCCGAGCGCGTCCTCGAGCACCTGCGTCGAGCGCAGCTCACGGCCGAGGCCCTGGTCCGCGAAGGCGCGCTCCAGGCGCGGCCAGTCGAGCCGCTGCGGCTCGCGGCTCCCCACCAGCAGCATGTCGGCTCCCAGGCTCTTGATGCCGTCGGCCGGCCCGACCGGCGGCACCAGCCACAGCGAGGCGTGCTCGAACACCGCGAGGAACGTCCGGATCTCGACCTTCAGGTCGGCCGGGTCGAGGTTGTAGTAGTGGAACCACTGCGCGAACAGCCCGTCGGGCGCCAGGCGCTCGCGGGCCGCCTCGAGGAACTCGCGCGTGAACAGGTTCGAGACCCCCGTGATCCACGGGTTCGAGGGCTCCGAGACGACCACGTCGAACGCCTCGCTCGTGCGCAGCAGGTGGTTGCGCCCGTCGCGGAACACCATGCCGAAGCGCGGGTCGGCCCGCAGCGCGTCGTGGAACTCCGGGAAGAAGCGCGCGGCCTCCCAGGTCGCGGGCTCGATCTCGACGCACTCGAGCCGCTCGAGCGGGTG
>CAZMRX010000293.1:0-6880 GCA_964568755.1 uncultured Acidobacteriota bacterium | reverse complement strand
AGCGTCGGTAGCGCCGCGCCCAGCACCGCGTGCCCGGGCAGGAGCCGCGCGACGGGGGGGAGCGACAGCGCCGCGCCCGTCAGCAGGCTGGCGAGCGTCAGTGGGCGCGCGAGCGCGCTCACGCCTACGGCCCGCCCAGGTCGACGTCGAGCTCGCGCGCGAGGCGCAGCAGCAGCCGGACCGGCAGGCCGGCGACGTTCGAGGGCGATCCGGCGACGGCTTCGACGAAGAGCGCCCCGCGGCCGTCCACGTGGTAGCCGCCGGCCTTGTCGAGCGGCTCGCCGGTCGCCGCGTACCACGAAAGCTCCTCGGGGCTCATGGACGCGAAGCGCACGCTGGTGCGCTCGACGCCGGAGCGCGCGGCTCCCCCGCTCACCAGGCACAACCCCGTCACCACCTCGTGCGTGCGCCCGGCCAGGCCGCGGAGCATCGCGACCGACTCCGCGGCGCCTTCGGGCTTGCCGAGGATGCGGCCGTCGCTGATCACCTCGGTGTCGGCCGCGAGCACCGGCAGCGCCGTCTCCGCTTTCGCTACGGCCATTGCCTTCGCCCGCGCCAGCCGCTCGACGGCGGCCGCCCCGTCCTCGCCCTCGCGAAGCGCCTCGTCCACGTTCGAGACCACCACGCGGAAGGCGACGCCGAGCTCGCCCAGGATGCGCGCGCGGCGCGGGGAGGCCGAGGCGAGCACCAGGCGCGGCTGCACGCGCGTCAGCGCCTGAAGACCGTGATCACGCGCGCGACGAGGGCCGCGGCCCCGAGCGACTTCGACACCACCTCGTCGGCGCCGTGGATCTGGCGGGCTTCCTTCTGGTTCGAGATCGGCTCGCGCGTCCAGAGCACGACCGGGATGTCCACCCACTCCATCGTGGCCTTGATCATGTTGACCAGGTCCTTGCCGCCGAGGTCGCCGCCCACGGCCAGCTCGAGGATGATCACGTCGGGCTTGTCCTCGGCGATCGCCGCGAGCGCCTTGTTGCCGTCGGAGAAGGCGCGCACCGGGATCTCGGCCCGCTCGAGCTCGTCCACGGCGGCCTGCCGCGTCTGCGAGTCGTCGTCCAACAGCACAACCGACTTGCGCGCGGCCGTGCGAATCGGCGAAAGCGTCGTGTTCCCCGACTCCTCGAGGCCGTCGGAGGTGCCGGCGCCGACGACAGCCGCGCCCTGGGCCTGCCCGCGGCGCAGCCCTCCGAGGGCGTCGAGGATGAGCTGCTGCGTGTCCCGCACGGCCTGGATCTCGGCGAGGATGTCCTCGAGCGTCACCGCGGGCGGCGGCGGCGGCGCGGCCTTGCGGCTTCCCGACCGCACGGCCGCTCCGGCCGTCTTGCCCGAGACCGTCGTCTGTCGCACGCCGACCTTCACGCCGGTCTGTTGCGCCGGCGGCGCGGGCGGCGGCGGGGCAGGCGCCTGCTCCTGCGTCGCGCCGCCCTGCGAGCGCAGGGCAGCCGAGCGCGTCATGAGCCGCGTGCCGCACCCGGGGCACGTCACGATGGCGTCGGGGTTCTCGAGCGGGCCGATCGTCGACTTGCAGCGCGGGCAGTTCATGAGGTCAAACGGCCCGACGCGTCGCACGCGGGACCGAGGGGCGAGTATAACTTAGGCGTGCGGACAACCATGGACCGGGCGAGGAGCCCCGACCTCGCCGCGCGCCTCTTCGGCGCGAAGCCCGAGGCCACGCTCGCGCTGCTGCGCGCGGCCTGGCCGGCAGCAGTGGGCGACGAGCTCGCGCGACGCACGGAAGTGGTGGCGCTCGATCGCAACGTGCTCCGCATCAAGGTGCCCGACATGCGCTGGCAGCGCACCCTCGTCCGCATGCGCGGCGTGATCCTGGAGCGGCTGCGCCGGGTCGCGGGCCAGGCCGCGCCGCGCGGCCTCGGCTTCGTCACGGGCGAGGTGCCGGACCGCGGCGCACGCGCGCTCCCGGCTCCACCCAGCGTGGAGAACGCGCCCGCGCCGGCGCTCGTGGCCGAGGCGGCCCGGGCGATCGCCGATGCCGGGCTGCGAGAGGACTTCCTCGCGGCTTCCGGCCGCTACCTCGCGCGCTTCCGCACGGCTCAGACCGCGGCGTCGGGCGGCGGCCCGGCCGGCTCCGGCGAGGGCTCGACGGAAGGCTGAGGCGGGGGCTCGACCAGCGGGGGCTCGACCGGCGGCACCGGGACGAGCGCGATCTCGGCTCCCAGCAGCGCCACCCGCAGCCCGCAGCGCACCAGCACGAACAGCTGCTGCAGCAGGACGAGCGCCAGCAGCAGCCGGCCCGCGGGCATCGCACCCGCGAGCGCCAGGTAGGCCGCGAAGGCGAGGCCCAGCAGCACTGCGTTCGTCGCCCACGCGCCGAGCCAGCTCGCGGGATGCCGCCACACGAGCGAGGCGCCGGAGCGCAGCGCCGGCAGCACCCGCCGCAGGTCTCCGCGCACCACCAGCACGCGAGCCGCGTCCTGCGCGAGCAGCGCCAGCAGCAGCACCAGGCCGAAGGCCGCGAGCGCGACGGCGAGGACCGCGAGCGCCAGCCACTCCGAGCCGGACTCGCGGCGCAGGTAGCGGCTCCAGGCGTAGAGCGGCGCGGCGGCCAGCAGCCCGAGCAGCACGGCCAGCACGAGCGTGACGGCACCGAGCCGCAGGAAGCGGGCGAAGAAGCGGAAGCCGCCCCGCCCGAATCGATGCGCGAACGAGCGATCGTCGCCGCTCGTCAGGATCTCGAGCGAGCCGCCCGCGACGACCAGGCCCACCAGCAGCCCGAGCGCGAACACCGAGGCCGCGGCGACGCCGAGGCTGCCCACGAACCCGGGCCGCAGCTCCGCGAGGTCGGCGAGCACGCCGAAGGAGAACGCCTCGGCCAGCGAGTCGGCGAGCGGCAAAGGCCCGATCGCGTCGTGGAGCGCGCTCCAGGCCGGCGCCGCGGCGGCCAGCGCCAGCGCGAGGTTGAAGAGCCAGAGCGTGAGCGTCAGCCGCGTGTTCCGGCGGGCCGCCTGGAGACCTCGAGCGGTCGCGTGCGCGATCATGCCTAGAGCCCCGCCAGGGCGAGGACCTGCTGCAGCCAGAACACGAAGCGGGTGCCCCAGCGCGAAGCGGCGCGCCCATCCGGCTCGACGCGGCGGGCGTTGTTCAGCCGGTTGACGTCGAGCTTCAACTGGTCGTCGGGATCGACGGTCGCCGACACCAGCCGGCGCTCGCTCGTGAGCTCGAGCCGCTTGAAGCGCCCGCGCCAGGGTTCGCTGGTCGTCGAGCCCTCGAGGATCCCAGCCTGCTCGACGCTCCCGCCGTCGCCCTCGCGCTCCAGGAGCGCCACCGTCTGCGTCGTGCCGCCCTCGTACACGAGCCGGAGCGACACGGGCAGCGTCACCTCGCCACGCCGTCGCACCATCACCGTCGAGCGCCAGGGCCTGCCGCCGCGCGCATCCGCCTGCTCCTCTTTCTCGCGCGCCTGCTTCGTCGTCACGGTGGTGCGCTCGGCGCCCGCGCCGAAGACGCCTCGCGGCTCGTCCGCCCGCTCGCTCCGGACCAGCGACACCTCGTAGTCGAGGACGCCCGGCCGCTCGGTGGTCTGCGCGAAGAAGCCGCTCATGTCGCGCCCGGCCACCTCGTTCACGACCGCGTAGAAGTCGTCGCTCGACGGGTGCCGGAAGCGGTAGCGCTCGTGGTACGTGCGCAGCACCCGTGCCAGCGTCTGCGGGCCCAGGAGCGCCTCGAGCGTGCGCAGCGTCAGCTCCGTGCGCGCGTACGAGTTGAAGCCGTAGTTGCCGGACGAGGAGAAGCCCCAGGACGGCGTGCGCACGCGGTCGAACATGCGCTCGACCGAGTTGCCGAGCCGGGCCGACTCGAGGTCGCCGAGCCGCAGCCCGAAGGCCTGCAGCATCCACGGCCCGTAGACCCGCTCCATGACGCGGCCGGTCGAGTAGCTGTTGAAGCCCTCGTCGAGCCAGGACTCCTCGAACTCGTTCGAGGCCACCATGCTCTGCCAGTACTGGTGGCCGAACTCGTGCACGGTCACGCCCTCGGGCAACAGCATCCGGTCGAGCGGCCAGCGGTTGAGCAGGACGGAGGTCCCGGCGGTGATGAAAGTCGGGTACTCCATCCCGCCCGAGCCCCCGGCGCCGAAAGCGGGGTCCACGACCGTGAGCGTGGGATACGGGTAGCGCCCGTACCACAGCCCGAACCACTTGATCGCGGCCTTCGCCGCGCGCAGGTAGCGCTCGGATTGCGCCCGGTGCTCGCCTTGCAGCAGCAACGTCACGTCCACGTCGCTGAGGCGTACCTCCTCGAGGCTGCGGCCGAGCAGCGCCGCCGCCTCCGCGTACTCCTGCGCCGTGACGTCCTTCTCGGCCGAGAAGCGCGTCTTCACCTCGAGAAAGCGGGGCGAGGCGGTCCAGGCGAAGTCGATCACGTCGGCCTGCTCGTAGACGTGCGTCGCGGTCCCGTCGGCGTTGTCGCGGCGCTCCCGGCGCTCACCGGTCGCGCCGACGACGAAGCGCTGCGGCAGCGTGATCTCGACGTGGTAGCGGCCGAAGTCGGCGTAGAACTCCGAGTTCGCGTGGAACTGGTGGCAGTTCCAGCCGGCGCTGGCGCGCCCGCGGGCGCCGGCCGGCTCGTACACGCCGAGCTTCGGGAACCACTGGCCCACCAGAAAGTAGTCGCGGAAGTAGCCGGTGCGGGCGAAAACCCGAGGCAGCTTCGCCTCGAACTCCACCTCGAGCACCAGCTCCCCGCCCGCCGGCACGGGCTCGGGCAGCGGCAGCCGCCACACCGTCCGGTCGGCGGTGTTGTCGTCGTCGGGGTGCTCGAAGCTCGCCGCGGGCGCGAGGTCCTTGCCGCCCGGGAGCCGGGCCGAGGTCACCTCGACGAAGCCCCAGCCCTCGCCCGGCATGAGATCGCCCCGCAGCTGGCCGCCCGATTCCTTGAAGAAGGTGCTCTCGGAGTTGCGGAAGGCGTTCAGGTAGAGGTGGAACCACAGCTCCCCCACCGGCTCGCTGCCCGTGTTGCGCCAGGTGATGCGCTCCTGGCCCGCGAGCGTCTTCGCGTCGGCGTCGAGGCGCACGCGGATGTCGTAGTCGGCGACGGCGCGGGCGTGCGCGGGCAGGGGATCGGCGGACGCGAGATCCGCGGCTGCCAGCGCCGCCAGCAGCAGCGGGACGCGCATCACGCCGGGGCGTCGAGCGCGGCGAGCTCGTCGAGCAGGGCGCCGAGCGCCCGTTCCAGCATCTGGCGGTGCGCCGGTGCGACCGCTGCGGTCAGGCGCCGCTCGACGTCGGCGCGGGCCAGCTCCAGCTGTCGCCTTCGGGCAAGCACAGCGGGATCGGGCTGCTTGCTGTCGCGCGAACGGCCCCGCTTCCGGTCCTGCGCGCTTTCCTGCTGGTCGGCGACCGCCTTGCTCTCGAACCCGCGTGCCATGAGGGACTCCCGCTGTTGCGCGGGAAGTCTACGCCTTTTTCGAAAGCCGGGGACGCGTGCGTCGTCGCCGCGGCGCCTAGAGCCGGCGCTCGAAGATCTTGAAGTCGCTCTTCTCGGCCTCGACGATGTCGTCGAGCAGCGCGTAGATCGCTGCGATCTTCCGGTCCTTGTGGAACTTGTCGTCGAAAGCGGTGAACTCGACGTCGTCCTTGAAGCGGAAGACTTCCATCAGGTAGTTCGGCCGGCTGCGGTCCTCGTAGATCGCGACGTCGCCGCCGCCGATCGTGTGGAGCAGCGGCTTCAGCTCCCGCATCAGGTCGAAGAACTCCCCGCGGCGACCCTCCCGGATCGAGTACGTGATCGCCAGCAGCACCCCGGCTTCGGCGAACTCCGGAAGCGCCACCACGGCGGCCGGCCTGGGCGCGGCGAGCGAGAGCGGCCGGCGCTGCTCGCGCGCGGGCGGCATCGAGCGCGCGGGAAGCGTCACGGCCGCGCGCGTCGGCGCCACGTGCCGCGTCGGTAGCGGCGACGGGATCGGCGCACGCCGCACGGGCACGACGGCGCCGTGCGTGGAGCGCGCGGGCGTCGACGTCCGGGAACGCGAGACGGACGTCTTGCGTTTGGCGTGCTTCGGAGCCTTCGCCTTGGCGCGGCTCGACGTGCGGCTCTTCGACGGCCTTGCCGGCTTCGCGGCCCTCGCGACCGGCCTGCGCGACGAACGGCGGGCCTTGCCCTTGACCTTGCGGCGCGATGCTGCCTTCAACTGCTTCCCCTTGCTTTAGTTCCGTGACTCCGGCATGCGTGTCGACCGCCCGGCCAACACCGCTGCAACGGTGACATAAGTGTAACAGGGCGAATGTGCCCGACCCTAGCTCTTTTTTCGTATTCCGGTCCGGAGGGCCGAATCCCGGGTTTGGACAGCACGTAAGATTCTGTTCAATAACCAATTACGGTTGATTCGGATTTCCGAATCCGCCACTGCAATTCCTGCGCCGGACGGTCCGTGGTGAATCGGTGGAGACTCAGGGTGGCTGGACCTACCCTGACCGTGATTCGGGCTAGGATCGCATCCGAAAACACGCGGCGTGGGCCTCCCCGCCGCTCTCCCGGAAAGGACGAAGGAGACGACGATGGCTGACGACAAGCAGGAGCGCGCCAAGGCGATCGAGGCGGCGCTCGCGCAGATCGACAAGCAGTTCGGCAAGGGATCGATCATGCGGCTCGGCAGCCGCGAAACGATCGACGTTCCGGCCATCCCCACGGGATCGCTCTCGCTCGACGCCGCGCTCGGCGTGGGCGGCGTGCCGCGCGGCCGCGTGATCGAGATCTTCGGCCCGGAGTCCTCGGGCAAGACGACGCTCTCGCTGCACGTGATCGCCGAGGCCCAGCGGCGGGGCGGCATGGCCGCGTTCGACGACTCCGAGCACGCCCACGACCCCTACTACTCCCACAAGCAGGGCGACGACATCGACCAACACCAGGTGTCGCAGCCCCACAC
>CAZMRX010000292.1:0-6937 GCA_964568755.1 uncultured Acidobacteriota bacterium | reverse complement strand
AGCGCTAGGCTTCGAACCTAGAGGCTGGGGGTTCGAGTCCCTCCGGGCGCGCCAGCGCTGATCGCTCCCCGGGCTGAGCCGGGCGACGAGGCGCCTCAGTCCTTCTGGACTTTCACCTCGAGCGCCGTGACGAGCGCGGCGGACGAGGAGCAGCTCGTCAGGGTGCCCCGGACGTGGACCTTCGCGCCCTGCTTGACCGAGGCCTTGCATTCCGCGTCGCTCGTGGCCTTGGCAGAGCCGATGCACTTGAAGCTGGTGGAGACGGACGTGGCGACGTCCACCGGGACGCTCGAGCGACCGCTCACCGTCATCTTGAATGCCGCCGACGAGCCGGAGCTGACGTTGCCTTCGAGCTCGATGCCCTGGCTCGGCGTGCCGCCGTTGACGACGCAGCTCGAAGCGGTCGCGGGCGTCGTGCCGGGAGTCGCGTTCTCCACCTTGATCTCGACCACGACCAGGGCGCCCGCCGTGACCTGGACGACGATCTTGACCTCGGAGCCCTCGGATGCGCTCACCGCCACGCGGCCCACTTCGATTCCGTCGGCGAGAAAGACCAGCGTGAACGTCCCGCCCGGGACGCCCTTCAGCTGGAAGGTGCCGTTGGCGGCGACGTCCACCGTGAGCGTGGTTCCGTCCACCCTCACCGTGACCTTCTTCGCGCTGGAGCTCGCGGGCTGCCCGTCTGCGGCGGCCACGACGGAGGCCCCGTCGCCGAGCACGACACCCTGCACGACGACTCCGCCGCCAGACGGGGCCGTCGGGCCGTCGCTGCCACAGGCCCCGGCGAGAACGGCCGCGACCATGACCGAGATCCACTGCAGGAGCAGTCGCTGCTTCATGACGACCTCGCTTTCACCGATGACTGGAGCCTACGGGCCCATGGCGGGCCATCCTGTGAGGCGTCTCACCCTGTGACCGCCGTCACGAGTGCCCGACGTGGCACGACCAGCCGCGAGAGCCGGCCAAAGCGCCCGAAACAGCCGTGGTAGACTCGCTCGCAGGCGGGGGGATCGAGCATGAAGAAGCGCCCGACGCGCGAAGCCTACGAGCGCCCGAAGGTGCTTCGCGTGCGCATCGTCTCCGGCGAGATGGCCGTCACCGGCTGCAAGGTCCGCAACGGCAACGTCGGCCCCACGCTCGGCTGCCAGCGCACGGCCTGCCGCACGATCGGCAGCTAGGCCGCGTGGCGTCCCCGGTCGAAAGCCGCGTCGGCGAGGTTTCGTTCCTGGAGTTCCGCGAGCGGGCCGGGCTCGACCGCCGGCGCATCCCGATCGAGGCCACGATCGAGACCACCTATCGCTGCAACCTGAGCTGCGTCCACTGCTACGTGAACCAGCCCGCCGGCTCGGTCGAGGAGCGCGAGCGCGAGCTGAGCCTCGAGCGCCTGAAGCAGCTGGTAGACGAGATCGTCGCCGAGGGGACCCTGTTCGTGCTGTTCACGGGCGGCGAGGTGATGCTGCGGCCCGACTTCCCGGAGCTCTACCTCTACGCCCGATCCCGTGGGCTGCTGGTCACGATCTTCACCAACGGGACGATGATCACCGACCGGATCGCCGACCTGTTCGCCGAGAACCGGCCCGACAAGATCGAGATCAGCCTGTACGGGATGACGAAGCAGACCTACGACCGCGTCACGCGCGTACCGGGCTCCTTCGAGAAGTGCCTGGAAGGCATCCAGAAGCTCGTCGCGCGCGGCGTCCCGGTCACGCTCAAGACGATGGCGCTCGCCTGGAACCACCACGAGATCGAGGCGATGGAGGCGTACGCGAAGAGCCTCGGGCTCGTGTTCCGCTTCGACAGCTCGCTCAACCCGCGCGTGGACTGCGGCGCCAACCGCAACTCCGAGCTGCAGCTCGACCCGGAGCGGGCGCTCGAGCTGGACCTGGGCAGCCCCGAGCGGATGGAGGGCTTCCGCGAGTTCTGCGAGAAGTTCACGAAGCCCGACGGGGACTACGGCGCCGAAGCGGTCTACACCTGCGGCGCCGGCCAGAGCTCGTTCACGGTCGACCCCTACGGACGGCTGCAGATGTGCCAGCTGTCGCGCAAGAGCTTCCACGACCTGAAGCGAGGCAGCTTCAGCGACGGCTGGCACGATCTGTTCCCGAAGCTGCGCGCGCGCACCTGGCAGAAGAACGAGGTCTGCCGCAAGTGCAGCCTGATGGCGCTCTGCGGCAGCTGTCCCGGCGCCGCCGAGATGGAGACGGGCGACATCGAAGGGGTGGTGCCCGCTTTCTGCGAGCTGGCGCACCTGCGCGCCTGGGCGGTGATGGGCGAGGGATCGGGTCATCGCCGCGACGCGACCTGCTGCTTCGGCACGGGCGCGCTCGCGGCTCGTCCCGACGCCGAAAGCCGGGCCGCTCTCGCGGGGGGCTGCGGCTCGTGCGGACACGCCGCCCCCGAGCCCGGCGAGAAGCTGATCCGGCTCGAGCGCCGGACCGAGCGGGCCTGAGTCGGTTGCCGCGCCGGACGCTGCGGCTGCGCGTCGGCGGCCTGGTGCTGGCGGTCGAGGCCGATCGGCCGACACGGGCGCTCGACCCGCCAGAGGCGCTGCGCCCGTTCCTGGTGACGCGCGGCGGAGACATCCGCCTGCGCTACCGCGAGGGACCGCTGCCGCCGCCCGCGCCCGGCGAGCCGCTGTTCGACTCGGGCGGGGTCTGGCGCGTCGAGCGCAGCCGCGGCTGCCTCGTCTACCGCTTCCGCATCCCCAACCGTCGCCCGCCGCACTACAAAGCGGTGACGATCGACGCGCGGCTTCGCCGCGGGACGCTCCACTTCGACGCGGCGCCGGGCGGGCCGCACTTCGCGCTCGACTACCCGCTCGACGAGCTGCTGTTCCAGCACCGCCTGGCTCGCGAGGGAGCCGTCGAGGTGCACGGCTGCGGCGTCGTGTGGCGGGGACGCACGCTGCTGTTCTGCGGCCGCTCGGGCGCGGGAAAGTCGACGACCGCGCGTCTGTGGAAACGGCACGCCCGCGGGGCGCGCCTGCTCTCCGACGACCGCGTGGTGCTGCGCCCGGGACGAAGCGGCGTGCGCGCGTACGGGACGCCGTGGCACGGCGACGGAGGCTTCGCCTCGGCGGCGAGCGCCCCGCTTGGGGCGCTCTTCTTCCTGCGCCACGGCCGGACCACGCTGCTGCGGCCGCTCCACCGCGCCGAGGCCGCGGCGCGGCTTCTCACGCGCTCGTTCCCGCCCCCGTGGGATCGCGAGGGGGTGGTGCGCGCGCTCGACGCGTGCGCGGACGCGGCAGCGCGCGTCCCGGCGTTCGAGCTCTCGTTCCGGCCGCGGAGCGAGGCCGTCGACGCGGTGCGGGAAGTGGCAGAATGGGAAGCGAAAGGAACGAACCACCAGGGCCGGTCAGCTCTGGACTGAGCTTTCGGGGGGTGAGATGCGCCCCCCGCAACCCCATATGAATGAGCCCGCGCGCCGGGTCTACTCGGCCCGACGCCTTCGCATCGTCATCGCACTGCTGACGATCATCTTCCTGCCGCTCGTGATCGGCGCGTCGCTGCTGATCTACCAGTACTTGCGCATGAGCGTGATGGTGGAGCAGCGCCTCTCGGGCGAGAAGGGTCGGCTGCCCGCGCGCGTCTACGCGCGGCCGCTGGTGCTGCGGCCGGGCATGGTGCTCGCTCCCGACGACCTGGTGGGCGTGCTGAACCGCCTGCGCTACGCCGAGCGCGAGGTGCCGGTCGAGGCCGGGCAGTTCGCCGTCGCGCCGGCGGGCGTCACGTTCTTCCCGAGGCCGGTGGTGGACGGCGCCCAGGAGCCGATCCTCGTGTCCTTCGCCACCGACAAGCAGAAGGTCACGCGCGTGCGCGAGCTGCGCGGGCGCTCGAAGCAGCGCCTGGCCGAGCAGACGCTCGAGCCCGAGCTCGTCACCTACCTCTACGGCGAGGACCGCGAGAAGCGGCGTCGCGTGCGCTTCGAGGAGCTGCCCGACCACACGGTGAAGGCGGTGCTCGCGATCGAGGACCGGCGCTTCTTCAGCCACCCCGGGCTCGACCCGATCCGGCTGCTGGGAGCCGGCATCCGCAACCTGCGCAGCGACAGCGCCATACCCCACGGCGGCAGCACCATCACGCAGCAGCTGTGCAAGAACTTCTTCCTGCGCACGACCGACGAGCGCGGCTACCGCAGCGCCGAGCGCAGCTACAAGCGCAAGGCGCAGGAGGCGCTGCTCGCGTTCGTGCTCGAGCGGCGCGCCAGCAAGCAGGAGATCCTCGAGATGTACCTGAACGAGGTCTACCTGGGCCAGTCGGGCTCGTTCGGCATCAACGGCATCGGCGAGGCAGCGCGCAGCTACTTCGGCAAGGACGTCACCAACCTGACGCTGCCCGAGTCGGCGCTGATCGCGGGGATGATCCAGTCGCCCAACCCCTACAACCCCTTCCGGCACGAGAAGCGGGCGACCGAGCGCCGCAACGAGGTGGTGCGCGCGATGCGCGACGCGGGCTTCATCGACGAGGACGCGATGAAGCAGGCGCTCGAGGCGCCGCTGCTGGTCGAGCGGCCCAGCGTCGACACCAAGGACGCGCCCTACTTCGTCGACCTGGTGGGCCAGCAGCTCTCCGCGCGCTACGCCGCCCGCGACCTGACGACGCAGAACCTGTCGATCTACACCACGCTGGACCTTCACCTGCAAGGGCTCGCCCAGCAGGCGCTCGAGCGCGGGCTGGACCGCGTCCAGGAGCTGATCAACAAGCGGACCACCGCCACCGTGCAGGGCAGCATGATCGCGATCGAGCCGGCGAGCGGCCGGCTGGTGGCGCTCGTCGGGGGCCGCTCCTACGGCCGCAGCCAGTACAACCGGGTGATGCAGGCGCGACGCCAGCCCGGCAGCACCTTCAAGCCCTTCGTGTACCTCACCGCGTTCGAGGCGACCTTCGAGGACCCGAGCCTGCCCCCGATCACGCCCGCGACCGTGGTGGAGGACGCCCCGGCGGTCTTCTTCTTCGAGGACAAGGAGTACATCCCGACCAACTACGAGGACGAGTACGTCGGGATGGTCACGCTGCGCAGCGCGCTCGCCCGCAGCCTGAACGTGGCGACGGTGAAGGTGGCGGAGATGGTGGGCTACCAGCGCGTCGCCGAGCTGTGGACCAGGAAGCTGGGCATCGGGGCCCCGATTCACCCCTACCCGGCCATCGCGCTCGGGTCGTTCGAGGCCACCCCCTTCGAGATGGCGAGCGCCTACAACGTGATCGCGAACGGCGGGCTCAAGGTCGAGCCGGTGACGATCCTGCGCGTGGCCGACCTCAAGAATACGGTCCTCGAGCAGCACCAGAGCCCGCCTCCGGAGCGCGTGCTGCACGAGGAGTCGGCGTTCCTGGTCACGGACATGCTGAAGAGCGTGTTTCGCGAGGGCACGGCCGCGGGCGCGGCGGGGATGGGCTTCACGGCCGAGGCGGCCGGCAAGACCGGCACCACCAACGACTACCGCGACGCCTGGTTCGCGGGCTTCACCCCGGAGCTGCTGTGCGTGGTGTGGGTCGGCTTCGACGACAACACCCCCGTCGGGCTGTCGGGCACGCGGGCCGCGCTGCCGATCTGGGTCGACTTCATGAAGGCTGCGCTCGCGGGCCGGCCGCGCACGGAGTTCCCGCCCCCGCCGGAGGGCATCGTCTTCGTCGAGATCGACCGCGACACGGGGCTGCTCGCCCGGCCCGGCTGCCCGCGCACCCGCTCCGAGGTGTTCGTGGCCGGGACCGAGCCGCGCGAGCCCTGCGGCGCTCACTGAGGCCCCCCGTTTGGCCCTTGCGCGACCGGGCCAGCGGGGGCTATCCTCGTTGTTTGCTGAACGAAGTCTGCACGAAGCGGAAGGACCGTGTCATGCGCGCTCTCTCTCCAGGCAGTGGGGCGGTCGCGGCCGTCCTCGTCTCGGCGTTCGTCTGGACTTCCTGCGGGGACAGTCCGCCCTCCTCGTCGACGCCGCCCACCACCGTGCCTCAGCCCACGCCGTCGGCCGCCCCGCCGAGCAGCGGAGGCGGTGACAGCTTCAACCACGCGAGCTGCCCGCTCGGGAAGGGCGACCCGGGCGCGTCCTGCGAGCGCACGCGCGAGCGGCTGCTGAACGTCTACGAGGACGCCCTGGACCTGCTGATCAAGCAGAAGCCCGAGATCTTCGATCTCACGAACGAGGCCGTGCCCGACACCAAGGCCTATTTCGTGAAGGACAAGAACGCGTACATGGAAGGCATCGTCGCGAACCTGCGCGCGGCCGGCCTGTGCGCCGAGCGCGACGCCGACGACGGCGCGCAGGAGACGATCCGCGTCAAGAGCGAGAGCGAGTTCTCGGAAGACTACGACGTGCTGCTCTCGAGCGGCCACATGCGGCGGGGCGAAGGCGCCTACCGCCTGAGCTGCACTCCGGCCAGCTTCCCCATCGAGCGCGAGGAGGACGCCCCCCCGATCGGCAGCGGCTGTGGCCGCCCGTACCCGCCGCCCGTGACCCGGATCAACTGCAAGGTCCACATCCGCGGTCCGGAGTACTACACGCTGGACTCGACGCCGATCGTCGGCCACGACGCGGAGTACTGCGCCGCGATCGGGTACACCGACGGGCGCTCGCTGTGCCCGGTGCGCCCGGAGGGCGCCCCGGACCGCGTGGCCTGCGAGAACTGGCGCGTCGGCACGGCCCAGGACACCGGCCGGGGCGGGCCCACCTGGCGCAAGTCCGACGGCAGCTTCTGCACCGGTCCCGAGAGCGGCTGCCAGAACCACCCCAACACCCAGTACTCGCTGTGGACCTACGTGCCTGGGACCTACACGGTGAGCGCCGAGAACGGCGCGTCCTGCTCGGTCAGCCACTGACGCTCGACGGCCGCGCGGCCTTGACCCCCCGCCGGGCAGGCCGGTATCCTAGCGTTTGCCTTCGCGGGCGCTTAACTCAGCGGTAGAGTGCCACCTTCACACGGTGGAAGTCGTAGGTTCGAATCCT
>CAZMRX010000291.1:0-6949 GCA_964568755.1 uncultured Acidobacteriota bacterium | reverse complement strand
CCGCTTCATCGGGTAGAGAATCCGGTCCGGGTCCTTCACCTGGTTGAGCGTCGCCGGGCCCTTGGCGCAGTTGCGGCCGCGCGAGCCCGGGTGCTCGGGGTTGCCCTCGAACTTGCGGATCTCCAGCGTCTCGCGGTCGACGTAGGCGAGCAGGCCGCAGGCCGACTCGCAGTTGAAGCAGGTCGTGGGCACGAGCAGGTAGTGGCGCTCGAGCCTTCTTGGCCACGCGCGCGAGTCGAGCTCGACCCAGTCGTCCCAGCGCTCTTTCGGCGGATACGCACCCAGCTGGGTCCGGCTCGGGCCTGGGTAGAAGGTCTCGCCGCGGCCCTCGGTGGCGCTCCGGGTGGCCGAGACGCGTTCGCTCTTGGGGCTCGTCATGCTCAGGACTCCTAGGCGAGCGGCACGGCCTGGCCGGCCTGCACGAAGGCGTGCTCGTACGCGAGCAGGCCCGCGAGCACGAGCGGCGCCGCGAGCGCGGCCTGTGGCAGCGCCAGCGCCGCCAGCAGGCCCGCGGCCTGCAGCGCCACGCCGGCGCGGAAGTAATGCCGGTAGCGCCCGCGCGTCATCTCGCCGGCCGCGAGTCGCGCGTGCGCGGTCGGGTGGGTGATCGTGGCCTCACCGGCCACCAGCAGCAGGTGGACGAGCGTCGCGAGCGTCGCGATCCGCGCGAGCGGCGCGACCGCCGACGGCTCGACGAAGGCGGCCGCCAGCAGCAGCGCCGCGGCGCCCGAGGCCACGGCCTGCACCAGCAGCTGCGGCGGCAGGAGCGGGCTCTGCCACAGGTCGCGCGCCTTCGCCTGGGCGAAGAGCCAGGCGGTGTAGATCGCCGAGAGCACCGCGAGCGGGAGCCCCGCCCAGGCTAGCGACAGCGGCCAGCCGCCGCGGCCCAGCAGCGCCGCCAGGAAGTGCGCCACCAAAACCGCCCCGTAGAGCGACAGGATCACGCCCCCGCGTGCGAGCCAGCTCCGCCACTGCGGGCGCGTCAGCACCAGGTAGAAGCGCTCGGGGTGCGTGAGGTCGAGGATCAGCAGGCCCACGGTCGCCGCGAGGAACGCGCCACCCAGCACCGGCGCCGCCCACTGCCAGAGCGCGCTCGCCGGCTGCAGCGTGCCGACGAGCAGCAGCAGCGCCGGCACGAGATAGGCGCCCGCCGCGATCCCCTTCGTCCACGTGTACAAGCTGACGCGCAAGTCCCACGGCGCGCGGTGGGCGACGTCGTACGCCAGCATCGCCGCGGCGGCGTTGTTCGGCGCGCCGGGGTGGCCCGAGGTCACCTGCTGCGGGCCGCTGCCCTGCTCGCTCCACATGAAGATCCCGCCCGGCGGCCGGCGCGCCGCGATCGGGTCGAGCGTCGCCTGGTGCGCGCCTTTGTAGAACAGCTTCGGCCGCGTCTCCTTCTCGGGTCGCCGCACCGCTACCGTGTCGCGGCCCACCGTCTCCGAGACGCGCGAGGTCCCGTCGTTGAGGTCGCCGACCACGATCGCCTCGGTCGGGCACACCACCACGCAGGCGGGCTCGAGGCCGACGTCGAGGCGCTGCGCGCAGAAGTTGCACTTCTCCGCCGAGTGGTCCTCGGGATTGATGAAGATGGCGTCGTACGGACACGCCGCGATGCACGCCTTGCAGCCGATGCACACGCGCTTGTCGAAGTCGACGATCCCGTCGGGGCGCTGGTACATCGCCGCGGTGGGACAGGCGAAGACGCAGGGGGGCTCGGCGCACTGGTTGCACCGCGTGACCTGGAAGGCGCGGCGCGCCTGGGGGAAGCGGCCCACGTCCACGTACTTCACGTACGTGCGGTGGACTCCGATCGGGACCTGGTTCTCGGACTTGCAGGCGGTGCTGCAGGCGTGGCAGCCGATGCAGCGCGTCTGGTCGACGACCTTGGCCCAGCGCACGGGCGCCGTCTGGCGCGGGGTCACCGTCTCAGCCATCGTGCTCTCCCCAGGTGGACGCGCGCGTCTTCGGCCCGGCTCGAGCGCTACTTGCGCTCCAGCAGGTGGATGTAGAGCTCCTTGCCCGTGTCGTCTTTCTCCGTGCGCTGCGACTTCAAGAGCGCGTGCTTCGCGGTCTTGACCCAGCCTTGGAAGTCCGGCACCGAGCCGGGGTCGGTGGCGGTTACCTCGAGCTCGTCGCCCGGGGTCATCGCGTCGAGCTCCTTCTTGGCTCTCACGATGGGTATCGGGCACTTCGCCCCGCGAACGTCGAGCTTCTTGAGGGCCATCGTGGTTCTCCTTCCCCTGACGTCAACTCGGCTGTGCCCGGATTCTACGCCCCGCCCGCCCGTCGTGCCGAGGCGGCACACTGGTTCTTGCCGAGCTCCCACTCGGAGATCCGCTCCTCGTCCGCCGGCGCGCCGAGGTTCACCCGGATGATCTCCGCGTAGGCGGCCGGCGGCTCTTTCACCGCGGCGCGCACCGCGCTCACGAACTCCTCCGGCGTCGCGAGCTGCAGCTCGGGGACGCTCGCGCGCAGGTCCCCGAGCCGGCCCCAGACGAGGCCCTCGCCCGAGATCTCGGCAATGCCCGCGTAGTGCGCCGGGAGCACGCGCGTCTCGGCCGGCAGGTCGCCGAGCCGGTCCCGCAGGCTGAAGAAGAGGTCGCGGCCCCACTCGACGACGTGGCCGCCGAGGTCGGGCCGGCCGACGCTCCCGACGAACAGCGTGTCGCCCGTCAGCAGGTAGCGGCCGTCCACCAGGAACGACGTGGAGCCGGGCGTGTGCCCGGGCGTGCGGATCACGCGCACCTCGATCGACACGCCGCCCTCGCCCCCGAGCCGGATCTCCTGCCCGTCGGCGAGCGGCGTCACGGCCTGCCGCAGCTCGAAGCCCTCGCCGGCGCAGACGAAGTAGGGCACGCCCAGGCGTCGCGCCAGCTCCGGCCCGCCGCTCACGTGGTCGGCGTGCACGTGCGTGTCGAGCACGCGCACGATGCGGGCCCCCTGCTCGGCGGCGAAGGCCTCGTACCACGCGGCGTGGCGGCTCGGGTCCACGACCACCGCTTCGTCGCCGGCCACCACCACGTACGCCAGGCAGCCCTTTCCGCGCCGGTTGACCTGGAACAGGCTGTAGCGCGCGGCCTCGGCCGCGGTCAGGGGAACCCGGACAGGCTCGAGGTAGACGCCGTAGGCGATCATGCCGCCGCTCACGTTCCTGGCGCGCAGGCCGGCTTCGCCCAGCATCTCCACCACCATCTCGGACGAGCCGCCCTTGGCGCACAGCACCACCAGCTCGCGGTCGCGCGGGACCCGTGCCAGAGACGCCTCCGCGTCCTCGATGAAGTCGAAGTACGGCACGTGCACCGTCTCGACGGGCCGGCGCGCCTCGAGCTTCCAGCTCTCGTACTCGTCCTGGTTGCGCACGTCGAGCAACAGCAGCTTCTCGCCCCGGTCGAGCCGCGGCAGCAGCTCCCCCACCTCGACGGTGGGCACGGCCGACGGCGCTTCGGGCTCGCTCGCTTCGGACACCGGGTGCTTCAGATGAAGAGCGTGACGCGCGAGCGGACGGCGTCGGCCATGTAGGTGGCGACTCCGCCGTAGGTCAGACCGTCGAGGAGCTCGGACTGGCTGACGCCCATCGCGTCCATCGACATGGTGCAGGCGATGAACTTCACGTCCATCTCGCGGGCGAGCGCCATCAGCTCCTCGAGCGTTGCGATCTGCTTGTCTTTCATCATCTTCCGCAGCATGACCGCGCCCATCCCGAAGTAGTTCATCTTCGAGGTGCCGAGCGACTCCGAGCTCGAGGGCGTCATCACCGCGAACATCTTCTCCATGATGTTCTTGGGCCCGCCGGACGCGTCCTTCTTCTTGAGCGCCGAGAGGCCCCAGAAGGTGAAGAACATCGAGGTCTGGAGCCCCGCCGCGGCGGCGCCGGTGGCGAGCACGAACGCGGCGAGCACCTTGTCGAGGTCGCCGCTGAACACGATGATCGTCGCGGCGTCGTCGACCGTGCGCTCGCGGACCTGGGCGAGCTTGCCCTCCATCTCGTCGCGGAAGGCCTTGAGCTGGCGCTCGACCTCCGCGGCGACGGCTCCCTGGATCTCCGGGGGAGCAATCGGGGCGTTCACGTTCATTCGGGCCTCCTGGCGGATGGACAAGGGTAACTGATGGATTGAGCGGCTGGAAGGGGCTGGTTGCCAGGCGGATGGGCGAAGGTGGACGAACCAGACGAACCAACGAACCGGAGGAAGGGCCGGGACGGGCCACAGAGGCAAGGCCGGCTGGACGGAGGTAGGACCGGCTGGACGGAGGTAGGACTGGCTGGATGGAGGTAGGACTGGCTGGATGGAGGTAGGACTGGCTGGATGGAGAGAGGACCGGCTGGACGGAGGTAGGACCGGCTGGGACGGAGCCATAGCCGGCTGGACGGAGGTAGAGGGTTCTCGGGACTGGGCAGCGGGGGCGCTGAGCGCCCCCCGAGCCCCCCGCTGACTAGTGCTGATGCGCTCCGTCTTCGGCGCGGGCGGCGGCGGCGTCGGCTTCGAGGTCGAGGGGGGGCGGCTCGTCCTTGATCAGGTACTCGAACTCGTCGCGGAACTCCTGCAGGTGCAGGCCGCAGGTGGCCGCGAACTTGGCGAGCTCGTGGGCGTCCTGGAAGTCGTCGCGCCGCAGCCGGATCATGTAGCGGCGCGCGATCGCGTAGCGCGTCGAGTGCGTGTCCACCAGGCGGATCTTCGCCTTGCCGGTCTTCGGGTCGAGCATGTCCTGGAACGGCACCGGCACGAAGTGGCCACCCTGCAGCGACACCATCGCCGCGTTGCCGCCCGACAGCAGGTACTTGGTGGCGCAGTAGCCGAGGTCGCGCGTGTACTCCATGTCGAACGGGACCGGGTCGGCGCAGCGCAGCTCGTAGCCGATGTTCTTGGCCACGATCGTGGTCTTGATCCCGAACTGCTTGAGGCGGGCCTGCACCTGGCTCTTCAGGATCTCGCCGATGTTGACCTCGGCGATGCGCACGTTGCCGTGGGCGTCGCGCTCGATGTCCTCGAGCTGGGCCAGGTCCTCGATCGGGATGTCGAGCACCAGCCCCTCGGCCAGGATCGCGACGCCATCGCGCCGGCCGTAGCTCAGGCGCTTGATGATCGAGCCGACCAGGGTGTCGACGAGCGTCTTCAGCCGGACGCCTCCCTCCGGGAACTCCTCCGGGATCAGCGTCAGGGTCGCGCCCGCGGCCTTGCCGATGCCGAGCGCCAGGTGGCCGGCCTTCCGGCCCATGGCGATCACGAAGTACCAGCGGGAGGTGGTGCGGGCGTCGACCATCAGGTTCTTCACGATCTCGACGCCGATGTGGCGGGCGGTCTGGAAGCCGAACGTGTCCACGTACGACGGCAGGTCGAGGTCGTTGTCGATCGTCTTCGGCACGTGCACGACCTGGATCCGGCCCTGCGCCTTCTCCGCGAGCTTCATCGCCGAGAAGGCGGTGTCGTCGCCGCCGATCGTGATCAGCTGCGAGACGTTCAGCCGCAGCAGCGAGATCACGGTGTTCTCCAGGTGCTCGGGGTTCTTGGTCGGGTTGGCGCGCGAGATGCCGATGTGGGAGCCGCCGCGGAAGTGGATCCGGCTCACCTCGTCCATCGTGAGCGGGCGGACGTGGTCGACGTTGCCCTCCATGATCCACTCGAAGCCGTCGCGGATGCCGAGCACCTCGACTCCCTCGAGCAGGCCGCGGATGGTGGCCGCGCCGATGACGCTATTGATGCCGGGGGCGGGCCCGCCCCCGACCAGGATCGCCAGTCTCTTCTGATGGCTCACGTCGTTGACCTCGAGGCCTCTTTGGTGACGCACCGAACGCGGAAGTATAGCGCCCGCCGCGTCCCCTGCCAGCCGTCCGCATGATCCATCCGACTGCGCCGCCTGCTATCCTTCCGGTTCGATGGCCCACGCTCACGGGCACGACCACGCTCACGCGCCCCACGCCAGCCGCGGGCGCCTGACCGCGGTCCTGGCGCTCACCCTCGCCTTCCTGGTCGTCGAGGTGGTCGCCGGGATCGCCACCGGCAGCCTCGCGCTGCTGGCCGACGCGGGCCACATGCTGACGGACGTCGCCGGCCTGGTGCTGGCGCTGCTCGCGATGAAGATCGCCGAGCGGCCGGCCTCGCCCCGGCGCACGTTCGGCTATCACCGGGCGGAGGTGCTCGCGGCGCTCACGAACGGCGTGCTGCTGCTGGGGGTGGCGGGCTACATCCTGGTCGAGGCGTGGGAGCGCTTCCGGGAGCCGCGGCCCGTCCCGAGCGGCACGGTCCTGCTGGTGGCGGCCGTCGGCCTGCTGGTCAACGTCGCCGGGGCGCTGCTGCTGCGCTCGGGCGCCCGCACCAGCCTCAACCTGCGCGGCGCCTACAACGAGGTGGTGGCCGACGCCCTCTCCTCGGTCGGGGTGATCGTGGGAGCGGCCGTGATGGGCGCCACCGGCTTCTACCGGGTGGACACGCTGGTGGCCGTCGCAATCGCCCTCTTCGTGCTGCCGCGCACCTGGTCGCTCCTGCGCGAGGCGCTCCACGTGCTGCTCGAGGGCACCCCGCGCGAGGTGGATCTCACCGCGCTGCGCCAGGCGATGGAGGGCGTCCCGGGCGTCAAGACGGTGCACGACCTCCACGTCTGGACGCTGACCTCGGGCGTCCACGCCCTCTCGGCCCACGCCATCCTGCAGGACGGTGCCACCCACGGCCAGGTGCTGGGCGACCTCCGCAGCCGCGTCACCGCCGGCTTCCCCATCAGCCACGTCACCGTCCAGCTCGGCTCGGACCAGCCCCGTGCGGGCCTCGATCACCGTGACCCCGGGCACCTGCGAGAGATCTGGCGGCTCGCCATCGACCCGCAGTTCGACATGCCGGCGTCGACGTGCCAGGTCTCGTGGGCGAGCGCGCTGGTGAACTCGGCGTGGTGGCTGACGATGACGACGCCGCCGCCGGCGGCGCGGATGGCGGCGGCGAGCGCGCCGAGCGAGTCGCGG
>CAZMRX010000290.1:3521-6953 GCA_964568755.1 uncultured Acidobacteriota bacterium | reverse complement strand
ACCTTCATGAACAACGGCGGCGGCGCCTGGGACAACGCCAAGAAGTACATCGAGTCGGGCGAGTTCAAGGTGGACGGGGTGGTGGTGGGCAAGAAGTCCGAGCCCCACAAGGCGGCGGTGGTGGGCGACACCGTCGGCGATCCCTTCAAGGACACCGCCGGCCCGTCGCTGCACGTGCTGATCAAGCTGCTCTCGACCATCACGCTGGTGCTGGCCCCGCTGTTCATCGTCTGAGCCGGCGGGGTCAGGTCTTGAATCTTGGCATTTGCAGCGGGCGCGCTCGATTCAGGGCCTGACGCCTTCGACGCGGGAGCCGCAGCTCGGCGCCCGATGCGGCTCGTGACTCTGCAGGGGGGATTCTCGGAGAGCGACGAGGGGCCTGCGTTCCTGTTCTGGGGGGTGCGTCGCACCCCCCGGGCCCACCGGTGTCGCTGAGAGTACGGCATGGCCGTGTCCTCTCAGTCGCCTCTGTCGCGCGTCGGTACCGGGCTCGCGGTCGGGGCGGTGGCCGGGTTCGTCGTCGTCGACCTGAACCTGCCGTCGCTGGTCTCGTACTTCGGCGACCGGTCCTACCTGTTGCTCGCGATCGCGGCGATCGGCGCGCTGCTGTGGCTCACACCGCTGCGGCGGCTGGTGGCGGCGGGGACGCTGCTGCTCGCAGGCCTCTGGCTGGCGGTCTGCTTGACGCCGCTCAGCGCCCGGCTCGCCGACGGCCTGGTGCGGCGCGACGCGGTCGAGAACGCCGACGCCGTCTTCGTGTTCGCCTCGCGCATCCAGGAGGACGGCGACCCGACGACCGACGCCATGAGCCGCCTGCTCAAGGGCATCGAGCTGATGGCCGAGGGCCGCGCGCCGTGGCTGGTGGTCTCGGAAGTGGCCGCGCCCGCCGGCCCGTACGCGCCCCTCGCGCGCGACTGGCTCGCCAGGTTCGCGCGCCGCGGCGAGGTGCTGCAGGTCGGCCGCATCGTCAACACCTACGACGAGGCGGTGGCCCTGGCGCGCCTCGGGCGCGAGCGCGGCATCCGCCGCGTCCTGGCCGTGACGTCGCCCACCCACACCCGCCGCGCCGCCGCGGCGCTCGAGAAGCAGGGGCTGGTCGTGATCGCGGTGCCGGCGGTCGACACCAACTTCGACCTCGAGTCGCTGCGCTGGCCCGGCGACCGCCGCCGGGCCTTCTCGGCGATCGCGCACGAGCGCCTCGGCCTCCTGGTCTACCGCCGCCGAGGGTGGATCGATTGATCCCCCTCGACGGGTCGCCCGCCCAGGCGCGACCCGTCGAGTCCTAAGCCGGTCCCCGACCTTTCCTCCAGCCGGTCCCGACCCTTGCTCCAGCCGGTCCCCGACCTTTCCTCCAGCCGGTCCCCGACCTTTCCTCCAGCCGGTCCCGACCGTTCCTCCGGCCGGTCCCGACCCTTCCTCCAGCCGGTCCCGACCGTTCCTCCGGCCGGCCCCGACCCTGTCCGTCTGGCCCGTCTCTGCTGGTTGAGGGCGGCTTCCGCTACTTCCCCGTGAACGCCGCGGAAAGCGCGAGCGTCCCCCAGCTCAGCTTCAGCTCGCCCTTCTCCTTCTCGCCCTTCAGGTCGATCGTGAAGACCTCGACGCTCGCGGGGAGCTTCGAGGAGGCGAGCGGCACGTCGGCTACCTTGGAGCGGTCGGCCTTGGCCAGCACGTTCAGGTGCCACACGTCGGCGGCCACCTTGGTCGCGGTCAGGATGTACTCGCCCTTCGGGACGTTCACGGCGCCGAACGCGAGGTCGGCGTCGGTCTTGAGGCCGGTCGCCGCGTCCGCGCCCATGCGCCACGCCTGCCCGACGGCGGCCTGCCCCAGCATGTCGCGGCCCTTCAGGCTCGGCCGCCCGTAGTCGATCACCACTTCCTTGCCCGACACCGCGGCCTTGGCCTCGCCGCGCGGGTTGGCCTGGGCGAAGACGGGAGCGGCCACGCAGACGGCGATCGCCGCCATGACGAAACGCTTCAACATGTGCGATTCCTCCGTTGAGATAAGGGAGCCCCGATCATAAACCGGCCGCGGGTCACTCGTTGTCGAAGGGGTGGGGCGGCTTGCCGCCCGGGTCCTGCTCGGCCCGGCGCCGGGCCTCCTCGAACTTCTTGTCGAGGATCTCCCCGGCCCGCTTCGTCTGCTGCACCGAGCGCGCGAACTTCTGGTCGAGCACGCTGCGCTGCGCCTCGACCCGGCTCACCAGGTCGTCGAAGTTCTTGGGCGGGGCCTTCTTCTTGTCGGCCCAGACGATCGTCCCCGTCTCCGGATCGACCTTGAGCAGCGCCTCACAGCACGGACAGGTGACGTCGAGCGCCTCGGGCATGCTTCATTCTACCGTCCGCCGAGGAGGGTCTCGCAGGGGAGATCGGCCGGCTGCTCTCATGCGGGGGAGCTCGTGGGGGCCCGCGGCCACGCCGCTTGATTCTGAAAACGTGTTTCATTATCATGTTGTCGGGTATGGCGAGCAGCGGGAGCGTGGTCGAGGCCGAGCCGGTGCGCTTCGGGCGCGCGATGACGCGCTGCGAGTGCGCCCGCGTGTCCTTCGACGAGATCGCCCGTCGCGTGACGGTCGAGGGGCAGAGCCTCGAGGCCGTGCAGCGCGAGACCGGCTGCGGCCACCTGTGCACCGCCTGCCTGCCCGACCTGCGCGACCACCTCGCCGCCCGGCGCTGAAGCCGGGGTAAGATTCCCCCTCGCGAAGACGCCGCAGAGGGGGTCCACATGAAGGGCAACGACGAGATCATCGAGGTGCTGCAGGACGTGCTCTGCGCCGAGCTCACCGCGGTCAACCAGTACTTCATCCACGCCCGGATGAACGAGAACTGGGGCTACAAGAAGCTCGCGGCCTACATCCGCAAGGAGTCGATCGAGGAGATGCGCCACGCGCAGGACGTGATCGACCGCATCCTGTACTTCGACGGCGCGCCCAACATGCAGAAGTACATGAAGATCAACGTGGGCCGCACGGTGCCCGAGCAGTTCCAGAACGACCTCGAGGTCGAGTACCAGGCGGTCCCGCGGCTCAACAAGGGCATCGAGGTCGCGCGCGCCCAGGGCGACAACGGCACCCGCGCGCTGCTCGAGACGATCCTCAAGGACGAGGAGGCCCACGTCGACTGGCTCGAGGCGCAGCTCGGGATGATCAAGGAGATCGGCGTCCAGAACTATCTCGCGCAGCAGATGGAATGAAGACGACACGATTCGTGCCGGCCCTCGCGGGCATAGCCGCGCTCGTCGCCGCCGTGGCCTTCTCGCAGCAGCCGCAGCAGGACGCGCCTGCCGGGGGGCAACAGACTCAGGCGCAACAGGGATCGTCGCAAGAGGCGAGCGCGCAGCCTGGGGGGGGGGGGGGGGGGGGGGGGGGGCGGCGGCGCGCCCCCCCCCCCCCCCCCCCACCCACCCCCCCCCCCCCCCCGCCCCGCGCCGCGCCC
>CAZMRX010000290.1:0-3511 GCA_964568755.1 uncultured Acidobacteriota bacterium | reverse complement strand
CAGACTCAGGCGCAACAGGGATCGTCGCAAGAGGCGAGCGCGCAGCCTGCCGGGGGGCGCTCTTCCGGCGCGCCCCCCGGGCCCCCCCAGCCGGAGAAGCACTTCCGCAACCTGCGGCAGCTCACCTTCGGGGGGCAGAACGCCGAGGGCTACTGGAGCCCGGACGGGAAGCAGATCATCTACCAGCGGATGAACGAGGCCGAGGGCGTGATGTGCGACCAGGCGTACGTGGTCGACATCGCGAGCGGCGAGAGCCGGCGCGTGTCGAACGGGAAGGGCCGCGTCACCTGCGGCTACTTCCTGGACGGCGGCAAGCGCGTGCTCTACGCCTCGACGCACCTCGCGGAGGCCGCCTGCCCGCCGCCCGCGGATCACTCGAAGGGCTACGCCTGGCCGATGCTGCCGGGCTACGACATCGTCAGCCACGCGCTCGACGGCACGGGCTTCCGCCGCCTCACCGACACCCCCGGCTACGACGCCGAGGCGACGCTCGCGCCCGACGGGAAGACGATCGTGTTCACCTCCGTGCGCGACGGCGACCTCGAGATCTACACGATGGCGAGCGACGGCTCGCAGGTGAAGCGCCTGACCCACGAGCCCGGCTACGACGGCGGGCCGTTCTTCTCGCGGGACGGCAAGCGCATCGTCTACCGCCGCGACGCCCACGCCGACGCCGCGAGCCTCGCGCGCTACCAGGAGCTGCTCGGGCAGAACCTCTACCGTCCCGGCGCGCTCGAGATCTGGGTGATGGACGCGGACGGCGCCAACAAGCGGCAGGTGACCAAGCTCGGCGCGGCCTCGTTCGCGCCCTACTTCCACCCCGACGGCAAGCGCATCATCTTCTCGAGCAACCACCCGAACCCGCGTGGCCGCGCCTTCGACCTCTACATGATCGGCGACGACGGCAACGGCCTCGAGCGCATCACCAGCGAGCCCAGCTTCGACGGCTTCCCGATGTTCTCGCCCGACGGCACCAAGCTGGTGTTCGCCAGCAACCGCAACGGCAAGACCCCGGGCGAAACCAACCTGTTCGTGGTGGACTGGGTCGAATAGTCCGGATCTTTCACGAGGCCGCCTGGCCATCCGAGTGAATGATCCGTTCTGAGCCGTCCACGGCCTTCTTGACGGACAACTCTCCGATGCGTCCGTTTGTCGCAGCGTCGGTCTAGGGAGTGCAGACCCCGGCCCCGTCGCACGTCTGCGTGCAGGGCGGTGCCGTCGTCGTGCAGGCCGTCCCGATCGGCTTGCCGGCGCAGCTCGCCGTGCACAGGTTGGGCGCGGCGACCGGCACCTGGACCGCGAAGAACGTCCCCGGCTCCGAGCCGACGTGGACCAGGCCGTGGCCGATGTCGAGCGACGGCGCGCCGATCGTGAGCGGGCCAACCCCGAGCTGCGCGGCATAGTCGGCCGTCGGCGGCGCCTGCAGCGTGTCGATCTGGAACAGCCAGCCGTTGCTCCCGCCCACGTAGATGAAGTGGCTCGCGGGGTGGAACAGCAGCGCGGACGGCACGGCGCCGCCCGGCAGCGTGATGCCCGCCGCGAACTTGTTCGCGAGCACCGCGCCGATCTCCGTCACGCCCCAGACGCGGGTGTTGCCCGCGAAGTAGAGGTCGCCGGTGGGCGAGTTGCGGTCGGGGAACACGAAGCCCTTCACCGGCCCGTCGCCGTGAACGAACGTGCGGTCGTCGCCTGAGGCGCCGGTCGCCGCGTTGATCGAGTAGAGCGTGCCGCCGCCGTTCGTGCTCCCGACGTACACGCGCCCGCCGCGCAGCACCGGCGCGCTCTCGATGCTCCCCAGGGCGCGCGCCCAGACGAGGCTGAAGACGCTTCCCGACGGCCCGAGCTGCAGGCACCACAGCGTGTTCGCGCTGCCCCCGGCCCGCACGCCGCTCGTGAAGTAGACACGGCTCGTCGCGTAGTCCACCGCAGCCATGCTGCTGATGATCCCGATCCCGTTCGGGGCGCCGCCGTTGTCGAACGTGCCCTCCAGGCTGCCGTCCGCGGGATCGAAGGCCCGGAACACGTTGTCGGCGCCGGCCACGCGCGTGCCGACCAGCAGGTAGTCGTGGGCTCCGAAGAAGGCGGTGAAGAGGCCCGCGGGCGCCGCCTGCACCAGCCCGCCTGCCGGCGCCGGCGCCGGCCACGGCGCGGCCGCGGCGGACCCGACGCTCGCGTCCACGGCGTAGACGTTGCCGTCCTGCGCGCCCAGGAACGCCACGGGGTTCGAGCTGCCCACGGTGATCGGCACGATCGGCGAGCGGTTCTGCACCGCGCCGCCGAGCTTCGCGGGCCGCCAGCCGGCCGGCCACTCCCCGCCCGCGATCCCGCGCGTCATCGCGTGCACGGCGTTGTCGTTGTTCGTGACGATGACGCCGGCGGCTCCCACGGTGGGAGCCGTGGTCGAGAACATCCCGGAATGGAAGGCCCACTTGAGCGGTCCCGCCGTGGAGAATGGAGTGCCCGAGTTCGTCTTGCCGCTGGACCAGACGCCGCCGCCCGTCGTGTCGACGAAGACCGTGTAGCAGTAGGTCGTTCCGTTGCCCAGGCCGTTGTGCGGGATGCCGTCGCGCGCGCCGGCGATCCCGACGACGTCCATCAGGAACGAGCCGCCGGTGTCCCCGTTTGCGGGGTAGACGCACGGCGCGCCCGACGTGTAGCGGATGCGGACCTTGTTGAACGCGGCCGGGTAGACCCACTCGAGCACGTTCTGCGAGTCGCGTGACGTCACCGTGAAGAACAGCACCTCGTTCGCCGGCCCCGCCGTGTTCGCGACGCTCACGGGCACCTCGTCCGAGATCGTCGCGCCGCCGCACGCGGGAGTCACCCTGACGACCAGGAAGTAGTTGGCCTCGGCGGGGAAGTCGGCGCCGTTCAGGACGTAGCTCGGCGCCGTGGCGAACGGAATGTCCGTGATCGTGCCGCCCGAGGTCGTCCGGTAGCCCCACTGGTGCGCGACCGCGCCTCCGCCCAGGTGGGTCTCGGAGAGCGTCCCGCCGAGACAGGTGGTGCAGACGCTGGCAGGCCCGGAGATCGAGGCGTCCACGGCGCCCATCGTCGGGTTCACGGTGAGGGTGGCTGGCGCGGACGTCACGACGGTGCTGCTGCAGGCCAGGGAGACCTCGACGGTGTAGGCGCCGGCCTCGGCCAGCGTGGCCGGCGACACCGTGAGCGTGGGCGTCGCCGTGCCCGAGAACGGGGCGGCCTCGGCGAGCAGCACGCCGTTCCTCCGCCACCTGTAGCTCGGGCAGTCGGGCCCCGGGGCGGTTGCCGTCACCGTGAAGACGGCGCTGCCGCCCACGCAGACGCTCGCGTCCGACGGCGGCACGTCGATCGTCGGCGGCGGGCACTCCACGGTCACGCTGCGCGAAGCGCCGGGTATGCCGTTCGTGAACACGGTGACGAGCGCGGGGCCGTTCGGGAACCCGTTCACCGGCGTGGAGCGGAAGCTGGCGCCGCTCCAGCCGACCGTGGGCTCCACCGGCAGCCAGCGCACCTGCTCGTTGTCCAGCCG
>CAZMRX010000289.1:2531-6968 GCA_964568755.1 uncultured Acidobacteriota bacterium | reverse complement strand
ATGTGGGCCTCGCGGATGGCGGGGGCGTCGTTCACGCCGTCCCCGGTCATGGCCACGATCTCGCCCTTGCGCTTGAGCTCCCGGACGATGTCGATCTTGTCCTGTGCCGTGACGCGGGCGTGGACCACGTCGCCCACGTCCTCGCCGGCCCGCAGTATCCCCATCTCGCTCGCGATGGCACGCGCGGTGGCCGGGTGGTCGCCCGTGATCATGACGGTCCGGATGCCCGCCTCGCGGGCCCTGGCGATCGCCTCGATCGCCTCCGGCCGCGGCGGATCGGCGATGCCGGCGAGGCCAAGGAGCCGGAGCCCGCGCTCGTGTTCGCCCTGGCCCACAGCCACCGCAAGGACACGCAGGCCGCGCTCCGCCATCTCCTGGTTTTCGGCCGGTGCGCCCTCCACCCCGGCGGCGCAGAGCGGGATGATCACCTCCGGCGCGCCTTTGACATACAGCACGCCGTCCGCCCGAAGCACCGACATCCGCTTGCGCGCCGTGTCGAACGGCGTCTCGGCACGGCGCGGCGCATCGCGCTCGATCTCGGCGCGCTGAATGCCCCGCGCCGCCGCCGCCCGCAGCAGTGCGATCTCCGTGGGGTCCCCGACGTCGCCCGCGCCGCCGCCCCCCAGCTCGGCGTCGCTGCACGCGGCCGCGGCGCGAAGAAGCGAGCGCCGATCGGCGGCCCAAACGTCGCGGACTTCCATCCGGCCGGTCGTGAGCGTGCCGGTCTTGTCCGTGCAGATCACGGTTGCGCTCCCCAGAGTCTCGACCGAGGCGAGCCGCCGAACGATGGCGTGGCGGGCCGCCATCCGCTGCACGCCCAGCGCCAGGGCGATGGTCACGACGGTGGGAAGGCCCTCCGGCACCGCCGCCACCGCGAGGGCGACCGACGAGAGGAGCAGCTCGACCCACGCCATGCCCCGAAGCAAGCCCAGCAGCGAGACGACGCCGACGATGGCGAGGCACAGGATCAGGAGGGTCCGACCCACCGCTTCGAGCTGCCGCTGCAGGGGCGTCGGCGGCTCGCCGCCCCCCGCGAGCAGGCCGGCGATCTTGCCCATCTCCGTGCGCATTCCGGTGGCTTCGACCTCGGCCACCCCCCGTCCGGCCGCGACGGCCGTTCCCAGGAAGACCCGGTCGTGCCTCTCCGCCAGGGGCGTGTCGGAGCTCGTCGGGGTCGTCCCTTTCTCGACGGGCGCGCTCTCGCCTGTGAGAAGGGCCTCGACGGTCTTTAGGGCGTGCGTTTCACGCAGGACCCCGTCCGCGGCCACGACGTCGCCGGCCTCGAGCAGGAGCGCATCGCCCGGGACCACCTCGGCCGCGGGGATCACAACGGAGTGGCCGTCGCGTAGGACGCGGGCCCGCGGGGCGCTCATCGCGCGCAGGGCCAGGAGCGCGCGCTCGGCCCGGTATTCCTGGAAGAATCCGACGGCCGCGTTGAGGACGACGATCGCGCCGATGGCGACGGCGTCGGCGGCTTCGCCCAGGGCGACGGAAACACCGCAAGCGACCAGGAGGAGCCAGATCATCGCTCCTTGAAACTGCCGCGCGAGGAGCGCCCATGGAGACGGCCCTTCCTCACGCGCGAGCTCGTTCGGACCGTGCTCTGCCAAGCGCCGCGCAGCTTCCGCAGCGGTGAGCCCCTCCGGTGTCACGACCATCATCCCCTGCTCGCCTCCCCGCTACTGCAAGTCAGTTCTCGCTCCTTGCCTCCAAGCGCCTCTTGGTGCGCATCAAGTCCCAGCTCAACGCGCTGCGAATCTCGCGCCTGATCTTCCCAAGGAGCATGCCCCCGAACCAGCGCGGGCAGTCGCAATCGCCGATTCGGCTCTTCCGAAGATCCTCGAGATCCTGCCGGTCGAAGACCAGGGGCTGGAGATCTTCGACGCTCGGCGGCGTGCCGAAGCGACCCGTCTCGATCACTCCCTCACCTCCCCGAAACGTCTCGGTGCTTCGGATTCCCTCGACCAAGGCCTCATCCGTAGCCTCGATGCGCGCGACCCCGACGACAAAGGCGGCATCGTCGTCCTTCTGCGGAAGAACGCGTGCGATGACTGAGCCCGCCCGCATCTGGGCGATCTCGGAAGTCGAGAACCCCCACCCTGGCCAAGTAGGCCTCCACGTAGGCGGACGGCTCCGGCGCCGACAACCTGCCGCTGACGCAGGCCGCCGCGAGCACGACGCTCCCTAGTCCGAGTCCCACTCGTCCCCATTGTGGACGATCACACGGCGGTGGCGAGCTGGGCGAGGCCGGGCTTGCGCGGGACCGGGGCGTCTCCTTGGCCGGCGTGCTTACGGCCGCCGCTTCGTCTTCCTCTAAGCGTCCTAGCTGAATTTTCTACTGGTCCTAATTGTCCATGCCGGCCTAGAGTCAGGGGCGATGGATATCGGTCTTCGTTCAGGACGATCGGGCGATCCTGCCAAGCATTTCCGGCGTGTACGGTCACAGCCCTCGCTCTTCGATCTCCGTACGGCAGGAGGCAGGACCGCTCCCGAGAAGAGGATACAGAAGATGGCTCAGCCCACGCTTCCACCGATCGGCGCGCTCGACCGCGCGGTCGCCCCGTCAGAAGCCATCTCTGGCTGGAGCGACCGAAGAGTAGCGACCAGGTTTCGTGAGTTCATGGAGGCCCTCGGCCTCGACATGCAGGACCCGAACCTCTCCGGCACGGAGTGGCGGGTGGCACGGGCTTTCCGTGAGCTGTTCGCCGGGTACTACGCGGGCGCCGAGCCGACGTTACGGACGTTTCCCAACGCCCAAGGCTACGCAGAGGCCGTCTGCGTGACGGGCATCCCCTTCCATTCTCTCTGCGCCCATCACTTCCTGCCCTTTTACGGGACCGCGCATCTGGCGTACGTGCCGAAGGAGCGGGTCGTCGGGCTCTCGAAGCTCGCGCGCGTGGTGGACTTCTACGCACGGCGTCCGCAGCTCCAGGAGAGGATGACGGAGCAGGTCGCGCAGCTCATCGACAAGCGCCTCCATCCCGCCGGCGTCATGGTCGTCGTCCAGGCCCGGCACCTCTGCATCGAGATGCGCGGCGTGGGAAAGGCCGGCTTGACCACGACCACGAGTGCCGTCCGCGGCGTCTTCGAGGACGAGCAGGAGCGCGAGAAGGCCCTGCCCTGCTTGCGCCGCAGCGCTCCCATCCCGGTTTGATGCCGTTGTCGCCGCACGAGGTATGAGATGCTGAATCGATCGAGATCAGTCAAGTACGTTCTCATCGGTGGGGGCGTCGCGGCCGGGCAGGCCGCGAAGCAGATCCGGGAGGCTGACACCAGCGGTCCGATCGTCATGGTGGGCCAGGAGCCCTATGCCCCCTATGACCGGCCCCCCCTCTCGAAGGAGTTCCTGCGCGGGGACAAGCCAAGGGAGCAACTCTTCTTCGATCCCGAGGCGTTCTATCGCGATCGTCGGATCGAGCTGGTGCTGGGCGTCGCGGTCCGGGAGCTGGACACCGCCCGCAAGACCGTCCGGCTGACGAGCGGAGAGGTCATCGCCTTCGAGAAGGCCCTCATCGCCACGGGCGGACGGCCGGTCCAGCTCAAGATCCCGGGAGCCAACCTGCCAGGTGTCCACTACCTCCGGACCCTCGACGACTCCGCCGCCATCGCGGCGGAGGCGCTGCCGGGACGGCGCGCGGTGATCGTGGGCGGCGGATTCATCGGACTGGAGCTTGCGGCCTCGCTCACGCAGAAAGGGGTCCACGTAGCCGTCGTCGAGGCCGCCCCTCACGTGTGGGCGCGCTTTGCCGACGCGACGCTGGCCGGCTTCTTCCAGGACTACTGCGCGCGGAAGGGCGTCGCGTTCCACACGAGCCAGAGGGTCTCCGAGATCCGAGGGGACGGGCGCCCCGCTGCCGTGGTGACACGAGACGGCCTCGAGCTCCCGTGCGAGTTCGTCTGCATCGGCGTCGGCATCGTCCCGAGCGTGGAGCTCGCCCAGATGGCCGGCCTCGCCGTGGACAACGGTGTCGTCGTGAACGAGTTCCTGCAGTCGTCGCACGCGGACGTCTATGCCGCCGGGGACGTCGCAAACTATCTCGACCCCGTGTTCGGCAAGAGGCGACGCGTGGAGCACTGGGGGCACGCCGAGTACTCGGGCCAGCTCGCGGGAAAGAACATGGCCGGGGCGCAGGAGCCCTACGACCTCCTCACCTATGTATGGTCGGACATCTTCGACCTTCACCTCGAGTTCGCGGGCGACGAGAGTGAGCACGACCAGGTCCTGGTCCGAGGCCGCCGGGAGGACGGGGCCTTCACGGTCCTCTACCTCAAGGACAGCGCGCTCAGGGCCTACTTTGCGGTCAACGGCGAGTCCCGGGAGCTCCCGACCCTGCAGCATCTCATCCGGGCCCGGATGACCCTTGTGGGCCGCGAGGCACAGCTCCAGGACGTTGCGTTCCGCGTCAAGGATCTCCTTTGAGGGCGTGAGGGCGTGCG
>CAZMRX010000289.1:0-2431 GCA_964568755.1 uncultured Acidobacteriota bacterium | reverse complement strand
ACCTTCTATCTGGGCTTGGGGATCTTCATCCTGACCGCAGCCGTCACGTTGGCGAAGACGGGCCGTGATGCGTTGTACTTCCAGCACGGCGGGCTCTACGACCTTCCGAACGCGTACCTCGGGATGGCCCTGCTTTCCGTGCCCTTGGGCTTCCTCACCATAAATCTCATGCGGCGGCTGGGCCCGCGCCGAGCGCGCTTTTGGGTCCTGTCCGCTATGGCAGCTTTCTTCTTCGTCTATGCTCAGGTGGCGACGCCGGGCGGCGGCCGCTTCATGACCGTGCTGTACATGCTGGTCCCGCTTACCATCGGCCTGGCGTTCGCGTTTCTTTTTCTGCTCGCCGCGGACCTCCTGGAGGCCGCGCCGCGCGCCGAGCTCGGCCGCGCGTACAGTCTCATTGGCGCTTCCTCGATCGCCGGCGGGCTCGCGGGCGGCCTGATCGCCCGTCTCGCCGCCAGCCACTGGGAGCCTCGGAGTCTGATCCTGTTGGGCGCCCTCGCCGTGGCGGGCTCCCTGGCCGTCGTGGCGCGCGCGCAGCGGCGCTTCCCGCCGCCCCTGCCCCAGACTGTTCGAAGCCGGGCGGTGGCAGGCAGGGGATTCCGCGACGTCTGGTGCGTCCTTCGCCAGCGGTATGTCGTGCTCCTGCTGCTCACCGGGATGGCCACGGCCGTCGTCGGGCTGCTCGTGGAGTTCCGCTTCTACGTCGCGGCCGCGACCTCGGGAAACGACGCACGCCAGAATGCGAGCCTCTTCGCGAGCATCTACCTCGTGCTGAACGCCGCGGCCCTGGTGGTCCAGCTCGTCATCGCCCCACGGCTACAGAAGATGGTCGGCGTCCAGGGCAGCCTGCTCGTGCTGCCCACCGCCGTCCTCGGCGGCGCAACCACGTTGCTGGCCAGCGTCTCCTTGTTCGGGCCCTCGCTCTTGCGCGCCCTGGAAGGGGGGTTGCGGTCGTCGATCCACCGCGTGAGCTGGGAGCAGGCCTATCTCTCGATCGGGACGGCGCAGCGGGCGCAGGCGAAGCTCATCGTCGACGGCATAGCGGGGCGTCTTGCCGAGGGGGCGATCGCTCTGGTCCTGCTCGTATGGCTGCGCCTCGTGGTCGGCGGACGCCCGCTCGTGGGAGGAGACGCCTCGTCGATCACGTACCTGCTGCTGGCTGCGTCCCTGGTATGGGTGGGGCTCGTGCGCACGCTGGCTGGCGCGCGGGGCGATTCCGCCGCGTGGCGGCGGTCCCCGGAGGCGCTCCAACCGGACCTCGCTCTGCCCGATACCTGAGCGATAACGACCGTCCTTGGAGAGGACGTCCAACGTGAAGCGTTTCTCGAGGGAGCCGAGGGGGTAGAAGGAGGTAAGCCGTGTCGTCCCAACCGACACCGCACTGCCAGATCGACGCCAAGCAACCCCTCTTCCACCTGAGGGTCTGCGCTCCGGGGCATCGGACTTCGATCTCGCCGATGGTGCAGGGCGCCGTCGTTCGGGATCCCCGCCGAGCGCGTGTTCGAGGTGGGCGTGCAGGTCGAGCTTTGAGGAGGTCATGATGCTCGTTCAAGCCGGACTCGCCGCCGTCCTTCTCTTGGCACTCTTCGTTGGACTGGCGTACAGGGGCCGGGCGTACTGGGCGTGGGTCCTGGCTCTCGGCGGGGCTCTCGCTGGTTGGGGGGCGACCGGAGTCGCATCGCCCAGGTTCTTTGCCGCAGCGGTCGCTCTCTTCCTGGTCGCGGCAACTGTCTTCGGCCTGCCGCCCCTCCGGCAGCGCCTGGTGACGTCGTGGGTCATACGGCTCGTGGGGCGGATGCTGCCGCGCATGGGCGACACCGAGCGCATCGCCCTCGAGGCGGGCACGGTCTGGTGGGACGGCGAGCTGTTCTCGGGCGATCCGGACTGGAAGAGGCTGCTTGACTTCGCCCCGCGTGGTCTCTCGGACCGCGAGCGCGCCTTCCTCGACGGCCCCGTCCACGAGTTGTGCGCGATGCTGGACGAGTGGAGGATCGCCCAGGCGGGCGATCTTCCGATCGAGGCGTGGGACTTCATCAAGCGCCATCGCTTCTTCGGGATGATCATCCCCGAGGAGTACGGGGGCCTCGGCTTCTCGGCCATCGCCCACTCGGCGGTGATCGTGAAGCTCGCGAGCCGCAGCCTGACCGCCGCGGTGACGGTCATGGTCCCCAACTCGCTGGGCCCCGCCGAGCTGCTCCTGCACTATGGAACCGAGGAGCAGAAGCGCCGCTACCTGCCGCGGCTCGCCACCGGGGAGGAGATCCCCTGCTTCGCGCTCACCGGCCCTGAGGCCGGCAGCGACGCCGCGGCCACGCAGAGCGAAGGCCGCGTCTGCCACGGCGCCTTCGAGGGGCGCGAGGTGCTGGGCATGCGACTTAACTGGCGGAAGCGTTACATCACGCTCGGCCCCATCTCGACCGTCATCGGCCTC
>CAZMRX010000288.1:0-6971 GCA_964568755.1 uncultured Acidobacteriota bacterium | reverse complement strand
ACCCTTCCCCACGGGAAGAAGACCAGCCTCTACGTGAGGGTGGCGAGCGCCCGCCACGCCTACAAGCACAAGAAGGTCTGCCCGTCGGCGAGGATCCTGGACGGATACCTGGACACGACCCAGGAGCTGCGGGAGAAGGAACGGCGCCGCGCAATCGCGGAAGCGCTGTACGCGAGCGGCCGGACGCTGCGCGACCTGGTCCTGGAGCATGCGGTGCCTCCGAATCCCTGCTTCGACCCCTCGATCGGGCGTGAACCGGAGGTCGAGATCCTGGCGTCGGACAACGAGCGCTTCTCGGCCCGCGTGCGCTTCGGCGCGCCGGACCTCACGGCGCTCGAGGCCGGCGACGAGACCTGGACGCAGCTCCGCCTGCCGGGGATCGAGAACGTCGTGGGCCCGGCCGGCACGCCCGCGCTACCGTCGTGGCAGGCGCTGATCGGCATCCCGCAGGGCGCGGAGCTGCGGCTGCCGGCGGTTCAGACGGTCCTGCGCGAGAGGATCGCGCTCAACCTGTACCCGTTCCAGCGCCAGGCGGCCGACCAGTCGCAGAACCCGCGCTTCGGGGACGAGCCGCTGCCGCCGCCCATCACCTTCATGGACCCGCCGTTCGTCAAGGACGACAAGGTCTACGAGACGGACTCGTTCCTGCCGCCCAACCCGTGCGCCGTGCGCCTGCTCGGGCAGGCCCGCGACCTGCAGATCGCCCAGGTCCAGTGCGACGCGGCGCGCTACAACCCGGCGCTCGACTCGCTCGAAGTCTTCGACTCGGTGGACTTCGAGGTCCGCTTCGAGGGCGGCAAGGGCACGTTCATCACCAGCCAGACGCTCAGCCCGTTCGAGCTGGCGTCGACCCAGGCCGTGAGCCGGGTGCTGAACGAGGCCGCCGTCCACCGCTTCGCGGAGGTCTTCGACTTCAGCAAGCTGTTCTGCCTGGGCGAGGAGCTGCTGATCCTCACCCATCCCGACTTCCGGCCCGCCGCCGACGCGCTCGCCGCGTGGAAGTCGTCGAAGGGAATCGCCACCACCGTCCACAACGTCGGCGCCGGCACGGCCTACACCACCGGGACCCTGATCGACGGCTTCATCGAGAACCGTTACAAGTCCTGCATCGTGCGTCCGTCGTACGTGCTCCTGCTCGGCGACTCCGAGCTCGTGCCGCCCTCGGCGACCGACTGGGACAGCACGATGCCGGACACCTGCACCACGTGCGGCGACACGACCACGGGCTCCGACTGGGGCTACGCCATCTACCCCCAGTTCTTCCTGGACGTGTTCCCGGACTTCGGCGTGGGGCGGATCCCGGTCGACACGCTGGCCGAGGCGCAGCTGGTGGTGGACAAGATCGTCCAGTACGAGTCGAGCCCGCCGTTCCTCGGCCTGTTCTCCGGCGCGCCCTTCTACACCACGTCCACGAACGCATCCTACTTCCAGTGCTGCCGCACCGACGTGGCGCAGGCGGGCCGCGACATGCGCTCGTTCGTGGAGACCTCGGAGCTGGTGCGCAACGTGCTGCTGGGGCGCAGCTACGCCGTGGAGCGCATCTACGACACCAACACGGACTACCAGGACAACTTCGTGGCCGACACGACGCCGCGGCGGTTCTTCAACGGCAACGGGCTGCCGGCGGCGCTCGCACCCGGCAGCGGCTTCGGCTGGAACGGCGACACCCAGGACGTGATCGACGCCTTCAACGCCGGGCGCTTCCTGGTGCTGCACCGCGACCACGGCGGCAACACCAGCTGGGGAGACCCGGCCTTCAGCACCGGGAACTTCGCCAGCCTGACGAACGGCGGCCGGCTGCCGGTCGTCTACAGCGTCAACTGCGCGAGCGGCAACTGGGACCGCGAGACCGACGGCGGCGGCACGAGCGAGTCGTTCATGGAGCAGCTGCTGCTGCGCTCGGGAGGCGGCATGGTCGGCGGGCTGGGCGACAACCGCAACAGCCCCACCTGGGCCAATAGCGCGCTCACGCGCGGCTTCTACGACGCCACCTGGACCGAGACGGCGCCCGGGTTCGGCGGCGGCGGCTCCCAGAGGCGCCTGGGCGACATCCTGAACCACGGCAAGATGTACCTGCTCTCCCAGGTCGGCGTCGCGCAGACCGCGGGCGACATCGTTCTCGACGGTGTCGTCGGCCAGTGGATCATGTGGCACGCGTTCGGCGACCCGACTCTCGAGATGTGGACCGGCAACCCGCACCGCATCACGCTCGATCCCAACCTGGTGGTGGCCGTGCAGCAGGACCGGCTGCAAATCCGGTATCCGGTGGAAGGCGCCACGCTGACGGCGCTGCAGCTCGTCCGTGGCGAGCCGGTTCCGGTGGCCCGGGGCGTGGTGAAGCAGGGCGGGGCCGAGCTGCCGTTCTTCGTCCCGCCGGCTTCGGGGCTGCCGATCTTCTACTCGGCCAGCCTCGAGAACGCCGTCAGCGTCGCGCTCAAGCCGGCAGGGCCGCCGCCGATCCCGTGACGGGCGGCCGAAGCAGGGCGGCGGCGGGCTCGAGTCCGCCGCCGCCCGATCGGCGCGACAGCTACAGGCGTCCCGCCCGCAGCTCTTCGGCCAGGTAGTCCGTCGCGCGCCAGGCGAGCGCCACGATCGTGAGCGTCGGGTTCTTCTCGGACGCGCTCGTGAAGGCCGAGCCGTCCACCACGAAGAGGTTCGCGACCTCGTGCATCTGGTTGAAGGAGTTGAGGACCGAGCGCTTCGGGTCCTTGCCCATCCGGCACGTCGCGTGCTCGTGGATCGACGAGCCGGGGACGTCGCTCTGCTCCCGGTCGAAGGGCACGATCTCCGCGCCGAGCGTGCGCAGCATCTCCTCGCAGGTGTCGTACATGTGCCGGCGCATCTTCCGCTCGTTGTCGCCGAAGCTGACGTCGATCTTCATCAGTGGCACGCCGTAGCGGTCCGTCCGGCTGTCGTCGACGGTGACCCGGTTCTCGGGCCGGCTCAGCACCTCGCCGAAGGGATGAAGCGACACGAGCGCCGGGTAGCGCTTCTTGACCGCCGCCTTGAAGCTCGCGCCGAAGCCCGGGAGCGCGTGGGCCACGTCGGCGCCGGTGGTCTGGGCGCCGGTGTTCCAGAACTGGATCCCGAAGCCGCGCAGGTAGTCGGGCCTGGCCCGATCGGGACGATGGTTGAAGCGCGGCACGTACACGTGCTCGCCGCCGATGCCGTCGTCGTTCGTGTAGCCGCGGCCGAAGAGCTGGGGCAGGAAGCCGCGCACGTGGATCATCTGCTGCTCGCAGAAGTTCCGCCCGAGCTGGTCGGAGCCGTTCCCGATGCCGTTCGGGTAACGGGGCGACTTCGAGTTGAGCAGGATGCGGGTCGAGTCCATGGCGGAGGCGCCGAGCACGACGACGCGAGCCTTCACCTGTCGCTCGGCGCCCGTCTTGCGGTCGAAGTACTGCACCCCGGACGCGCGGCCGCGGTCGTCCACCAGGATCCGCGCGACGACCGCGTTCGCCAGGATCTCCAGGCGCCCCGTCTCGAGGGCCTGGGGAATCAGGTGGTCGGAGGAGCTGAAGAAGGACGCGGTGTCGCAGCCGTCACCGCAGGCGCCGCAGTAGTGGCAGGGCACGAAGCCGCGGTGCGGCCGGGTGAAGTTGGCCCGGCGGCCGGCCACCATCGGAATCCCGAGCTTGTCGCAGGCCTTCTGCAGGAAGACCTCGCCGCAGCGCGGAGCGGGCGGCGGCATCAGGAAGCGGCTGCCCGGCAGCACGTCGGAGTCGTCGGTTCCGCCGCACACCCCCATCAGCTGCTCGGCGCGGTCGTAGTAGGGCGCGATGTCGGCGTAGCGGATCGGCCAGGGTATCCCCCACCCGTCCCGCTCGGCCGCCGTGAAGTCGAGGTCGGACATCCGCAGGCTCACGCGGCCCCAGACGTTCGTCTTGCCGCCGCGGCCCCAGACCCTCGCGAGGTCGAACGGCTTGCCCTCGGGCGTCAGGTAGGGCTGCTCCTTCTTGTCGAGGAAGAACTGCGGCGGCGCGTCGCCCTTGCGCCTGCGTCCGTCGGCTTCGTAGGGAAGCGTGTGCGTCCAGAAGTAGCGGCGGTCGAATTCCTCGCCGGCGTCGAGCAGCAGGACCTTCACGCCCTTCTGCGTGAGGTTGTAGGCGGCCATCCCACCCGAGGCCCCGCTCCCGACGACGACGACGTCAGCCGCGCTCACTTCTCGACCTTCCAGGAGTGGTGCTCAGGGTGCGTGCAGCCCTTGAACTCCGCCAGGAACGTCCGCCCCTCGAAGCCCAGCTCCTGCGTCATGCCGGCCTCGGAGCGGTAGTAGCCGTCGACGGTCAGCCGCTTCGCCTCGCCGAAGAAGAGGACACCCGAGGGTTCCTCGCTCGACGGGCTTTCGGAGAGACGTCGCAGGAGCTCGTCCTGCTGGTCCGCCTCGAGCCGGGCGAACGGCTTTCCGAACGAGGCCGCGCTACGCCCGTCGAGCCAGGCGAGCCCCTCGCGGAACCGCTCGCGGACCTGCGCCTCGGCCTGGGACAGCACGAAGTCGATGTACTGGTGTACCAGGGCGCGCCGCGCGCCCGGCGTGTCCGTCTCGGGGATGATCCGCTCGGCGAGCAGCGTGACCGTTTCGACTTCGGACAGCTGCAGGAACCGCGGCGTCCAGGCGCCCTCCTGCGCCGGCAGCGCAGGGTGGATGTGCGAGAACAGCGGAGCCATGGCCGGGGCTCCGAGCCTGCGCAGCGCCTGCCGCCGGTCGATCGGCTCGCTCATCAACCCCTAGTATGCGCAGGTCGAGAGGCAAAACAACCGCAAGTCAAGCGCTTCGACGGCCCGGCCGGATGATCGTCGGCCCGTCCTCCTTCCACGGGGTCTCGCCGAATCGGCTCGTGCTCGGCCTGGCCGATCAGTCCGCCACGGCCGGGAGAGCGCCCGTCCGCGGAACGCGCCCGTCGTCGCGCGCCCGTCGTATTGAGTCGCGGCCCGCCGCGGCCTAAAATCGGCGCCGTCCCATCCCTCCAGGAGCGGTTATGTCCAGGCCTCGGGGCGCACGGCGCGCCCCCATCGCCCTTGACTCGCCGCTCGGCTCCAGAAAGGAGTCGCCATGACGACGTGGGGTGGACGTGCGCGGCTGGCTTTGCTCGCGACGGTGACGCTCGTCGCGATCGTCCCCGGGGGCCCGGCCGAGCTGGCGGCGGGAGGCGGGCGGTCGGCCGGCAAGCCGCGGCCGGACGCCGCCGTCCTGCAGGCCTTCGACGACCTGCTGGACCAGATCAAGAGCATCCCTCGCGCCGAGCTGGGCTATGGCCTGAAGCTCAGCTTCTACCTGAAAGCCGCGAGCGCCCGCCACAGCTACCGACACGGACACGTTTGCCCCGCCGCGAACACGCTCGCGGCGTTCGTCCACCACGCCCAGGCCCTGCGCCAGTGGAAGAAGCGGGCCACGCCAGCCGAAAGCCTCTACGCGAGCGGCCGTGCCGTGCGCAACCTCGTCGTCGCGCAAGCGGCGCCACAGAGTGCCTGCGCCGACCCATCGGTTGGCCGGCCGCCCGAGGTCGCGCTGCTGCTGTCGGACAACGAGCGCTTCCGCGTGCGCGTGCGCTTCGGCGCGCCGGTGCTGTCCGCGGTGAAAGACGGCGACGAGACCTGGACTCAACTCGCGCTGCCAGGCATCGACAACGTCGCGGGGCCGCCCGGCCAGCCGGCCGTGCCGGCCTGGCAGGCGCTCGTCGCGGTGCCACGCGGCGCGGAGCCGCGGCTCGAGGTGGTCGACACGCTCGTGCGCGAACGCATCGCCGTCAACCTCTCCCCGTTCCAGCGCCAGGCCGCCGACCAGGCGAGCGACCGCGAGGCGTTCCTGGACCCGCCATTCGTGAAGGACGACAAGGCCTACGAGACTCCCGGTCTCGTGCCCGCCGACACGTGCGCGGTGCGCCTGCTGGGCCAGGCCCGCGACCTGCAGATCGCGCAGGTCCAGTGCAGCGCCGCCCGCTACGACGCCGTGAGCGACGCGCTCGAGCTCATAGGCTCCGTCGAGCTCGAGGTCCGCTTCGAGGGCGGCAAGGGCACGTTCGTCACGAGCCAGAGCGAGGGCGTCTTCGAGCCGGCGTCGCGCGCTCTGGCGGCGCGTGTGCTGAACGAAGCGGCGGTCCGGAAGTTCGTCGAGGAAGTCGACCTCGGACATCTGCCCTGTCGAGGGGAGGAGCTGCTGATCCTGACTCACCCCAGCTTGCGCGCGGCCGCCGACGCCCTCGCCTCCTGGAAGTCCGCAAAGGGGATCGCGACTACGGTCCGCAGCGTCGGGACGGGCACCGCATACGCCACGGGCGACGCGATCGACGCGCTCATCGAGAGCCGCTACGACGAGTGCCAGGTGCGCCCGTCGTACGTGCTGCTGATGGGCGATTCGGGGCTGGTGCCGCCCTCGCGGGACGACTGGGACACCACCATGCCCGAGGCTTGCGAGACCTGCGGCGATCCGACCACGGGCTCCGACTGGGGCTACGCCGTCCATCCCCAGCTCCTGTTCGACGTGTTCCCGGATTTCGGCGTCGGGCGCATTCCGGTCACCACGGCGGACCAGGCCTTGCGCGTGGTCGGCAAGGTCGTCCAGTACGAGTCGAACCCGCCCTTCTTCGGCACCACGGGCGGAGGTCCCTTCTACACCACCACGACGAACGCCTCGTACTTCCAGTGCTGCCGCCTCGACGTGCCCGAGGCCGGGCGCGACATGCGCTCTTTCGTCCAGACCTCCGAGCTCGTGCGCGGCGCGCTCGTCGGCCGCGGCTACTCGGTCGAGCGGATCTACGACACCAACACCGACTACGCACGCGGGCTCGTGACCGACCGCACCCCGCGCCGCTACTTCGACGGCACGCCGCTGCCGGCGGCGCTCGCACCCGGCAGCTTCACCTGGTATGGCCCCGGCCGGGTGAAGCAGGCCTTCGAGGACGGCCGCTTCCTGATCCTGCACCGCGACCACGGCACCTCGACGAGCTGGGCCGATCCCCCGTTCGACATCA
>CAZMRX010000287.1:0-6976 GCA_964568755.1 uncultured Acidobacteriota bacterium | reverse complement strand
CGCGCGAGGCGGCCAGGAAGGCGCGCGACCTCACGCGCCGCAAGGGCGCGCTCGACGGCGCGGGACTGCCAGGCAAGCTGGCCGAGTGCCAGGAGCGCAACCCCGAGAACTGCGAGCTGTACCTGGTCGAGGGCGACTCGGCCGGAGGCTCCGCCAAGCAGGGCCGCGACCGCGCCTTCCAGGCGGTGCTGCCGCTGCGGGGCAAGATCCTGAACGTCGAGAAGGCGCGGCTCGACAAGACGCTCGCGTCCGAGGAGATCCGCAACATGATCGCGGCGCTCGGCACCGGTGTCGGCGCCGACGACTTCGACGTCGCCAAGCTGCGCTACCACCGGATCATCATCATGTGCGACGCCGACGTCGACGGCAGCCACATCCGCACGCTGCTGCTGACCTTCTTCTACCGGCAGATGAAGGAGCTGATCGAGCGCGGCCACCTCTACATCGCGCAGCCGCCGCTCTACAAGGTCAAGCACGGCAAGAGCGTCACCTACCTGAAGGACGAGCACGCGCTCGACGGCTTCCTGCTCACGCGCGCGGCCGAGAACCGCAAGGTGCGGCTGTCTTCCGGGCTGGAGTTCGAGGGCGCGCGGCTCGCGCACCTGGTCGGCAAGATGGTGACGGTGCAGAAGCTGATCGAGCGCATCGAGCGGCGCGGCGTCCCGCGCCCGATCGTCGAGCTGCTGCTGCGCGGGCGCGTCAAGGACAAGGAGACCTTCACCGACAAGCCGCGGCTGCTGGAGCTGATCCAGCCGCTGCGCGAAAGCGGCAGCGAGGTGTTCCTGGAACGCGACGAGGAGCACGGCGTCTTCGACATCAAGCTCCAGACCACGGGCAACGGCCACCCGAAGGAGGTCGAGGTCGGCGACGACTTCGTCGCCTCCGCCGAGTACCGGGCGCTCTACGCGACCTACGAGGAGATCCGCGAGCTGGACCAGCCCCCGCTCACGGTGATAGACGGCGGCGAGACGAAGATCGCCACGCGCGACGCGCTCGTGACGCACATCCTCGCCGAGGGCAAGAAGGGCATGACGATCTCGCGCTACAAGGGCCTCGGCGAGATGAACGCCGAGGAGCTCTGGGAGACCACGATGGACCCGGCCACGCGCACCCTGCTCCAGGTGCGGCTCGAGGACGACGAGGTGGCCGAGAACATCTTCACCACACTGATGGGCGACGCGGTCGAGCCCCGCCGCCAGTTCATCGAGGAGAACGCGCTCAACGTGAGGAACCTCGACATCTAGCATGGCCGAAGAAACGCCGCCGCCCGCACCGTTCGCCCACAGCCGCATCCCCACCAACATCGCGGACGAGATGCGCCAGTCCTACATGGACTACGCGATGTCCGTGATCATCGGCCGCGCGCTGCCCGACGTGCGCGATGGGTTGAAGCCCGCCAACCGCCGCGTGCTCTACGGCATGCAGCAGATGGGGCTGCAGCCGGGCCGCCCGCCGCGCAAGTGCGCCAAGATCGTCGGCGAGGTGATGGGCAACTACCACCCGCACGGCGACCAGGCGATCTACGACACGCTGGTGCGCATGGCGCAGCCGTTCAACATGCGGGCGCCACTCGTCGACGGCCAGGGCAACTTCGGCTCGGTGGACGGCGACCCGCCCGCGGCGCAGCGCTACACCGAGGCGCGGCTCACGCGGCTCGGCGCCTCGATGATGGAGGACATCGAGAAGGACACCGTCGACTACCAGCCCACCTACGACGACAGCTCGGTCGAGCCGTCGGTGCTGCCGACGGTGCTGCCGAACCTGCTGGTCAACGGCGCGGCCGGGATCGCGGTCGGCATGGCCACCAACATCCCGCCCCACAACCTGGGCGAGGTGGTGGACGCCATCACCTTCCTGCTCGCGAACCAGGACCTGACGCCGGACGAGCGGCTCGAGGGCGTGATCGCGCGCATCCACGGCCCGGACTTCCCGACCGCCGGCTTCATCATGGGCAAGGAGGGGATCCTCTCGGCGTATCGCACCGGGCGCGGCTCGATCGTGATGCGCGCCCGGGCCGAGATCGAGACGCGCAAGAACGACCGCGAGTCGATCGTGATCACCGAGATTCCCTACCAGGTGAACAAGGCGCGCCTGATCGAGAAGATCGCCGAGCTCGCGCGCGAGGAGCGCGTCCGCGGCATCCAGGACGTGCGCGACGAGAGCGACCGCCAGGGCATGCGCGTGGTGGTGGACGTCAAGAAGGGCGAGCCGGCGCAGGTGATCCTGAACAACCTGTACAAGCACACGCCGCTGCAGGACAGCTTCGGCGTGATCCTGCTGGCGATCGTGGACCAGCGGCCGCGGGTGCTGAACCTGCTCGACGCCTGCGAGCTGTTCATCGACTTCCGGCGCGAGGTGGTGCGCCGGCGCACGGCGTTCGAGCTGCGGAAGGCGGAGGCGCGCGCCCACGTGCTCGAGGGCTACGTGATCGCCCTCGACCACCTCGACGAGGTGATCGCTCTCATCCGTGCCGCGCGCACGCCGGAGATCGCCAAGGAAGGCCTCGTCTCGCGCTTCGCGCTCAGCGAGATCCAGGCCGACGAGATCCTCAAGCTGCAGCTGTCGCGGCTCACCGGTCTCGAGCGCCAGAAGATCCAGGACGAGCTCAAGGAGCTGGTGGTGCGGATCGCGGACCTCAGGGACATCCTCGCCAAGCCCGCGCGCATCGACCAGATCATCACCACCGAGCTCACGGAGATCCGCGACGCCCACGGCGACCCCCGCCGCACCGAGATCGTGGGCGCCGCCAACGAGATCGCGGTCGAGGACCTGATCGTCGACGAGGACGTGGCGATCTCGATCACCCACACCGGCTACATCAAGCGCACCTCGATCACAACCTACCGCGCGCAGAAGCGCGGCGGGCGCGGGCGCGTGGGGATGAAGACGCGCGAAGAGGACTTCGTGTCGGACCTGTTCATCGCCTCGACGCACTCGTACATCCTGATCTTCACCGACCGCGGTCGGATCTACTGGCTGAAGGTGCACGAGGTTCCCGACGTCGGCCCGCAGGGCAAGGGCAAGGCGGTCGTGAACCTGGTCCAGCTCGAGGGCGGCGAGAAGATCGCGGCGTTCTGCGCCGTGCGCGACTTCGCGGCGGGCGGATTCGTGCTGCTCGCGACGCGGCGCGGCATCGTCAAGAAGACCGAGCTCGCGGCGTTCTCGAACCCGCGCCCGTCGGGCATCATCGCGCTCTCGGTGGAAGACGAGGACCAGCTGATCGACGCCGTCGTCACGTCCGGCACGGACGAGCTGCTGATCGGGACGCGGGCGGGGATGGCGATCCACTTCTCCGAGGAAGACGTCCGCCCCATGGGCCGCACGGCCTACGGGGTCTGGGGCATCGACCTCGAGGACGACGACGCGGTGGTGAGCCTCGAGGTGGTGCGCCCGGGCGGGACGGTTCTGACCGTCTGCAGCAACGGCTACGGCAAGCGCACCGAGCTCGGCGAGTACCGGCTGCAGAGCCGGGGCGGCAAGGGGCTGATCAACATCAAGACCACCGACCGCAACGGACCGGTGGTCGGGGTCAACTTCCTGCGCGCCGACGAGCAGGTGATGCTCATCACCGAAAAGGGTATGATCATCCGGCTGAACACGGCGGACATCTCCACGATCGGTCGCAACACCCAGGGCGTCCGCCTGATCCAGCTCGAGGAGGGCGACCATCTGGTCTCGGTCGCCCGGCTGGCCGAAAGAGAAGAAGACGAAGAAAGCCCGGGTGACCCGGCGGGCCCCGGGGCGTCCAAGGAGGAACCATGAGGGAGCGAGGAACAGCACTCGCTGTGGCGCTGGGCCTGGCCATAGCCGGGCTCGCGTGCAGCAGCGCCGAGTCGAAGGTGGTCGACCAGTACTTTGGCGCGCTGAAAGCCAACGACCAGAGCACGTTGACGAGCTTCGCCATGGTGGCCTTCGACCAGAAGGTCGACGCCTGGAAGATCGTGGCGGAGGGCGCCGAGGTCAAGGCACCCGCCGCGCTCCCCGAGCTCGTGAAGAAGCAGAAGGACCTCCAGGCCGAGCTCGACAAGAACACGCGCGACGCGCGCGCGTGGGGCAACGACCTGAACATCTACCCCAAGCTCGACCAGGTGCGGCAGGCGCAGCAGAAGGGAGCCAAGATCCCGCCCGCGCTCCAGCCGATCGCCGACAAGTGGGACACATTCCAGAGCGAGGACCGGCGCCTGAAGAAGGCCGTGGCCGAGGCCAAGGCGGCCGTCGAGCGCGAGAAGCGCAACGTCACTCTCTCGATCGGCCAGGTCGAAGACCTGGAAAGCCTGACCGGCGACGTCCTCTCGCGCGACATCGACGTCGACCTGACGATCGGCGGAGCGGTCAAACCGCACACGATGACGCTGCGGCGCTACGACCTGAAGGGCCAGTCCGGCGGCGGCCGCATGATGTCCCGCTGGGTGATCCAGAGCCTCACGCCGAAAGGTTAGGGCCAAGGATCCGGGGGGCCCGACGAAGCGGGCCACCGAGGGGGGCCTGGGGGGACTCGAGTCCCCCCAGAATGAAGAACGCTGGCGGATCGCGGCGCCCGCGAGGATCCCCCTCGAGGAACCACGAGCAATAGGCGCCTCGAGGGCCCTCCAGGGACGGTGCGGGGACCAACAACGGCGACGAACAACCAGACAACGGACAACCTGGGGGGCTCCTAAGCCGCCCCCCAGACCCCCTGCTCAGCGTCCCCCCAGGCCCCCCTCGGTTGCCCGTGTTCGGACCGTCCCCTGAGCGTTAGACCAGCTCCAGCCCCGCGTACCGCGCGACCAGCTTCTTCGCTCCCACACCTGGGAACGAGACCGTCACCTTGAAATCGTCGCCGTCGCCCTCGCGGCGCAGCACTGTGCCGACGCCAAACAAGGGGTGTCGCACCTTCACCCCGGGGCGGATCGCCCCTGCGTCGTCGAGCGCGGCCGCCGGCGTGTCGCCGCCCGTGCCCGCAGCCGGCGTGCGTTCGCGCGCCCACGCCGGCTTCTCCGTCCGCCAGGGCTGAAGCGCGAGCGCCCCCCCGCTCTTCTCCAGGAGCTCCTCCGGGAGCTCCTCCAGGAAGCGGCTCTTCTCGGTGAGCCGGCGCTGGCCGAACACCTGGCGGCTCCTGGCCCACGACAGGTGGAGCGCGTCCCTGGCGCGTGTCATGCCCACGTAGCAGAGGCGGCGCTCCTCCTCGAGTCCGTGGCCGGAGGCGTCCGTCAGGCTGCGCGAGTGGGGCAGTAACCCCTCCTCCAGGCCCACCACGAACACCGACTCGAACTCCAGGCCCTTGGCGGCGTGCAGCGTCATCAGCAGCACCGGCACGTCGTCGCGCAGCCGGTCGGTCTCGGAGAGCAGCGCCGCCCGGTCGAGGAAGCCCGCGAGGCCGGCCTGCGGCTCGCGTGCGTCGAAGTCGGAAGCGGCGGCGATCAGCTCCGCGAGGTTCTCGAGCCGGTCCTGGCTCTCCTGCGAGTCCTCGCGCGCGAGCGCCGTGCCGTAGCCGGAGAGCTCCAGCACCCGCTCGATGAGCCCGCGCAGGCCGCGCGGCGCGCCCCCGCCCGGCCCGGCCGAAGCCTCCTGCCGCAGCGCCTCGATCGTCTCGCGGAACCGGCGCAGCGCCAGGAGCGCCCGGCTGGGCAGCGCGGCCTCGTCGCACAGCGAAGCCGCGGCGTCCCACGCGCTCGCGCCCCGTTCGCGCGCGACGCGGTCGATCTCGTCGAGCGTCTTCTCCCCGATCCCGCGCGGCGGCACGTTCACGATGCGCCGGAACGCGACGCCGTCGCGCGGGTTCGCCACGAGCCGCAGGTAGGCGAGCACGTCCTTCACCTCGCGCCGCTCGTAGAAGCCGACGCCGCCCACCACCAGGTACGGCAGCCGCAGCCGCAGCAGGCCCTCTTCGATCAGCCGGCTCTGCGCGTTCATCCGGAACAGCACCGCCACGCGGCCCTTCGCGCGCAGCGCCGCGGTGCGGCCGGTGACCCAGGCGGCCTCCTCGAACTCGTCCCCGGCCTCGTGCAGCCGCACCCGCTCGCCCGCGCCCTTGACCGCCACCAGCGTCTTGCCCTTGCGCCGCTCGTTGCGCGCCACGAGCGCCCCGGCCGCGTCGAGGATGCGCTGGCTGGAGCGGTAGTTCTGCTCCAGGCGGAACACGCGCGCCCCGGGGAAGTCAGCCTCGAAGTCGAGGATGTTGGAGATGTCCGCGCCGCGCCAGGAGTAGATCGACTGGTCCTCGTCGCCGACCACGGTCAGGTTGCCTCCGGGCCCGGCCAGCAGCCGCACCAGCTGGTACTGGGTCCGGTTCGTGTCCTGGTACTCGTCCACCAGCAGGTACGGGAAGCGCTCGCGCCAGGCCGCGCACACGCGCGCGTCGCCCTCGAGCAGGGCCACGGCGCGCAGCAGCAGGTCGTCGAAGTCGAGCGCCGAGGCCGCGTCGAGCACCGCGCGGTAGCCCTGCATCACCTCCCCGGTCAGGTCGTCGCCGGCGTCCGCCTCGCGCGCGGCCGCGTTCTTGCGCGCCGAGATGCGCGACAGGAAGCGCCGCGGCGGGTGGAGCTTCTCCGAGAGGTCGAGCCTTCGCATCGCCTCGCGCACGGCCGCCAGCTGGTCGTCGTCGTCGTAGATCAGGAAGCCGGGGTCGAGCCCGGCGGCGCGCGCCTCGCGGCGCAGCAGGCGGACGCAGAAGCTGTGGAAGGTGCTGAGCCACGCCTGGAGCGCCTGGCCGCCCAGCAGCGCCTCGGTGCGCGAGCGCAGCTCCTCGGCGGCCTTGTTGGTGAACGTGACCGCCAGGATGCGGCTCGAGGGGACGCCCTGATCGAGCACCAGGTGAGCGATGCGGTGGGTGATGACGCGGGTCTTGCCGCTGCCCGCGCCCGCCAGGATCAAGACCGGGCCCGACACCGCGGCCACCGCCTCGCGCTGCTGCGGGTTGAGCCCCGCGAGCGCCGGGGACGTCGTCTCCACGCGCGGCTCCTACTCCACGGTCACGGACTTGGCGAGGTTGCGCGGC
>CAZMRX010000286.1:6474-6983 GCA_964568755.1 uncultured Acidobacteriota bacterium | reverse complement strand
GACAAGACGGGCACGCTCACCGAGGGCCGGCCGCGTCTCTCGCGCGTCTGCGGGCGTTCCGGGGACGACGACGGCGAGGCGCTCCGGCTGGCGGCGAGCCTCGAGCAGGGCAGCGAGCACCCGCTCGCCTCCGCCATCGTCCAGGCTGCGCGCGAGCGCGGCCTGACGCTCGCGCCGGTCACGGAGTTCGCCTCCGAGCCCGGCCGGGGAGTCCGCGGCCGGGTCGAGGGACGTTCCCTCGTGCTCGGGACTCCCGGCTTCCTCGCGGCGTCGGGCAGCGACGTCTCCGCCTTCGACGCGCTCGCCGACGAGGAGCGGCGCGCGGCGCGCGGCGTCGTGCTGCTGGCGGTGGATGGTACCAGCGTGGCGCTGCTGTCGGCCGCGGATCCCGTCAAGCCGGAGGCGCCCGAGGCAATCCGCGCGCTGCGCGCCGAGGGTCTCGAGATCGTGATGCTCACCGGCGACCACCGCACCGCCGCGGAGGTGGTGGCGCGTGCCGTCGGGATTGG
>CAZMRX010000286.1:229-6464 GCA_964568755.1 uncultured Acidobacteriota bacterium | reverse complement strand
CGAGGCGGACGTGTTGCCGGAGCGCAAGGCGGAGGTGGTGCGCCGTCTGCAGTCGGAGCGCCGGGTCGTCGCGATGGCCGGCGACGGTGTCAACGACGCGCCGGCGCTGGCCCAGGCGCAGGTGGGGATCGCGATGGGCACCGGCACCGACGTCGCGATCGAGAGCGCCGGCTTCACGCTCGTGAAGGGCGACCTGCAAGCGCTGGTGCGCGCGCGGCGCCTCTCGCGCGCCACGCTCTCGAACATCCGCCAGAACCTGTTCTGGGCCTTCGCCTACAACGCCCTCGGCATCCCGATCGCCGCTGGGGTGCTGTACCCCTGGCTCGGCTTCCTGCTCTCGCCGATGCTCGCGGCGGCCGCGATGAGCCTCAGCTCCGTGACCGTGATCGCGAACGCGCTGCGGCTGCGGCACGTCCGGCTGTAGCAGCGCCATTGCGCTCGCTCACCCCTTGAGAGCCTGGTCGCGTGCCTATTTCAGTCGCGAAGCGACTATAATTGGATCATGGTCAGTGCGAGGACTGCAGTCTTGCTGGCTCTCCGCCGAGGGCCGGTCTACGGACGCGAGCTGATTCGGCGAATCGGGCGCGTGACGGGCGGCCGGATGCGGCTCTCGGCGGGCACGGTCTACCCGGCCCTGCGCGCGCTCCGGGATGCCCGGCTGGTGGTCGCCTGGAACGTGATTCCGGGACGCAAGCGCGGGGGACGCTCGCGCGTCTACTACGAGTTGACGGTGGCCGGGGTACGAAAGTCGGACGCCGAAGGGCGCGCCCTGGTCGAGCTCGCGAGCACGAGCCGGCGGCCAAGCGTTCCGACCGCGGCCGACCGCAGCGCGATGCGGGCGAGGCTCGAGCGCGTTTCTGAGCTCGCCGACGCTGTCGCACGGCTGCGCGTCTCGCTTGCCCGCGAAAGACGCTCGGCATGAGCCGCGCCCGCCGTCGTCGAGCCGATCTGGTCAGTGCGGCCGTGCGCCTGGCTCGCCTGATCGGGCCCGACGAGTGCGTACTGATCGGCGGGCTCGCAGTCGGCGTCCACGGCTTCGTGCGGGCCACGGACGACCTGGACTTCATCAGCCGGCTGCCGCTCGAGCGAACGCGAGAGCGGCTGCGGCAGGCGGGAATCGACACACGCCTGCTCCGGGGCGACGTCCTCGATGGGGGCTTCAGCTGCGTCAAAGGCGAGATTGGTGGGATTCCCTTCGACGTGCTGCCCCCGCTCGTTCCGATTGCCTGGGAGGACGCGCTCAAGATCGACGTCGCGGGCGGCACGCTGCGCGTCGTCGACCTGGACGGGCTGCTGCGCCTGAAGTTCCGCGCGGGAGGTCCCCAGGACCTCCTCGACGCCGCCAGGCTCGTGCTGCTGCACCCCCATACGGAGGAGCGAGCACGGGAGCTGGCGACGGCTTATCGTGCGTCGGATCGATTCGAGATCTGGCTCAAGGACCCGAGAATCCGGGCTCAGGCGCTTGAGGAAGCGAAGCTGGACCGGCGGCGTCCGGCGTCAAAGCCCCGTGCGAAGGCCAAGCGGCCCCGCTGAGGCCTGCGGTGCCGGCTCGATCCGGATCGGGTCTGGAGGTGAGTGATGTCGGTGTCGCGCACGGTGGGGCTCTTCGTCGTGACGGCGGTGGCGGAGATCCTCGGCTGCTACCTGGCCTTCCTGTGGCTGCGTCGCGGGCAATCCGTCTGGCTGGTGCTGCCCTCGGCGGTCTCGCTCGGCGCGTTCGCGTGGCTGCTCACCTTGCATTCGCTCGCGGCCGGCCGCACCTACGCCGCCTATGGCGGCGTCTATGTCGCGGTCGCCATGGTATGGCTCTGGCTCGTCGAGGGAAGTTCTCCGGACAGGTGGGACCTCATCGGCGCCGCCGTGAGCCTGGCGGGCATGGCCATCATCGCCTTCGGCCCGCGCCCTTGAGCGCCGGGATTGCTCGACTCCTCGTTCACGGTCCGCCGCCGCTGCTCAATGGCGATGGCGGTGGTGAAGGTCCGGATAGTGTGGGTGGCTGTGCGGCAACGTCTGGTGGCCGTGGGCGTGGCTGTGTGGCTCGCCGGAAGGCGCCGCCGGCGCGTGTTCGTGCCGATGGTGCTCGTCGTGGACGTGAAGGTGGGAGTGCTCGATCGGTTCGTGCGCATGCTCGTGGACGTGCCGTTCGGTCAGGTGCAGCCAGACCCCCGCGCCCATCAGGACCGCGGCCACGCCGAACCCTGGTCCGATCCGCTCGCTGAGGAGCGCCAGGGACGCCGCCGCTCCGAAAAACGGCGCGAGGGAGAAATAGGCGCCCGTGCGCGCGCTGCCGAGATGGCGCAGGGCGAGCACGAACAGCACCAGGCTGACGCCGTAGCCGAACAGACCGACGAGCAGGGCCGCGGCCGCCATTCCGGCGCGAGGCATGTCGGCCCCCGCTGCGAGGGCGGCGCCGAGGTTCACGGCGCCGGCCACGCTGCCCTTGATCGCGGCGACCTGGAGCGGATCCCCGCCCGAGATCCTCTGCGTGAGGTTGTTGTCGAGCGCCCAGCACAGACACGCGGCAGCGATCGCGGCGACGCCCAGAGCGGGGGCGCCCATCGGGCCTTGCTGCCAGGACAGAAGGGCGCCGCCCGCCACGATGAGCAGCATGCCGAGCGCGATTCGCCGGTCGAAGTTCTCGCGAAACACGAACCAGGCCAGCAGCGCCGTGAAGACGCCCTCGAGGTTGAGAAGGAGGGAAGCGACCGCTGCCGGCGTGGCGCGCAAGCCGGACAGCAACAGGACCGGTCCCGCCACCCCGCCCAGCGCTACCGCCCCGGCGAGCCAGGGGATGTCCCGCCGGCCCAGTGGAGTCTCGTGCTGTGCGCGGGGACGCGCCCAACGGACGAGCCATAGCCCGCATCCCGAGCCGGCATACAGCAGCCCTGCCAGGAGCAGCGGCGGCAGATCTCCGAGCAGAAGCTTCGCGAGGGGCGTGCTGGCGCCGAAGAGCAGAGCCGAAAGGATTGCGAGGCCGGGGCCGCCTGCCATCATCCTCGCGCCTGCGATGGATCGGCTCGGACCGCGTCCTGTCCGCAACGAGCGAACAGAGCCGGGCGCACGACGAAGTTGGCGGACCGCGAGTTGAGCAGCCCGCCGAGGATCACGATCGCCATCGGACTCCGGAGCTGATGGTAGCTCACGAGCAGGCGGTGGCATTTCCGTGGCCTTGGCGGCTGCCCGGAGTATCGCCCGACAGGGAGCCCTGGCTTGCTTGGACGAGCGGGCTTCGGCATACTAACCAGATGCGTCTTTCGCAGCGCGTCCTGGGCCTCGTTGCGGTGCTCGCCTTCCTGGCCCCTTCGGCGCAGGCTGCGGTCGTCGTGGTTCACCAGTTGGCTGATCACGGCCACGGCCACGGGCAGGCTGGCCGAGTGGCCGAGCTCGAGGCCCTCGTCCACGGTCACGGGCACCCGACGGAAACCCCCGCGCATTCGCACGCCTTTTTCTCTGGCGCGCCACCGTTGCAGCCGGCTCGGCTTTCGGCGATGTCGCTCTCGCATCCAGCTTGGCCGTCGGGCTCTTGCACGGCGCCGCCTTGCGACCTCGGGGGTCGCGGGACCGGGAGCCTCGACCGTCCCTCGGGGACCGAGTCGCCGCCGTCCTCGCCGCTGTTCCCGATCCTCCGCATCTGATTCTTCGCCCGAAGGGACCGCGGCCCGTCCTCTGACGGTGTCGTGATCCGTCCCGACGTGGGCCGGCCCGCGCCAGCCCAGCCTTCGCTCTCGACGACCGGTCGGCGAGAGGCAGGGCGATGTCGTTCGGTTCCGGCAGAGGCCGGTGGACCACCGGGACAAGATTGCTGCGAGGGACTCGAATGAAGGAAGTCAAGGCCGTTCTTCAACCGCACGTGCTCAATCGGGTCGTGGACGCGCTCCACGCGCTGCCTCACTTCCCCGGCGTCACCGTCAGCGACTGCCAGGGCCAAGGGCGCGGGCGCGGCAAGCAAGGCAGCTTCGTGCCGGATGCGGACACGATCTTCTTCTCGAAGAAATGCAGACTCGAGATCTTCTGCGCGGACGCGCTGTGCGACGAGATCGTCCAGGTGATCCAGCGCGCGGCGCACACAGGCAACGCGGGCGACGGCGTGATCATGGTCGCCGACCTTTCCCGGGTCGTCCGCATCCGCACGGCCCAGGAGCAGGACGAGGCCGTATGAGCGGCCGACCGACGGCGGTTCGCGACATGAGGATACAGGGAGGAACGATGACGCTCATGCGTTCAGTGAAACGGGCCAGGCCCGCGGCTCTCATCCTCGGCATCGCCGCCTGCTCGGCCCTCTGGTCGCTCGGCTGCGGCGGGAAGCCCCCCGCGGCCGAAGCCGAGGGCGACGAGACCGCCAAGGACTACGAGCGAGGTCCGCACGGCGGCCGGCTCTTGTCCGACGGGGCCTTCCAGGCGGAGATCACGATCTACGAGCGCGGGGTTCCCCCTGAGTTCCGCGTGTACCTCTACGATCGCGGCAAGCCACTGCCGACGGCCCCGGCCAGCCTGCAAGTCGAACTGCACCGCCTGGGCGGCAGGTTGGACAGCATCGGCTTCAAGCCAGAAGGCGAGTACCTGGTCGGCGACAAGGTCGTCGAAGAGCCCCACTCGTTCGACGTCGCTGTGGCCGCGGAGTATGGAGGGGCGAAGCACGCCTGGAAATACTCGCAGACCGAAGGCCGCGTGCAGCTTTCCGAGGACGCGGTGCGCACCTCGGCGATCCAGGTCGAGACGGCGGGCCCCAGGACGATGCGCACGGTGGCCGAGCTGCCGGGCGAGATCGCTCTCAACGGCGACAAGGTGACGCACATCGTTCCCCGGACCGCCGGGGTCGTCCGGGAGATCCGGAAGAACCAGGGCGACCGGGTCAAGAAGGGCGAGGTGATCGCCGTCATCGACAGCCGCGAGCTGGCCGAGGCCAAGCGCAGCTTCATCGACACGGCGTTCCAGCTCGACTTCGCGCGCAAGTCCTTCGAGCGCGAGGAGCGGCTCTGGAAGAAGAACATCGCGTCCGAGGCGAGCTACCTGTCCGCGGAGCGCGCCTTCCACGAGGCCGGGCTGAAGCAGCGCTCGGCTCGCCAGCAGCTCGTGGCCCTCGGGATCAGCGGCGCGAGCCTGCAGGCGCTGCTCGACGATCCCGAGAGCGACCTCACGCGATACGAGCTGCTGGCGCCTTTCGACGGCGTCGTGATCGAGAAGAGAGTCGCGACGGGACAGGCCGTGACGGAGGACGAGGACATGTTCCAGGTTGCGGACCTCTCCTCGGTCTGGGTGAACGTGACCGTCTACGGCAAGGACTTGAACGCGGTGAGGGTCGGACAGGAGGTCGCCGTGAGGTCCGACGCCACGGGCGCGGAAGCGCGAGGCAAGATCGTCTACGTCGGCTCGCTCGTGGGCGGAGAAGCGCGGTCGGCGACGGCGCGCGTGGTCCTCCCCGACCCCGAGCGCCTTTGGCGGCCCGGCCTCTTCGTGGCGGCGCGCGTGGTGCAGGAAGAGGCGAGCGTCCCCGTCGCGGTCAAGCGCGAAGGAGTGCAGAAGTTCCGCGACTGGGATGTGGTCTTCGTCCGTGTCGGCGACCTGTTCGAAGCGCGTCCGCTGGAGCTGGGACGCACGGACGGCGACTGGGTCGAGGTGTTGTCCGGATTGGGCGCGGGCGAGAGGTACGCGACGACCAACAGCTTCATCCTGAAGGCGGACGTGGGCAAGGCGGGCGCAAGCCATGACCACTGAGGCGACGCCCGCGGACCGGAGGCTCAGCCATGCTTGAGCGCATCCTGAAGTTCTCGATCCAGCGGCCCTGGGTCGTCATGAGCCTCACGCTGGCGGTGGCCGTGCTGGGCGTCTACAACTACCAGCATCTCCCGATCGACGCCGTGCCGGACATCACCAACGTCCAGGTCCAGATCAACACCGAGGCGCCGGGTTACACGCCGCTCGAGGTGGAGCAACGCATCACCTTTCCAGTCGAGACGGCGATGGCGGGCCTGCCGCAACTCGACTTCACGCGCTCCATCTCGCGCTACGGCCTGAGCCAGGTCACCGTCGTCTTCAAGGACGGGACCGACATCTACTTCGCGCGGCAGCTCGTGAACGAGCGCATCCAGTCGGTCAGGAACCTGCTGCCCGCGGACCTCGCGCCGACGATGGGCCCGATCGCGACCGGGCTGGGCGAGATCTTCCTGTGGACGGTCGAGCCGGAGCCGGGAGCGAAGAAGCCGGACGGGACTCCGTACACGGACGCCGACCTCCG
>CAZMRX010000286.1:0-219 GCA_964568755.1 uncultured Acidobacteriota bacterium | reverse complement strand
CACGATCCAGGACTGGATCATCCGCCCCCAGCTTCGCACCCTTCCAGGCGTGGCCGATGTCAACACCATCGGAGGCTACGTCAAGCAGTTTCACGTGACCCCGGACCCGCAGAAGCTGCTCGGCTTCAAGCTGGGCTTCCAGGACGTCCTCGCCGCCCTCGCCAACAACAACGCCAACGTGGGCGCGGGCTACATCGAGCACGCCGGCGAGCAGTACCT
>CAZMRX010000285.1:0-7035 GCA_964568755.1 uncultured Acidobacteriota bacterium | reverse complement strand
TCGTCGAAGCTCTCCTTGAGGCAGTCCCAGGAGGCGAACGTCGAGTCGGACCCGCCGCCGGTCTCGAGGCGCGCGCCGCGCGCCTCGAGCTCGTCGTCGAGCTGGTCGCCGGTGCGCGCCCTCGTCCCGCCCGTGCGCCAGACCTGGCCGTACACGCTGACGAGGCCGACCTTGGCCGCGGGCTCCTCGCGCGCTCCGCCGCGGATGCGCGCGGTGCCGCGGATGAGCGGCAGCTCGTGGTCCTCCTGCAGGAAGATCACGAGGCCGTTCGGGAGCGCGATCCGCTTCGGCTGCTGCGGCGCGAAGGCCTTGAGCGCGGGCTTCTTGATCTCGCGCCAGTCCTTGGCCTGGGCGGCGCAGAGCGCGGGGAAGAGCAGCGCCGCGCCGAGGGCGAGGAACGTCGCACGGCGGGTCATCGCGTGCCTCCGCTGTCGCGGGACGTCGCCATCTGGGTCGACTGGATCATCGCCACGGTGCGGTTCGTCTCGACGAAGGTCTCGTTCGCGACGCGGCGCACGTCCGCCTTCGTCACCTTCTGCACGCGGTCGACGTCCCGGAACAGCTCGCGCCAGTCGCCGTGGCGTGCCTGGTAGGTGCCGAGCTGGTTCGCCAGGCCCTGGTTGCTGTCGAGGCGGCGGATCAGGTTGGCGCGCGTCCGCGTCTTGACCATCTCGAGCTCGGCGTCCGAGACGTCCTCGGTCTTGAGCCTCTCGATCTCGGCGCGGATCGCGTCCCGGATCTCTTCGGGCGTGTGGCCCGGGGTCGGGACGCCGAAGAAGGCGAACAGGCCCGGGTACTTCACGCCGGGGAAGCCCCCGAAGCCGGAAGCGGCGGCTGCGATCTTCTTGTCGCGCACCAGCGAGCGGTAGAGGCGCGAGGTGCGCCCGCTCGACAGCAGGTCCTGGAGCACGTCGAAGGTCGCGTCGTCGGGGTGGTTGAAGGCCGGGCGATGGTAGCCCTCGATGTAGAAGGGCTGCGCGGCGTCCTTGATCACCACCTGGCGCTCGGCCTTCTGCGGCGGCTCGCTCGTGCGCAGCGGGGCGGGCTTCGGCGCCGCCGCGAGCCGTCCGAAGTACCGCTCCACCAGCGGAAACACCTCGGCCGCCTGGACGTCGCCCACCAGCACCACCGTCATGTTCGAGGGGACGTAGTAGCGGGCGTGGAACTCGAGCGCGTCGCTCGCGGAGAAGGTCGTGAGGTCCGAGGGCCAGCCCACCACGGGCTGGCCGTAGGGGTGCGCGGTGAAGGCCGCGGCCAGGAACTGCTCGATCAGGCGGCCGATCGGCTGGCTCTCGGTCCGCATCCGCCGCTCCTCGTGGACGACGTCGCGCTCCTTGTAGAACTCGCGCATCACCGGCTTCAGGTAGCGCTCCGACTCGAGGTAGGCCCACAGCTCCAGCCGGTTGGCGGGGAAGGAGAAGAAGTAGCCGGTCTCGTCGGAGTTGGTGAAGGCGTTCAGGCCCACGCCGCCCTCGCGGTCGACGATCTCGCCGAACTCGTTCAGCACCACGTAGCGGTCGGCCTCGGCGATGCGGTCCTTCCACGCCTTCTCGAGCTCGGCCGTCTTCTTTTCGTCGCGGCCGACGCTCTTGCGGCGCTCGGCGTCGTACGCGGCGTAGGCCGTCTCGACCGCCTCGAGGGCCGCCTTCTCCTTGGCGTAGTCGGTGGTCCCGATGCGATCCGTGCCCTTGAAGGCCATGTGCTCGAACATGTGCGCGAGGCCCGTGATGCCGGGCACCTCGCGGTCGCCGCCCACGTCCACGTGGGTGAAGAAGGAGAAGACCGGCGCCTCCTTCCGCTCGCAGACCAGGACCGTCAGGCCGTTGGCCAGCGTCTTGACGCTCACCTTCTTCTCGAAGGCGGCGAGGTCCTGGGCGGGGGCCGCGCGCGCGACGGCCAGGGCGAGCGGCAGTGCGAGGCCGGCCAGCGTTCTTCGCATGGGTCCTCCTGGGGTTACGGCTGACGCTCGTGATACTACGGGCTGGACGGCGGACGCAACAAGGAATACGGGCCGGACTGAGAACGTAGCGGGGCGGAAACAGAAGAAAGGCAACAGGGCCAGGGACCAACCTGGGCCGAGCCAGGGGTTTCTGGACTGGGCAGAGGGGGGCTGAGCGCCCCCCTGACCCCCGCTAGCGGCAACTCACCGACACGCCTTCGCTGCTGCCTTGGACGGTGGTCGTGAAGCCCGGCTGCGCCTGGACGTAATCGAGGAACGCGGCGGCGGGGCCGCCGCGGCGCCGGACGTTGTGGGCAGTGAAGCAGCCGCCCGGCTGGAGCTTCGGGGCGACGTCCTTGAAGTACTGCGTGTACCAGTCCTTGTCGGCGTCGGAGAAGACGAAGTCCCAGGGGCCGGGAAGCTGCTTGACCAGCTCGTGCGCGTCGCCGAGCCGCGCGTCGACGGACGCCGCGACGCCGGCTTCCTCGAAGTTCTTCACGGCCTCCGCGTGGCGCGCGGGGTCGATCTCGATCGTGACCAGCTTCCCGCCGGTCTTCGAGAGCCCCCACGCGATCCAGATCGCGGAGTGCCCGGTCGAGGTCCCGATCTCGAGCGCCCGCTTGAAGCGGTGCTCGACCACCAGGTCGTGGAGCAGCTGGCCGTCCTGCCACGGCACGTTGAGGTCGCGCCAGGTCCCGCGCCGGCTCTCGAGGAAGCCGCGGACCTTCCGGTCGAGCGCCGTGTCCTGCGCGGCCGCGGTCGTCGCGCAGTAGCCGGAGAGCGCCAGGATCACCATCACGGTGAGGGCTCGGACTCGCATCGGCCACCTCCTCCCACAGTCTAGCCCCGGCTGCGCGCGACACGACGGGGGCCGGTCGGGCGGTATGCTTGGCGCGATGAGCTCGAGGCGGTCCTTCGTCTCCAGGCTCGCGGGCGCCGCGGCCGCAACGCTGCTTCAGCCGCGCCGCACCGCGGCTCTCGTCACGCCCGACGCCGCGCGGCCGGCGACGGGGCACGGCGCGATGGCCGGCGACGTGAGCGGCGACCGAGCGATCGTCTGGAGCCGGACCGACCGCCCGGCGCGGATGGTCGTCGAGTGGTCCACGCGCGAGTCCTTCGAGGACGCGAGGCGCCTGGTGGGCCCGGCCGCTCTGCCCGAGACGGGCTTCACGGCGCGGGTCGACCTCCAGGGCCTGCCTCCGGACCAGACCATCCTCTACCGCGTCCTGTTCCAGGACCTCGCCGACCTCAGGACGTGCAGCCTGCCGGTGGCAGGGCGCTTCCGCAGCGCCGCGGTCGGCCGCGCAACGAAGAACGTGCGGCTCGCCTGGTCCGCCGACACGGTGGGCCAGGGCTGGGGCATCGACCTCGCGCGCGGCGGCCTGCGCAGCTACGAGACCTTGCGGCGGCTCGAGCCCGACGTCTTCGTCCACTGCGGCGACACCATCTACGCCGACAACCCGCTGGCCGAGAGCGTCACGCTCGACGACGGCTCGCTCTGGCGCAACCTCGTGACGCCGGCCAAGTCGAAGGTGGCCGAGACGCTCGAGGAGTTCCGCGGCAACTACCTCTACAACCTGCTCGACGAGAACGTGCGCCGCTTCAACGCCGAGGTGGCGCAGGTGACGCTGTGGGACGACCACGAGGTGCTGAACAACTGGTACCCGACGGAGCGGCTCGAGGACGCCCGCTACACCGAGAAGAGCGTGGCGCTGCTCGCGGCGCGCGCGCAGCGCGCCTTCCTCGAGCACAGCGCGATCCGCCCCGCCAGCGACGACCCCGAGCGCGTCTATCGCCGGATCTCCTGCGGGCCGCTCGTCGACGTGTTCGCGATCGACATGCGCAGCTACCGCGCGGCGAACTCGCCGAACACCCAGCGCGCGGCCGGGCCCGAGACGGCGCTCCTGGGACGGACGCAGCTCGACTGGCTCAAGGAGGGCCTGGCCCGCTCGACCGCGGCCTGGAAGGTCGTGGCGAGCGACATGCCGCTCGGTCTCGTGGTCAAGGACGGCCCGCAGGATTTCGAGGCGGTCGCGAACGGCGAGCCCGGGGCGCCGCTCGGGCGCGAGCTCGAGATCGCCGAGCTGCTGAGCTTCCTGCGCGCGCGGCGCGTGCGCGACGTCGTCTGGATCACGGGCGACGTGCACTACGCCGCGGCGCACCACTACGACCCCGAGCGGGCGCGCTTCCGCGACTTCGACCCCTTCTGGGAGTTCGTGGCGGGTCCGCTGCACGCGGGCACCTTCGGCCCGGCCGCTCTCGACCCGAGCTTCGGTCCGGCGGTGCGCTTCCTCGGCATCCCCGAGGGCATGAAGCCCAACCGCCCGCCGAGCGAGGGCCTGCAGTTCGTCGGCACGCTGGACGTGGACCAGCGGAGCCTCGCGCTCACCGCCCGGCTCCACGACGCGGCCGGTCGCGTCCTCTACTCGGTCGAGCTGCCGCCCGCCGAGCCGCGCCGCGGCCGCAGCGACCGCGCCTGACGGCCGCGAGTCGGCGCTGTCAGCGCACGCGCACGCCGTTCTTGACCACCACGTCCACGCGCTGCAGCAGCGCAACGTTCGCGAGCACGTCGCCGCGCACGGCGATCACGTCCGCGTAGCGGCCGGGAGCGAGCGTGCCGAGGTGCTTCTCCTGCTTCAGGAAGCGCGCGGGCCAGCGCGTGGCGCCCGCGATCGCCTGCATCGGCGTGGCGCCGAGCTTGACCCAGGTGTCGAGCTCGCGCCAGGTCGAGTCGGTGTGGAAGTTGCCGGGGATGCCGCTGTCGGTTCCGACCAGCATCGTCACGCCGGTCTCGCGCAGCTGCTTGAACTTGTCGCCGAGCGTGGGCAGGCGCCTGAAGGTCAGCGTGAAGTAGTCGAGCGCGGTGACGTTGCGCAGCGATCGGCGGATGTCGGCCGCGATCTCCTTCGGGATGTCGGCCTGCCAGCGCGGGTCGTCGAGCCGGTCCGGGAACTGGCGCGCGGTGTAGTCGGCGAGGAACAGCCCCTCGATCGTGGGGCACCAGTAGAGCGTGGCGTTGCGCTTGCGCAGCCCCGCCAGGATGTCCTCGGGGTAGCCGGGCTCGGTCGCGAGCCCGGTGTGCTCGAAGCAGTCGACGCCGTGCTTCAGGCCCACGCGGATCTCGTCCTCGCGGTGGGCGTGCGCGACCACGGGCTTGCCGCCCTTCTTCGCCGTCTCGACCACGGCGCGCACCTCGTCGTCCGTCATCTGGTCCTGGTCGATCAGCTTGATGAAGTCGACGCCGGCGTCCACCAGCTTCTGCACCTTGGCGCGTGCGTCCTCGGGGCCGTCCACGCCCCAGCGCACGAACTTCTCGTACTCGAAGTACGGCTTCTTCTGGATGAACGGGCCCGAGACGTACAGCCGCGGCCCGGGGATCTCGCCCTTCTCGATCCGCCGCTTCACGTGCAGGATCTCGTCGAGCGGCGCCCCGAGGTCGCGTACGGTGGTGACCCCGCTCTCGACCAGCTGCTTCGCGGCGATCGGCATGATCAGGTCGCGGAAGCGGGCCATGTACGTCTTGTCCCAGTACTCGTAGTCCGAGTGGCCCAGGATCATCAGGTGGACGTGCATGTCCATCAGCCCCGGCAGCACGCTCATGCCCGCCGTGTCGATCACGGTCGTGCCCGCGGGGACCGTCACCTCGCCGCGCCGGCCGACCGCGACGATCCGCTCGCCGGCGATCAGCACGACGCCGTCGTGGATCGGCGGGCCCTCGTAGCCGTCGATCACCTGGCCGCCGACGAGCGCGAGCGTCGGCTCGTCCGCGGCCGGCAGGCCGGGAGCGAGGCCACAAGAGAGGAGAAGCAGGACGGCGGCCCTTTTCAGCATCCGCGGAGGGTAACACCGCTCGGGCTGGCGCTCGGCGGCCGCAGGGAGAAGAATCGGGCGTGCTGCTCCGGCTCTGGTACACCCTGGCGACCAGCCTGGCCCGGCCCCGGCAGGGCCTGCTCGACGAGAGTCGCGTCTCGCTCCGCGTCTGGCCGAACGACGTCGACTCGAACCTGCACATGAACAACAGCCGCTACCTGCTGGCGATGGACCTGGGGCGGTGGGACTACGGCCTGCGCAGCGGGGTGCTGCTGCCGGCCCTCAAGCGGCGCTGGTTCCCGGTCGTGGGCTCGGCGACGCTGCGCTTCCGGCGGGCGCTCGGCCCCTTCCAGCGCTTCGAGCTCGCGACGCGCGTTGCGGCCTGGGACGAGAAGTGGTGGTGGTTCGAGCAGCGCTTCGAGGTGGGACGGGACGTGTACGCCGTGGGGCGCGTGAAGGCGCTGTTCCGGGGGCGGCAGGGCAACGTGCCCACGGCGGCGCTGCTGGAGGCTTCGGGCTGCGCGCAGGTCCCGCCGCCGCCGTTGCCCGAGTCGATCGGCCTGTGGCAGAGGGCCGAGGACGCCGAGCGGCGCGGGACCTGAGCGCCGGAGCCGCTCAGCTCGGGGCCGACGACCGACAGCGCTCGATCTCGGCCACGAGCTTGTCGGGGCGGTAGGGCTTCTGGATGAAGCCGGCCGGGCCTCCCGTCGTGAAGCGCAGCGTCGCCTCGGCCCTGTCGTACCCCGAGGACAGGATCACCCGCACGCCGGGATCGATCTCGCGCAGGCGGTCGAAGGTCGCTGCGCCGCTCAGGCCCGGCATCGACAGGTCGAGCAGCACCACGTCGATTCGCTCGCGGTGCTCGCGATAGAGAGCGATGCCCGCGGCCCCGTCCTCGGCCTCGAGCACCACGAAGCCCTCGTGCGTCAGCACCTCGCCCAGCATCTGCCGCACCACCGGCTCGTCGTCGATCACCAGCACGGTGGCGCCGGGCCGGCCGCGCACAGGCGGTGCCTTCGCCTCGGGCCGCGGCTCGCGCGTGCTCGGCGGGAGCAGCAGGCGGAACACGGTGCCCTTGCCCGGCGCGCTCTCGACGCTGACCGCGCCCTTGTGCCCGCGCACGACGCCGAGCACCGCGGCCAGCCCGAGGCCGCGCCCGGTGAACTTGGTGGTGAAGAACGGCTCGAAGATCCGGTCCACCGTGGCAGGGTCCATGCCGGGCCCGTCGTCCGCGACCTCGAGCGCGACGTAGCGGCCGGGCGCGAGCGGGTGGCCGCTCGCGCGCC
>CAZMRX010000284.1:508-7075 GCA_964568755.1 uncultured Acidobacteriota bacterium | reverse complement strand
AGCCCGTCGCAAGGCGTGATCACGTGGGCGCCCGCGAGCCCCTCGGGCGGCCGGGCGAAGGCACGCGCGTACGCCAGCTTTCCCCGGAAGTAGAGGCTGCTCACGAAGGCGAACGCCTCGCCGAGCTCGACCCCCGCTTCGCTCCTGAGCCGGCGCGCGAGGTCGTGCGCGGCGCCCTCGGACTGCAGCTGGCGGGCCCGCGTGCCGGAGCAGTCGGCCGGCGAGAGCAGGAACACGCGGAAGCGCCGCGACGTCATGCCTGCGCCGCCCGGGCCCGGCGCGCCCGCACCCACTCGAGGAAGCGCTCGCGCGGCCAGAGGTTCGCGATTCGCGCCGGGTCGACGAAGCCGCGCGTCGCCTGCATCACGCCCCACTGCATGCGCTCGAGCTCGCGCGTGTGGTGGGTGTCGGTGCTCACGACGAAGGTGACGTCCAGGCCGCGTGCCTGCAGCAGGACCTCGCTCGTGGCGTCGAGCCTCCCGAGCGCGGCGTTGATCTCGATCGCGGTGTCGGTCTCGATCGCCTTCCGGAGCACCGCGTCCACGTCGAGGGCGATGCCGGCCCGGTGGCCGATCCGGCGGCCCGAGAGGTGGGCGATCGCGTCCACGGTCGGGTCCTCCATCGCGGCGAGGATGCGCCGGGTCTGCTCGTCCCGCGGGAGATCGAAGTGCGAGTGGACCCCGGCGACGCACCACTCGAGCGTGCGCCGAAACTCGAGGTCGTAGTCGAGGCTGCCGTCCCTGCCGATGTTGAGCTCGGCGCCGTGCAGCAGTGCCATCCCGGGGAAGGCGCCGCGCAGGCCGTCGATCTGCGTCCGCTGCAGGGCGAGCTCGTCGCGGCTCGCCCCGCTCATCGCCAGGTTCTCGGCGTGGTCGGTGAGCGCGAGGTACTCGTAGCCGCGCGCCGCGGCGCTCGCCAGGATCTCCTCGAGCGGGCTGCGGCCGTCCCCGGAGAGCGTCGTGTGGACGTGCAGGTCGCCGCGCACCTCTTCGAGCCGCAGCCCCCGGGGCAGCGCACCGCTCTCGGCCTCCTCGATCTCACCGCGGTCCTCGCGCATCGGCGGCGGGATGAGCGGCAGGCCGAGCGCGCGGTAGATCGCCTCCTCGGTCTCGGACGCGATCACTTCGCCCGTCTCGGCGTGGCTCAGGCCGTACTCGTTGAGCAGCCACCCGCGCGCGAGGGCGCGCTGGCGCAGCTTGATGTTGTGGGTCTTCGAGCCCGTGAAGTACTGGCAGGCGGCTCCGAACTGCCGCGGGTCGACGATCCGCAGGTCCACCTGCAGCCCGGTCGCGGTGAGGACCTGCGTCTTCGTCTCCCCGCTGCCGATCACCTGCTTGACCATCGGCAGCGCCAGAAATGCCTCCCGCACGGCGGTCGCCTCGCGCGAGGCGGCCACGATGTCGACGTCGGCCACCGTCTCGCGCAGGCGGCGCAGGCTGCCGCAGTACTGGGCCCGCTCGACCGCGGGCAGCGCCGCGAGCGCCGCCACCAGCTCGCGCGCGATCGGCATCGCCTCGGCGATCGACCGGCGCTTGTCCTTGCCGGTCTCGCCCATGCGGGCCGTGGCCGCGAGCAGCTTCTGCTCCAGCTTCTCCCCCAGGCCCGCGACGTGCCGCACCTGCTGGCCCGCGAGGGCGGCGCGCAGGTCCTGCAGGTTGTTCACGCCCAGCTCGCTTCGCAGCCGCAACAGCGTCTTGGGGCCGAGCCCGGGGATCCTCTGCAGCTCGACGAACTCCGGCGGGTACTTCCGGCGCAGCTCCTCGAGCTTCGCGATCGTCCCGCCCTCGAAGTACTCGCGGATCTTCTTCGCGGTGCTCGGGCCGATGCCGTCGAGGGCGGTGAGCTGCTTCTCCGAGAGGGCGCTCAAGTCGCCGCGGTACGAGGCGACCGTCTCCACGGCTTTCTCGTACGCCCGCGCGCGGAACGCGTTGGGCGAGCCCTCGTCGAGGATCGACAGCTCCATGAGCTCGCGGAACAGCGCCGCGAGCGAGTCGTGGCCTCCGGACATCCCTTGAAGTCTAAAGGCGAAAGCTGTCGACGCGGGCCCGCTCGCTACGATCGGTTACTCGTTCCGGAACGAGTTGAGTGATGCAAACGCAAGTTCGGCTTGCGTCCCTAGAACTCGAAGTCCTGTCGGCCCGGGCGCAGGGCCAGCTCGCGCTGGCCCCACTCGAAGACCCCGTCGAGGCCCGGAGGCAGCGTGACGTGGGCCCGGATCCCCCGCTCCCCCGCGCGCTCGAGGCGCACCTCGATCTCCCCGAGCGGGTGTGGCATCCGGCCTTCCGCGCGTTTCAAGGGACCGAGGCTCGGGGCGATCCGCACGGAGCGGAACCCGGGCGACGCGGGCCGGACCCCGAGCACCGTGGCCAGCAAGCCGTAGTTGGGATGGGCGCTCCACGCGTGCGAGTCGGACCGCGTGGGCTCGGGGCTCTCCGCCGTCGTGGTGAGCCCCAGGGCCAGCATCTGCTGCCAGGGAGCCAGCTGCTCGATGTAGCGATCGGCCAGCCCCGCCTTGCGCAGCGCCTCGAGCACGTAGAAGCCGTAGTAGTAGGTCGCCTGGACCAGCGTGCGGTCGGCGAGCACGCGCTCCATCAGCGCGCGCTGCTCGGGGGCGGGCACCGCGTCCACCAGCACCGCCATCGTGTTGGTCTGCTGGCTCACGAGCCCGGCCTCGGGCGAGTCGAGGAACAGGCCGCGGGCGGGGTCCCAGGCCTTCGCCCTGACGGCCGCGGTCAGCTTCTGGGCGAGGCTGCGGTAGCGGGCTGCCTCGCTCGTCGAGCCCAACGCGTCCTCGAGCTCGGCCGCTCGTTGCAGGGCGTAGGCGAGCTGCAGCGTGATCGTGGCGGAGTGCCCGTCCTTCGCCCCGGGCGGAATGCCCACGGGCCATTCCTTCGCCCAGTCCACGAAGCTCCACCAGCGCATCGGGCCGAGCAGGCCGGTCTCGTCGAGGTGGCGCTCGTACCAGCCGAGCACCCCCCGGACGCCCGGCAGCAGCGCCCGGACGTAGCCCGGATCGTCGCGGTGCATCCAGTAGTCGTGCACCATCGCGACCCAGATCAGCGAGAAGGTCGGGATGTACTGCCCCAGGTCCGACGGGTATCGGCTGGCGGTGATGCCCTCCGGGATGCGCGAGACGTCGAAGTGCGAGAGGGCCTGGCGCACCAGGCGGTCGTCGCCCGACACGTAGAGCGAGATCAGCGCCTGGATGCGGGTGTCGCCGATGTACTGGAGCTGCTCGTAGTAGGGCGTGTCGAAGTAGGTCTCCCAGGCGCACAGGCGCGCCACCCGCCAGTTCATCCGCCACATGTCCTGGATCCACGGCAGGTCGCTCGCGAAGCGGGCATTCTCCTGGAACGGATACGCCGTGAAGATCCCGTGGAGGTCGTGGATGCGCAGCGGCTCGTCGGCGGTCTCGATCGCGACCTCCACGTAGCGGAAGGTGCGGAACCACAGCGTCTGGAAGCGGCGACGCTCGCCGCCGCCGGGACGGAACACGTCCTTCAACCCGAGGACCGACTTGCCCTCGATCTCGTTGCGGTTTCCCTTCTCCCCCTTCGCGTCCTTCAAGGCTTCTGCGTAGGTCAGGGCCACGCTGCCGCCCGCACCTCCGCTCGTCTCCAGGACGGCGTAGGCGTTCGTGAGGTGGGTGTTGTCGAGCAGGAGCGTCACCCGCGTCCGAGCCGGAACCGCCAGATCGCCCGCGCCGCGAAGGAATCCGTCGCCCGGCTCGAGCCCCTGGGCGCGCCGCACGGTCGCGAGGCGAACCACCTTCTCTTCCATCGGGGGGATCGAGCGGGGCACGAGCTGCCACAGCATGGCCTCGCCCGTGATCGCGGTCCCACGCAGCTGCGTGCGCTCCGCGCCCCAGCCCTCCGTGACGGCGGGGGACGACCAGCTCGCGTCGTCGAAGCCCGCCTCTTCCCACCCCCACGGGTACCGGGCCCCGTCCACCGATTCTCCCGGCGGAGCCGCGTAGTAGCCGCCAGCGGCGGGACCGACCACCGGAAGCGGCTCGTAGCCGGGGTTGCGCAGCACCTTCCACTCGCGGCCGGTGTTGGCGACCGCCTCGCGCTCGCTGTCGCCCTGCATCAGGAAGGCGGTGCGCCGGCTGAACTGCGCCGCCGGCCGATGCGGCCCCCAGTTCCACACCAGCGCGGCGAGCACGTTCCGGCCCGCGCGCAAGTGCGGCGCCAGGTCCAACGTCTCGTAGCGCCAGTGCATGAGATCGGAGCGCTGGGGCCCCGACGACACCTGCCGGCCGTTGACGAAGAGGCGATAGCGGTTGTCCGCGGAGACGTGGACCAGGAAGCGTTCGGGCCGCGAGCCCAGCTCGAGCGTCCTGCGGAAGTGGAAGACACCGTAGGCGTCGCCCGGCGTGTCGGGGGGAGCGATCCAGCTGGCCGCGGGCGCCCCGCCGAAGACCCGGGGCGGCTGGGACTGCGCGTGCGTGGTCCGGCCCGCGAAGAGGCACAGGAACACGGCCACGACACCACGAGCGCGCATGCGCCCTCCTCTGCAATGAGCCGCCCAACTGGGGCTGCGCTGCATCCTAGCCGAAGCCGCTCGAGCCCCGAGGCCTGGGGTCGCGGCGGGTCAGTGAGCGCGGCGGCCGGGCGCCGGGAACGAGAGCCACAGCACGCGGCCCTTCACGACGTCGCTCTCGGCGTCGGAGCGGTGGTAGCGCACCACGAGCGGGCGGTCCTGCAGGCCGCAGACCAGCTGCGACTCGGCGCTCGCCCCGCCCTCCCCGTACACGAAGAAGCTCCGCGTGGAGGCGGCCTCCAGCAGCAGCGGCGCGGGCGGCGCGTCCACCGTGAAGCGCAGGCTGCCGTCGGCTCGGCACTCGACGTGCAGCAGCCGCCCGCGCACCTCGACCGTCGCCGCCTGGTACTCGGCGATCTCGTCGAGCTGGTGCTCGCAGAGGAAGCGGTAGGCCGGGTCGGTGGCCGCCTCGCGCGCGCGGCGCAGCACGCGCTGCGCGGCGGAGAGGTCGCGCTCCTTCACGTGCAGGGACGCGACGGCCAGCGCGACCTCCGTGCGCCCGGGATCCTGCGCGAGCACCGGCTCGAGCGCGGCGCGCCGCTGCGGGTAGGGCCGGGGCCGCAGCTCCACGAGCAGCAGCGCGGCCTCGTACAGGCCGGGCGCCCGCTCGAGCGCCTGCTCCAGCTGGGCAACGATTCGCTCTTCCACCTCGGGCGGGAGCGGCTCCCCCGCCGCCCGCGCACTCGCGAGGCGCAGGCGCGCGTCGTACAGCAGGGCCGCCGGATCGGCGGGCGCGACGACCAGCGCCCGCTCGATCTCGCGGCGCGCCAGCGCGGGATCGCCCTTGCTCAGGCCGACCTCCGCCAGGGCGATCCGGGTCGGGACGTGCTCCGGCGCCTCGGCGACCGCTCGCTGGAGGTGAACGGCGGCGCGGTTGGGCTCGCCGGTGCGGAGCAGCAGCTCGCCGAGCCGATACTCGACCTCCCCGCGAGTCGGTGCGTCCAGCTGCGGCTCCGCCGCGGCGGCGTCGATCGCGGCGCGCAGCAACGGCGCGCCAGGCACCTCCAGCAGCGTCGCCTGGGCCCGCTCGAGCGGGGCGAGCTGCTCTTCGAAGGCGCCGCGCGCGTCGTCGCCCTCGGCGATCGCCTCCAGGAACGCGCGCAGGCCCGGCAGGCCGTGGCGCGCCACCACCCAGCGCGCGAGCGCCCAGGACTGTGCGTAGAGGCTGCCCTCGTCGCCGGTGCCCAGGTACTCGGGCGAGTCGTGGCGCAGGCCGATCAGGCTCGAGAGCGGCAGGGGGGCCTGGCGCGCGCGCGCCGCGAGGTCGTCCTGCAGCGCCCCGAGCCGGACCTCCCCGTGGCCCTCGGTCGCGTCGCTCAACAGCTCCGCGAGCCCCTCGGCCACCCACAGCGGCTGCGCGGGGAGCGAGCGGTTGAGGACGACGTGCGCGTACTCGTGATCGAGCGCGGCGTAGGGGCCGGGCGGCTCCAGCGAGAGCTGGGCCACGATCGTGTCCCACTCCCCGCCGCCCTGGAAGAAGCCCGCGACCTTGCGGGCCTGCGCGTGCCGCCGCGGCACGAGCGGCTCGAACGTCGCCCGGCGCGCGAGCAGCATCGCGACGATCCGCCGCTCGCCGGTCGCGCGCGGTGGGAACAAGGCCTGCAGCGCGACGCGCAGGCGCTCGAGGCGCTCCGCCGCATGCCGCGCCATCGGCTGCCCGGCGTCGGTCAGTACCTCGAAGTGAGGGGTGCGGGCCCGGCTCCACTCGGGATACTCATCCGCAGCGCCCCCGGACGCCAGGGCGACGGCCAGGATCGAACCGGCAAGGGCTTGCACGCGGTCTCCCACCCCATCGTAGCCCCGGCCGATGGCTCCTGCCCCCACTACGCGCTCCTGCCCAGCGCGGCCTCGAAGTGGGGATGCCTCCCGAGACGCTGGCGGCGACGGCACGGGACGGAGGAACGACAACGAAGGGACGAGCCGGGGGGGGGGGGGGGGGGGGGGGGGGGGGGGGGCGGGGGGGGGCGGGGCGGGGGGGGGGGGGGGGCGGGGGGGGGGGGGGGGGGGGGGGGGGGGGGGGGGGGG
>CAZMRX010000284.1:0-498 GCA_964568755.1 uncultured Acidobacteriota bacterium | reverse complement strand
TTCACCGAACGGCGCAGAGGCCCCAGTCGAGCCACTGCGACCGGCAGCCCCGAGCGAGGAGTGGCGGGCGCTAGGAGCAGCCGCTCGTCGAGCCGCAGTTGGCGCAGCGGTAGCAGGAGCCGTTGCGGATCATGATGCTGCCGCAGTAGTGGCAGGGCGGGGCGTCCGTCTGGGCGCGCATCGAGGCGCCCGGAGCGGACGGCGCCTCGGCCGCGCGATCGGTCTGCGCCACTGCCGTGACCGGACCCGAGTGCGGCTTGAGCGAGGCGTCGGTCGTCTGCACCCCGACCGCCTCCTGGTGCTCGGCCGAGAGGAACTTCGAGGCCAGCCAGCGGAAGATGTAGTCGGTGATGCTCTTGGCGTAGGGGATCTCGGAGTTCTTGGTGAAGCCCGAGGGCTCGAAGCGAACGTGCGAGAACTTCTCGACCAGCGCCTCGAGCGGCACCCCGTACTGGAGCGCCATCGAGATCGAGGTGGCGAAGGCGTCCATCAGGCCCG
>CAZMRX010000283.1:0-7097 GCA_964568755.1 uncultured Acidobacteriota bacterium | reverse complement strand
GGATCGTGGCCGCCGCCTGGTTCGCGAGGATCTCGAGCACGCGCCGCGTCGAGGCGTCGAAGGTGCCGCGCGCGCCGGTCAGCACCAGCGCGCCGAGCGTCCGCCCGCGCGCCCGCAGCGGCACCGCGAGCAGCGACTCGGCCTGCCCCGATGGCTCGTCGAGCACCAGCACCGGCATGCGGCTCTGCTCGCTGGTCAGGCTCTCGAGCAGGTAGGCCTCCTCCGCGCTACGCAGCACCCACGCCGCCCAGGTGCGCTCGCCCGTCCCCACCTCGCGCTTGAGGAACTCGGCCGTCCAGCCGAAGCCGGCCTCCACCACGTAGCGCGTCTCGAGGTCGTCGCTCATCACCACGGCGCCGCCCTCGAGGTGGGCGAGGTGGCGCGCCGAGCGCAACAGCAGCTCGCGCACCTCGCTCTCGCGCGCGAGCATCGCGAGCCGCTGCGAGATCGGGTAGACGGCCTTGAACTCGGCGTCCAGCTCCTCGCGCCCGAGCGAGGCGCGCGTCTGCCTTATCGCCTCGGCCGCCAGCTCCGCGATGCCCGCGAGCAGGCGCGGCTCGCGCCCGGTGAACGCCTGGATCTCCAGCTGGTCGGCCACCAGCGTGCCCACGATCACGTCGCCCACGCGCACCGGCACGGCGACGAGCGTCCCGATCGCGACCGTGCCCCGGTACCAGGGCAGCTCGTGGAGCAGGCGCTTGAAGTCGGTGGCGTAGAAGGTCTGGCCGCGCTCGAGCAGGAAGGAGAACGGATCGCTGCCGAGCGGCACGGCGCAGTCGGGGACGAGCGACGCGGGCCCGCGTGTCACGCGCAGGTGCGCGAGCTCGCGCTGGCGGTCGAGGTCGAAGTAGAGCACCGCGTGCGCCGCGGTCGCCTCGAGCGCCACGTCGAGCACGCGGCCGAGCGCCAGGTCGAGCTCGCTCGCCCGGTCGAGCTGGCGCGCGCGCCGGCCCTCGTCGCTCACCTGCCGCAGCGCCTCGGCGGCGCTCGCGCGCGGCGCCGGCGACGCGGCGTCCGGCTCGTCCGCGAGCTGGTCGATGCCGTGCTTGAGCCGCGCCAGCTCCGCGAGCGTCGCGGAGAGCCGCCGCTTCTCGCCGGCGAGCGCGCGGTTGACCGCGAGCGCGAGCGCGAAGTAGCCGAGCGCGGCGGCCACCACCGGCCTGACGTCGACGCCGGTGCCGCCCGCGGCGGCGAGCGGCGGCAGCAGCGGGCGCACGGCGTCGGCGAGCGCCAGAAGCGTTGCGAGCGCCGCCACGCCGAGCGCGAGCGGGAGCCCTTCGGCCACCGCCAGCGACGCCACCAGCAGCGACATCAGCGGCCAGGCCGGGAAGCCGTGCGCTCCCACGAGCTGGCCCAGGGCGTCGACCGAGAGCACCAGGAAAGCGTGCAGCGCGATCGTCTCGGGCGGCTTCTTCCCGCGCAGGCTCGCGAGCAGCGCCGCCACGGAGACGCCGAGACCGAGCGCGAGCGCGTCCGCCGCCTTCAGCCAGGGCGGCGACCACGCGGCGAGCGGGCGCGACAGCGCGACCGCCGCCATTACGCCCGCGAAGCCCAGCAGCACCTGGCCCGCGCGCCAGCGCACGCGAATGTCGAGGACCGGGTCTTTCGGGGGCTCCAGCTCGGCCATCGAGCGGGCCGCTACCGCAGCCCCTCGACGAGAAACAGGTCGTCGACCATGCGCCGGTACGAGTAGACATAAGAGAGGCCGTCGGCGCTCAGCAGGATCGGCCCGATCGAGAGCACTCCGGCCGGGTCGGGCGGGGTCAGCTCCCGCCACGGGCGCCGCTTCCCGCTCGCCACGTCGAGCAGGTCGACGCGCGCGGGAACGCCGGGGCCACGCTGGAGGTAGAGGCCGCGCCCGTCGGCGGTCCAGCGGATCGGAACGTCCTCGCGCGTCGCTCCGGGCAGCGGCCGCGGCTCACCGCCGTCCGTCGGGTACAGCACGAGCGTGCCGTCCTCCGCGCGCGCGACGGCGGTCCGGCCGTCGGGAGCGAGCGCGCGCCAGCGGAACATCGAGACGCCCTCCGGTGAGATCGGCTTCGGCTTCCCGTCCGGCAGCTCGAGCACGTAGAGGCGGCTGGCGTGTCCCGGCTCGTGTCCCCAGAGCAGCAGCCGCCGGCCGTCGGCGAAGAAGCTGGCCGCGTCGGTCTTCAGGCCGGCAGGCGGGAGCTTGCGCGGCTCACCTGCCCCTACCGGAAGCAGGACGAGGTCTGCCCCCGTCGCGCTCTGCGACGCGGCGAGCGCCCACTCGCCGTCGGGCGACAAGGCGAGCGACTGGCCCTCGCCCAGCCGCACGGCCGGCGAGCCGTCCGTCCCGCGCAGGTAGATCGCGTAGTTGCCCGCGACGTTGATGTTCTGCTCGTCGAACAGCAGGGTGCGGCCGTCTTCCGAAAGGGCCTCCGGGTGCGACCAGTCCAGCCAGGACAGGTTGGCCTCGGCCGCGCGACCGGGGGCGAGCCCCACGATCTCGCGCCGGAAGTTGCGGCGGTTCACGAGGGCGCGCCCGCCGGCCGCCACGTCGTGAAGCAGGAACCCCCCTGCTGGGAACGCGACGACGCGTCGCCGTTCTCCCTGGAGGCTCAAGGCGAAGCCTCCCGACCACAGCCCCTGGCCATCCGGGGCCCAGGCGAGGCCCGCCGAGCTCGCCCCCTGCTCGACGAGCGTGCGGTGCTCACCGTTCGCCTCGATCAAGTCGAGCGAGGCGAGGTTGTCTCCGCGCGAGCGGTGGTTCCAGAACGCAACGCTCCGGCCGTCGGGAGACACGCGGACGCCGCTGATCCAGCCCGCCGTCTCGTACAACACTTTTCCGACGGGGAACTCGAGCCGGCGCCGGCTGCCGGCGTCGCGGGCCACCGCGAGGCTGCCGCCGTCCGGAGCCCAATCCGCCGTCTCGATGTTCTCCAGGATCTCGCGTGGGGCGCCGCCGCCGAGCGGCACGCGGGCGAGCGTCCCCCGGCTCTCCCAGCCGAACACGAAACGGCGCCCGAGCGAGATCGCCATCTCGCCGTTCTGCGCGACCGACAGCACGTCGGCCGCGGGCAGTCCCAGCGATCGCGATTCCGGCCCGTCGAAGCGGACGGAAAAGACCTCGACGGGGGCGCCCTCCCAGGCCGCGCCGTAGAGGACCGACTGGCCGTCGGGCGCGAAGCGCGCGGTCAGGACGGCGCCGCGCCGGAACGTCAGCCGCTGGAAACGCAGGTCGGGCAACGTGTCGCCGCCGCCACGCAGGACGAGCGCGGCGAGCCCCGCGCCCGCGACGAGCCCCAGCGCGAGCCATCCCGCTGGCCGCAGCCAGCGACGGCGGGCAGGCGCCGCGGTGAGTGCCTCGCTGGCCGAGGTCGACTCCGAGAGGTGCTCGCGCAGGCTGGCGAGGTCACGGGCGAGATCGGTGGTGGAGGCGAAGCGGTCCTCGGGGTCCTTCTCCAGGCAGCGGTCGATGATCCAGCGCAGCGGGGCGGGGGCGCGCGGGTTGAGCCGCGCCGCGTCCTCGGGCTCGTCGCGGATGATGGCGGCGAGGGTCTCCGCGCCGGTCGCGCGCTGGAAGGGGCGCTTCCCCGTCACCATCTCGTAGAGGATGGTGCCGAGCGCGAACTGGTCGGTCCGGAAGTCGACCGGGTGCCCGCTCGCCTGCTCGGGAGACATGTAGCCGACCGTGCCGAGCACGGCGCCCGCGGCGGTGTCGGGCGCCGCCGCCGTCTGCAGCTCGGACTGCGACCCGCCGAGAGGCGCCGTGAGCTTGGCCAGCCCGAAGTCGAGGATCTTGACGAAGCCGTCCTTCGACACCATGACGTTTTCGGGCTTGAGGTCGCGGTGCACGATGCCGGCGGCGTGGGCCTTGGCCAGCCCGTCCGCGAGCTGGGCGGCGATGTCGAGGGTCTTGCGCGCGGCGAGCGGCGTGCTCCCGCCGACCAGCTCTCGCAGCGTGCGCCCCTCGACGTGCTCCATCGCGATGAAGCTGACGCCGTCGGCGTCGCCGATGTCGAGCAGGGTCACGATATTCGGGTGGTTGAGGGCGGAGGCCGAGCGGGCCTCCTGCTCGAAGCGGGCGCGCCGCTCGGGATCGGCGGCGGCTCCCCCGGGCAGCACCTTGACCGCCACGTCGCGCCCGAGCCGCGTGTCGCGCGCGCGGTAGACCTCGCCCATCCCCCCCGCTCCGAGGGGGGCGACGATCTGATAGGGACCGAGCCGTGCGCCCGGCGCGAGGGTCATGCTCTGGGCTGGCATTCTATAGGACGGGTTTGCCGCGGCGCGAGGCGGCAGCGGCGCGCGCGGCGGGCGGGGCGCGCCTACTTCGCCTGCAGCGTTTTCAGGTGGTCGACGATCGAGCGGATCTTCGCGCGCGCCACCGCGTCGTCGTAGCCCGTCTCGGCGTTGCGGAAGGCGTCGCCCCAGATCGGCATGTCGGGCCCGCCGTGGCCCTTCAGGGGGTTCCGCCCGTCCACGATCCGGATCACCTTCTCCGTCGGGAACTCGCCGCCGCTGCGCTTCGCGATCAGGCTGAGGTCGGGCGGGTGGAAGCGCAGGCTGTCGGTGAGCGGCCCGTCGCCTCGGCCGTCCACCCCGTGGCAGCTCGCACAGTACGTGCGAAACGCGTAGGCGCCGGACACGGCGGCGACGGACGAGTCCGGCGCAGCGGGGGCGGACGGCGGCTTGGGCCCGGGCGCCTGCGCTGCGGCGGGCGCCGCGGCCCAGGCCGCGCCCGCCACGACGAGAAGAAGGGCCACGGACACGCGACGCATGCGTCCTCCTGACTTGCCCGAGCGCGCCGAGCGGGCCGCGCGCCCCAGATCATAGGCCCCGGCCGCCGCCCCCGGCAAGATCGGGCTTGGCGAACGTGTCCGCCTGTGGTGAACTCGCCGGTCATGTCCCCCGCCGAACCCGCCCCTCGCCGCGCAGTGGGCGCGTACCAGCTGCTGGCCCTGGGGCTCAACGGGATCGTCGGCGTCGGGATCTTCTTCGTGCCCGCCGCGGTGGCGACGAGCGCGCCCGGCCTCGGCGCCGTGGCCGTTTTCGCGCTCACCGGCCTGGCGCTGCTGCCCGCAGCCCTGACCTTCGCGACGCTCGGGCGGCGCTTCGACGAGGACGGGGGACCCGTCGTCTTCGCGCGCGCCGCTTTCGGCGAGCGCGTGTCGTTCCTGGTGGGCTGGGTGGCCTACGTGAGTGCGCTCTTCAGCACCGCGGCGGTCAGCGTGGGCCTCACGCGCGCCTTCCTGGGCGGCCTCGGGATCGACACGGGCCTTCTGGCGCGAGCCGCCCCCGCCCTGCTCGTGACGCTGCTCGCCGTCGTGGTGGCGTCCGGCCTTCGCCTGTCGGCGCGGGTCTGGACGAGCCTCACTGCCCTCAAGCTGCTGCCGCTACTGCTGCTGGTCGCCGCGTTCGCCCTCGCCTGGAACCGCTTCCCCGCGCCCGCCGCGGCCGTGCCCGACGCCTCCTGGCTGCGCGCGGCGCTCACCGTGGTCTTCGCCTGCCAGGGCTTCGAGATCGTCCCCGTCATCGCCGGCCAGGTGCGCGCCTCGTCGAGGGCCGTCCCGATCGCCACCGTGGGCTCGCTGGTCCTGGCCATGGGCCTGTACCTGGCCCTGGTCCTCGCCTGCGTCACGGCGCTCCCCGCGCTCGCGTCCTCGCCGGCTCCGCTCGCGGACACGGCGGGCGTCCTCGGCGGCGCCTCGTTCGCGCGGCTCGTCGCGGCCGGCACCAGCGTTTCCGCGCTCGGCATCACCTTCGGCATGCTGGTGACGACGCCGCGCTACCTGTCCGCCCTCGCTGCCGGCGAGCGAAAGCTCTTCGACCTCGAGCGCGTCTCCGCTGGCGGCGTGCCGCTGCGGGCGCTCTTCGTCACCTGGCTGGTGGTCGCGACGCTCGTGAGCCTCGGCGAGCTGGGCCAGCTGTTCGCGCTCTCGAGCATCGCGGTGCTGATGCAGTTCGGCACCAGCGCCCTCGCGCTCCTGGTCCTTGCGCTTCGGCGCGAGCGGGGCCTGCATCCGCTCCACGCGTGGCCGGCCCTGCCGACGCTGGCCGTGGCGGTGGCACTGGTGCTGACCGGCGCGACCATGCGCGAGGTGGTGGTGGCCGCGGGCGCGGTCCTGCTCGGGCTGGGCCTGCTGCAGCTGGCCAGCGTGCGCGTCCGGGAATAATAAGGGAGCCGACGGCGTTTAGCCGCGTCCAATGCCCTCCAGCCCCCGGCGGCCTGCGTGAAGCTCGCGGAGATCTGGCGCTACCCGGTCAAGTCGATGGCAGGCGAACGACTGGAAGCGGCGGAGCTGCACGCCGACGGCATCGAGGGCGACCGTGTCGTGCAGGTCTGGGACGAGCGGCGCCGCATCCTCACCGCGCGGAACCACCCGCGCCTGCTCGCCCACCAGGCGTCGCTCGGCGCGGAGGGCGAGCCGCTCGTCGACGGGTTCGCCTGGACCGATCCCGAGGTGACCCGGCGCGTCGAAGCGGCGGCCGGCCGCGGGGCTCGTCTGCGGCGATACGAAGGCGAGGACCGTTTCGACGTTCGGCCGCTGCTGGTCGCGACCGACGGATCGCTCGCCGCTTTCGGGCGCGATCCCAGGCGCCTCCGCCCCAACCTCGTGATCTCGGGTGTCGCGGGGCTCGCCGAGCGGGACTGGGAAGGCCGGTCGCTGCGCATCGGAAGGGCGGTCGTCGGGCTCGCCGATCTCCGCGGCCGCTGCGTGATGACCACGTGGGACCCCGACACCCAGTCACAAGACGTGGGCGTCCTGCGCGACATCGCGCGGCGCTTCGACGGCCGGTTGTGCCTCAACGCATCGGTGCTCGAGCCGGGACGCATCGCGGCAGGTGACGCGGTCGAGCTCGTCGACCCCTGAACTCTGCCGGCCATCACAACCTGGCCTGCGAGCGTGAGCCAAAGCACCGGCGCGCGGCCGCGGACTATACTCGCGCCGGCGAGCGAGGTCGCGATGTTGCAGTTCAAGACCATCATCGAGCCGTTCCGGATCAAGTCCGTCGAGTCGGTCAAGTTCACCGAGCGTCCGGAGCGCGAGCAGGCGCTCGCCCGGGCGGGCTACAACGTGTTCCTGCTCCACGGCGAGGACGTGCTGATCGACCTGCTGACCGACTCCGGCACCGGG
>CAZMRX010000282.1:0-7101 GCA_964568755.1 uncultured Acidobacteriota bacterium | reverse complement strand
CGAAGCGGGTCTCAAGCCCGTCGAAGCGGGTCTCAAGCCCGTCGAAGCGGGTCTCGAGCCCGTCGACGCGCCCTGTCAGCACAGTCACGGCCGTCTCGAGGTTGCCGATCCGTCCGCCCAGGCGGTCCTCGAGGTCGTCGATCCGATTCCCGAGTGCCACTCGGGTGACCTCGACGGCCTCGATCGTCAGCCGGTTCTGCGACTCGATCCTCTCCAGGATGACCTGCCACTCGGGCGCCGACGGGGATTTCCTGCTCGCCATGAGTCTCCTCCAAGTCTATTACGGGAGAACCGTCCGCAGGCAGGTTTGTGGCAGGGGCGGGCGGGTCTGTCTTGTTTCGTCGACCATTCTGCACGAGCACCAGGCCGTACCAGGTCCGGACCGCGCACGAAACCTACGACAACCGAGCGTCAGCCAAGCTTCGGGGGACACCGCGCCCTCAACGCAGCCCGTACAGGCACAACAGAGCCGCATATCCGCTCGGCAGCAGCGACGGCGGCTCGTGGACCCGCGCGTAGCGCACGGCCATCTCGACGAAATAGCGCGCGTGAAAAAACGCCTCCACGATCGGCCGGGTGACCTCGGCCCAGCGAGCGTTGTGCTCCGGAACGAACTCCTTGCCGGTCCCTGCGCGAACGATGTCGAGGAACGCGGGATCGAGCTGCTGGCTCGGCGGCGCGAGACCCGCGAGCAACGCGACCAGCGATTGCGTGCGCCCCTGGAGCCAGTAGACCTTGAAGCTCTGGTGGTAGAGACGGTAAACGGGGTCTTCATAGCCCCAGTGATCGCTCGCCGCCTCGAGCTGCGCCCGCAGCTCCGGCTCCCGGTCGCGGAGATTCCGCAGCAGGAGCCGCTCGGCAGAGCGCTTATCGGCCACTGCCCTCGGGTCCTCCTCCTCGTCGCGCATGACGCCCTCGTCGGCCTCGAACTGGCGACACCCCTGGTGCTCGAACGTCAACAGGCCAGCGCGAGGCGAGGCGGCGTTGCGACAGACGCCCCAATCGAGCTGAAGCCCCGGCTCGAGGCGCACGTACCACCGGCACCCGCAGCTGCAGTCGGGCCCCCAGTCCTCCTCGCGGGACCGCTCTCCCCATGGTGCGAAGTCCGACGGCTGCCTCTTGACGATCTCGAGCAGAGTACGGTGCCTCGGGTCAGTCACGGCTTCGCCCTCGTCTTGCGTCGCGCCATCCACCGACTCCTTGGATTCCCGCTCGCGGCGTCAGTCCCGTTCGTCGAACAGCACGTGACGCACGTGTGGCCTGAGCTCCCGCGCCTGGACGAACCCGATCTTCTTGCGGCGGGCGTCCGTACGCAGCACCCACGCGATGTCCTCCATCTCGTAAAGGGTTGGATGTCGCCGGTCGGAGTACCCGCTGCAGGTGCTGACTGGAAAGGGAATCCGAGAGTCGCCGTCGGACAGCAGGCTGCAGCTCACGATGCGGTCCTGGAGGCTGGGCCCTTGAACGACCGTCGCGTGGCGACAGGTCAGGCACAGGGAAGGATCCCCGTGTCGCATCGTGCCGTCTTGGATCTTCATACGCATGGGTCTGGGTTCCTCGCTAAGCGGTTCGTGTCATGACCACCTCCACTCGCTCACAGAGACGTGGAACAGGCGCCGCCACATTTGCAGTCGCTACCCTCGCGGGCCGCGCGGCCGCGCGAGCTCCTCCCGCATTACGCGCCGCAGTGTGTCCTCGAGGTTCTCGCGCTTCCCTTCGACGTGTTGCCGCAGGGCTTCGTTAATCAGCGTCTGGTAGTTGCCGCCCCCCGCGTGGTCCACCTCTTCGCGAAACCAGTCCAGCAAGTCCGTGTCGAGGCGGATCGTGATTCGAGTCTTCCCCTGGGCGACCTGCGCGACGGCGCCGCGCCGGCCGCGCGAGAAGTCAACTCCCCTTCGCTGCGGCTTCATGTGTCCTTCCTCAGGTACTCTCGACGCTCGCCGGGAGTCGCCCGGCGCGCGGAAGTCAGCCGGAGTCGCCTGCCGCTCCTGGTGTAAGCCACCACCAGCACTCGTCCCAGCGCGTCTCGCCCCGCCGTGAGCATCCTGGTCTCGTCGATTGCGGTGATTTCGTCTGGCACCGTCAGCGCCCTTTCGTCCTCGAAGACCGCCGTCGCATCGGCGAAGCCGATCCCGTGCCTGCGCCGATTGGCGGCGGCTTTCCGCACGTCCCACTCGAACTCGTCCATTGTATGTACACCTGTACACAGAAGTCAAGGGCGAATCCGTCCGTAGGCAGGTGTGCGGACAGGGCGGACGGGCCGACAACAGGATTCTCGGCGAGCCCCCGGCCAGCGGAGGTCCGGACGCCGTCACTGGAGAATAGAATCCGTCCCCGATGCGCGGCACTCAGCAAGTTCAGGCGAGGCTCGTAGCGGCCTTCTCCCGGCTGTCGGGCCGACCCCTCGCTCTGCGAGGGCCTTCGGGCAGTGGAAAGACCACGCTGCTCCGCCGGGTCGGCAGCCAGGCCCAGAAGCAAGCACGGCCGTCCTGCGGTCGCGATTGCCCGAAGCACTCAGCTCTCACGGCGGTTTCCCCCGTCCTTCACGGGTCGCCGGCGCGCGGGGGGCCGGCGCTCCAGGAATGCCCGCACTCGTGGCAGTGACGGTCGGGGTCGTCCCGGCCCACGCAGCAGCCGCCGAGGAAGACCCGGCCCGAGGCCAGGTCCTCCTCCAGCTGCGGGCTCCACCCCGGCATTCCGAAGCTGATCGTGGCGACGCGAGAAGAACCGCACTCCGGGCACTTCACGACACGCCTAGCGCTGCTCGTCTCGTCGCTCATGGGCCTCGGGTCCCTCGCTTCGTCCCGCCTCGAGTGCAGTTGCGACGGCTACCGCCTGCCGCCCGCCCTCGGCGAGCGCGCGAAGCCCGTGCGAGCGATCGGCGGGAATCTCGTAGCGCGAAAGCACCTCCGGCGCCGTCGCCAAGGCGCGCTCGCGGTCGATCGTCACGCGGCTGCCATCGGCAAGCGCGAAGGAGACGAGCGGCCCGCCGCCGGCCCGCTCGACGAGGGCCACCAGCTCCGCCAGGCTTGCGACCGCCTGCCCGTCGACCGACCGGACGACCTCCCAGACCGCGTCCTCGTACCCGGCGTTGACGTCGCTCGACAGGACGCTCGCGATCAGCACCAGCCCCTGGCCCGGCTGCTCCGCCTCGCGCTGCGCCTGTGCGACGAGCGCCGCCGGAGCGTACTCCTTCACCGCGTCCAGCATGTTCTGCGTGAGGGTCACGAACGCCAGCCCGCCGAAGATGAAGTAGTCGGCGTTGCGGTCGAAGAGCCGCGGCACGAGCCGGCCCTCCCCGCGCGCACGCGTCAGCGAGATCGACGCGCTGTGAACGACGCCGTCGCGAAGGTAGCGAACCGTCACCGCTCCGCCGACCTGCAGCACGTCGGTGACCTCGGCGAGGTCCGTCCGTTCGCCCGCGCGCAGCTCGACCGTCCCGTCGTCGGCCACCGGCCGCCCTGACAGGCCGAGCAGCACGTCTCCCGCCTGGAGCACACCTCCAGCCGGGGAGACGTCGACCGACTTGAGCAGCACGCCGGTCTCGCCCGCCGGCACGGCCAGGCTCGCGCGGAGCGTGGCGCTCTCCAGTTTCTGCCACTCGATCCCCAGCTCGGGGATCCCTTCGAGCCGCCCGTCCGAGGCGTCGAGCAGGAACTGCCGCACCAGCGAGATCGGAACGGCGCAGCCGATCGAGCTCTCCTTGAAGCCCTGCATGGCGACCCCCACGAGCCGCCCTTCGCGCAACAGCGGCCCCCCGCTGCTGCCCGGGGCGATCGCGGCGTCCATCTGGATCGCGAGCAGGCTCTCCCGGCTGTGCACGTAGGGCCAGTGCTCGGCGCGCGCCACGACTCCCTCGGTGATTGACAGCGTCTCGCCGCCGTTCGGGAAGCCGTAGGCCGCCACCGCATCGCGCACTGCCGGCAGCTCGCCGAGCTCGAGCGGAGACACACCCGCGAAGAACTCCGGGTCCTCCAACAGCAGGAGCGCGAGATCGGCGACGTGCGAGACGACGAGCACGCGCGCCTGAGCCTTGCGCGTCGTCCCGTTGAGACGGATCAGCACGAATGTCTGGTCCTCGACCACGTGCGCCGCCGTCAGGATCAGTCCCGGCGCCACCACGGCCCCGGACCCCGTCCGGGAGGCGCCCCACCCCGGCCGCCACGGCGCCGTCACGTCCCGCCCCACGGCCGACGCGTAGATCTTCACGATCGCCCGCGCCGGATCCGCGCTCCGCGCCGGAGCACACTCTGCCGGCACACCCCACCCCAGGATCCCCAGGACCCCGCCGATCACCACCCGCCTCACCACACTCGAAGGCATGCTCGCTCCCTCATACAGACGAATGTCGCCACCGCCACCTGACCTTGCGACGCGAGGGAGCGACGCGTGCGACCAGGTTCGACCTTGCAGGCACGAGTGTGAGCCACGCCACTGCCAACGCAGGTCCGCTTCCGCGCGTTCGCCGGTGAAGATCAATCGAAAATGCGCGAGCCAGCCCAGTGTGAGCACTGCTAACACGGCAAGTGACTACCAGGCGCAAGCTGCCGAGCCGAGGCCTCGAGCATCTCGACCCAGCGCGGGACCACGTCCCCGGGGCGATAGGCCAGCCAGACGGTCGCCTCGAGCGCCCTCCCGCTGACGACCGCGTCGAGAGCCATCTTTCGCGCCAGCGCCTGGCCGCGCGGGTCCACCTTGTGCGGGTCCTTGCCGCAGGTCGCTCCCCCGCCGATCGGCACGGCCGACCCGTAGGCCTGGGCCACGAGCTTCTTGCCCGAGAGCCCGTTGTCTCCCGCAGGCCCGCCGACCTCGAACGCCCCCGCCCCGTTGACCAGCCAGTCGACGTCCGGCCCGGGCGACTCGAGCTCCCCGGCCGCGACGTACTCCGACGCGACGGCCTCGCAGGCCTCGCGGGCCGAGCGAGTGAGCGCCACCCAGTCGACGAGAGCCGCGTGCTGGATCGAGAGAGACACGCCCACGAGCGCCCGCCCCCGGACGGTCACGAGCGTCTTGCCGTCCGGACCCAGGCCCAGCTCGGGCCGTGAAACACGTAGCCGCTCGAGCGCCAGGGCGAAGTCGGACGCGAGCGCCTGCTCGAGCGGCCGGTGCCCCGCCCGAGGCCCCCAGACCGCGTGGCCGACGCAGATCGCCTGGTCGTCGCTCACGTCGCGGATCGCCCGCACGTCCTCGGGCAGCGGGCCCAGGCAGAGGTCGGTCCGCACCTCGAGCGACGAGGGCTCGGGCAGAAAGACACCCGACGGCGTCGACCCGTAGCCCGCGGAGGCAAACGCCTCCCGCACGAGCGCGACGATCTCGCTCTCCGAGACGGCGGAGTCCGAGCGCCCCGCTGCCACACGCCCGTCGACGAAGACGACGTTCCGGTGGAGCGCCACCTCCACGCCCACGAGCGCCTCGGGATCGCGGCTCACCGCGAGCGCGACGATGCGCTCCGCGATCGTGTCGGCCAGCCGGTCGGGGTGCCCCGCGCAGACGGCCTCGGCGAATCGGAGCCTCGAGCTCATGCGTTCCTCCTCTGCTGCCCGGCCGCTAGCGGCGGCAGCTCTTCGATGCGAACAGCCAGCGGCTCGAGGTCGGCCCGCCACCCCCCGGGCGTGAGAAGCGCGCGCACCTCGAGCCCGCGCCGCTGCGCCGCACGCACCAGCTCCGGCGAAGCCTGTCCGACGTAGCCGTCGGTGACGACCAGGACGCGCCGCGCGCGCCCCGCGAGCGCGTGCTCCAAGGCACACGCGATCTCCGTCCCGCCGGTCGTCGGCCGCAGACCCTCCAGCAGGGCGCGCAGCGGCACCGTCGACACGCGCGTCGAGAAGAGATGCACGGACGGCGCGACGTGCCGCCGCAGCGCCCCGAGCGCTCCGTACAGGCCTTCGAGCCAGGGGTTCATCGACCCGCTCACGTCGAGGTAGATGTGAGTCGCCCCGTCGCCCCGGCCCCGCGGGTCGAGCACCGCCGAGCGGTAGAGTACGGGTGTCGTGCCGAGCGAGCGTGCGACACCGGCCCTGCGGTCCCCGGGATCCGGCAGCGGAAGAAGAGCCGGACGCGGCCCCAGGACGCGTCGGGCCTCACGCCGCCCACGGTCGGCAGCGCCCAGCAGTGCGCGCCGGGTGGCCGCCAGCACGCCGGGGTCGACCGGCGCAGGCCGAACGGCCTCGATCCTCAGCACGTCCGCGAGGCTCCGTCCGCGGATCGGCTGCTCCGGCGGCGGCCACTTCTCGACGATGCGCCGGATGGCGTCCACGACGGACGGGTCGGCCGGCCCCTCGGTCCCCCAGTCGCCGGCCTCTCCCGCCTCGCCGCCCCGCCCGTGCGAGCCCAGCAGCACGTCGAGCGGGATCGAGAGCGCGCCGATCTCCCGCACGATCGCGTGAAAGACCTCGTCGGCCGTGGCCGTCCCCGCGTAGAGGGCCTGGTGCAGCGCCGCGAGCCGCGCCGGCACGACAGCCCGCCGCCCCGGCGGAGCCAGGAGCCGCAGCGGCCCCGAGGCCTCCCCGTACTGCTGCGTGAAGAAGGAGGTGTAGGCCTCCTCCGGGAAGCGCGCGCACAGCAGCGCGTTGATCACCGCGTCGAAAGCGACGTTGTGCGCCGGCGTCACCCGCGGGAAGAGCCGCGTGTGCCCGAGCAGCACGTGGTGCAGCTCGTGCATCACCAGCAGGAACAGGTGCGCGTCGGTCCGGCAGTGCTCCGCGACGAAGCGCGGGTTGACACGCAGCACGGGCCGCCGCTCGCAGCTCACGCACGCGGTCGGAACCTCCGTGCTCGCCTCGACGCGGAACAGCGAGAGCAGCGCCCCGAGCGCGTGGCTGCGCGCCGGCACGGCGTCCAGCACGCGCCGGACGAGGACGTCGCCTTCAGCAGGAGTCATGGGGCTTCCTCCGGAAAGAAGAGAACCAGCACGGCAAAGCGAGAGTCGACGAGCGACGTCTCGAGGCGGCGCGACGGGAGATAGAGCGGCCCCGAGCGCCGCGCGAGGACGCCGAGCGCCGCGGCCGGAGGCAGGGCCCGGTCCGTCTCGGTGGCGGTCTCTTCCTTGAGAAACACGCCCACGCGATCCGGCACCCCCGCGGCGGCAACGGCGCTCGCCAG
>CAZMRX010000281.1:0-7110 GCA_964568755.1 uncultured Acidobacteriota bacterium | reverse complement strand
CCACGCGGCCGCGGCAGAAGCTGGCGCCGCCGCCGGCGTTCGTCACGACGGTGGTGTAGCTGCCGTTCGAGAGGAACTGCGCATGCGGCCACAGCGTGTGCGGCGAGCGGAAGCGGCGCAGCGGCTGCGCGACCGCCGGGCTCGCGGTGCGCGTCTCCTCGACGGGGCGGGGCTGGGTGATCGCCGCCTCGCGCGGGACCCGCTCCTGCAGCAGCAGCTCCGTCGCCTGCACGCGCGGGTCGGCGTGGAAGCGCCTCACCATCGGGTCGCCCAGCAGCACGTTCGCGAGCGCGACGAGCGTCATGCCCTGGTGGTGGGCCATGTAGGTGCGCACCACGGATCCGCCGGGCGCTACGGAGCTCTCGCCTGCGCCGAGCTCGCCGAGCGGGGCGTGCGTGTAGTCGATCGCCTCGTAGTAGCCGTAGGCCCCGGCGCGCCCCTCGCCCGCGAGGCGCCTCAGGTTTCGCGCCGCGAGCTGAGGCTCGACCATCGCGGCGAGCGCCGTCGCGTAGGGCGCCACCACCAGCTCGTCGGCGAGGCCTCGCTTGAGGCCGAGGCCCGGGACGCCGAAGGCCTTGTACTGGTAGTTGCCGTGGCGGTCGGTGAGGTTGTAGGCGCACTCCGAGATGCCCCACGGCACGTCCCGCTCCGCCGCGTACTCGACCTGGCGGCGCACGGCCATGCGGCAGCTCTGCTCGAGCAGCGTCCCCGGGTAGCTCTTCATCACCAGCAGCGGCATCAGGTACTCGAAGGCGGTGCCGCTCCACGACAGCAGCGTCGGCATGCCGTCGACACTCGTGACCAGGCGACCCAGGTGGAACCAGTGTGTCTCCGGCAGCTCGCCGCGCGCGATGGCGACGAAGCTCGCGAGCCGCGCCTCCGAGGCCAGCAGGTCGTAGTACGACGGGTCGAGGCGACCAGGCCCCTCGGCGTCCGCGAGGCGGAAGCCGATCGAGAGGATCCGGCGCTGCGGGTCGTAGAGGAAGCGGAAGCCCATGGCGTCCGCGAACGCCGAGGCGCGATCCGCGAGCCCCGGCAGGCCCGCCTCGCGCAGCCCGGAGGCGAGCGCCATCAGGGCGCCCGCCAGGTTGCCGCTGTCGACGGTCGAGACGTAGCGGGGCGGGAGCGCGGCCAGGCTCACGGTGTCGTACCAGTTGAGCAGGTGACCCTCGTGCCGCTCGAGCCCCTCCAGCGTGGTGAGCGTCGCGTCGATCCTGCGCGCGAGCGCGTCCTTCGCGATCAAGCCGAGGTCGTGCGCGGCCAGCGTGGCGAGCAGGCCCATCCCGATGTTCGTGGGCGAGGTCCGATGCGCCACGCGAGGCTCGGGCGTCTCCTGGAAGTTGTCGGCGGGCAGGCCGTGGTCCTCGGGGCCCATGAACGTCTCGAAGTACCGCCACGTGTCCCGGGCCAGCGCCTCGAAGAGCGCGCGGTCCGCCGCGCCGAGCGCCAGCCGCCGCTTGGGCACGGGCCGGCTCAGGGCGTGGGCGACGAGCGGTGCGGCGGCCCACAGCAGCAGCACCGGCACGGCCGCCACGAGCGCCGCCGGCCGCACCGCCGCCACGAGCGCGAGGCCGACGAGCGCCACGACGGGGCTCGCGATCATCTCCATCACGAAGGCGGCGGCGCCGTCGCCGTGGCGTCCGCGCTCGGCGCTCGCGGCCGCCGTCTCCCACTCCAGCAGGCCCCGCTTCGTGGCGCCGAGCCGCACCAGCGTGAGCCCGATCGCGTGGGCCCGCTCCCAGCCCTGGCTCGCCAGGAACGTCAGCTGCAGCGCGGCCTGCGCGAGCGCTGTGCGGGCGTCCTCCGTCACGAGCCGCAGGAAGACGCGCCACGGCTGCTGCGGTGGCGGGCCGAACGCGGTCTTGAGCGCCAGCGGGTACAGGTTGAAGGCGAGCGCCAGCAGCAGCGCGGCCGTCCAGACCGCCGGGCTGCCGGGCAGCGCCGTCCACGCCAGCAGCAGCAGCGCGACGGTCGCGGGCGCCATCAGGCTGCGCCGCAGGTTGTCGAGGATCTTCCAGCGGGAGACGAGCGGCAGGCGGTTGCGGCGCACGCCGGCGCGGGTGGGGACGAGCGGGAAGAGCCACCACAGGATCTGCCAGTCGCCGCGCACCCAGCGGTGCTGGCGGCGGGCGTGTGCCAGGACGCTCGCGGGGTAGTCGTCCACCACCTCGATGTCGGTGACGAGAGCGGTGCGCGCGTAGAGCCCCTCGAACAGGTCGTGCGACAGGAGCGCGTTCTCGGGCACGCGCCCCTCGAGCGCCGCGACGAAGGCGTCCACGTGGTAAAGCCCCTTGCCGGTGAAGATGCCCTCGGAGAACAGGTCCTGATACGTGTCGGAGACGGCCGTCGTGTAAGGGTCGACGCCGGTGTGGCCGGCGTAGAGCCGCGCGAACAGCGAGCCCGCGGCGCTCGCCATGGTGACGCTCACCCGCGGCTGGAGGATCGCGTAGCCCTCGGTGACGCGGCCCAGGGCGGCGTCGAAGTGGGGCTCGTGCAGCGGATGGGCGGCGATGCCGATCAGCTTCTTGGCGGCGTCGCGCGGCAGGCGCGTGTCCGAGTCGAGCGTGATGCAGTAGCGGACCGCGGGGAAGATCGAGGCGTCGCCCGCTTCCACCGTGAAGCTCGTGTCGGTGGCTCCGCGCAGCAGGCGGTTCCACTCCTCGATCTTGCCGCGCTTGCGCTCCCAGCCCATGAAGACGCCCTCGCGCGGGTTCCACTGCCGCACGCGGTGGACGAGGTAGAAGCGGTCGTCGCGGCCCTCCGCGTGGCGCGCGTTGAGGGCCTCGATTCCGGACCGAGCGGCGCCCAGGATCTCCGCGTCCTGCGGCATCTCGCGCGCGGGCGCGTCGCTGAAGTCGCCGAGCAGCGCGAAGTGGATGCGCGGGTCGAGGTTTCCGAGCGCCAGCACCTCCAGGTGCTCGAGGAGCTCGGCGACCCGCGCGGTGCTCGTGAGCAGCGTCGGCACCACCACCATCGTCCGCGCGAGCTCCGGAACGCCGCCCAGGAAATCGAGCCGCGGGAGCCGCCGCGGCGGCGCGAAGCGGACGCACACGCTCTGGACCACCGCGATCGCCACGTCGCTCGCGGGGAGCAGCAGCAGCAGCGCCACCCAGGCGAGCGGCCAGGGCGACTGGCTGTGCTGCTGCGCGTAGGCGAAGCCGAGCCCGAGAACGAGCGCGGTCACGAGCCCGATCGCCCCGAGGTAGGCGGCGGTGGCGTTGGCAAACACGATGCGGCGCGCCCGACGCCGCAGCCCGGGCCGGTACGCGAGGTCGGCCTCGAGGTCGGCGCGGCCCTTGCCGATCAGGTGGTGCCCCACGTGCACCGCGCGCCCCGCGGCGCCCGCCTCGGCGGCCTGCCGCGCGCTCTCGACCGTGCGCAGCGCCACCCGCAGCTGGCCCTCGCCGGTGCCGTCGGCCAGCTGCTCCACCGCCTGCCGGTAGCGGTCGCGGCTCAGGAAGTCCATCTCGCTGTAGACGGCGGCGGGGTCGCGCTGCAGCACGCCCTCGACCAGGCTCACTGCCTCGAAGTACTGGCTCCAGTCGAGGGTCGACAACAGCCGCAGGCTGGTGATGACGTTGCCGACCGAGACCTGCGCCGCCGCCTGCTCCTGGTGCTCGCCGCGGATCGCGTCCTCCGACGCCGTTTGCTGCGCGAGCAGGTACGCGTCCACGGCGGCGCGGACCGCGGAGAGGCGCGGGCCGTACTCGCGCACGCGCTGCAGCACCTGGACCACGAACGCGGGGTGGATCTCCGGCGGCAGCGGCGGCGGCCGCCCGTGCCCGGCGGCGTCGATGCGTGCGACGTAGGCGTCGGCCGCGCGACGCGCCTCGCGCGCGTCCATCGCCTCCTCCGCCAGGCGGCGCAGGTTCTCGATCAGGGCGAGCTTGAGCATGCTCGGCCAGGCCCACAGCTCGCCGATCGCGAGCGGCGCCACCGCCTGGTAGCTGTTCATGAAGCGCAGCAGCTGCTGCCGGTCGAGCCGGCTGTCGCTGTGGCGGATCAGCTCCACGGCCATGGCGTAGACGCGCGCGTCGCCGGCGAGCTGGCGCGTGGCGAGCTTGGGCAGCTCGCGGTAGTAGTCGCGGGGCAGGTTCTGCCGCACGTCGCGGATCTCGGAAGCGACCAGGTGGTAGTTGTCGAGCAGCCACTCCGCGGCCGGCGTCACGAACGCCCCCTGGTGCACGTCCTCGGCGAGCGTGAGGTACGCCTCGCGCAGCACGCCCGCGTTCTCGGTGAAACGCGGGAACACGTCGCGCGCGCTTCGGCGCGGCGTGGGATCGACGGTCAGGCGCGCGGCCAGCGCCTTGGCCCGCTCCTCGAGCCGCTCGATGCTGAGCAGCTCGTCCCGCAGGGGCTTCTCGCGAGTGCGCGCGCGACGTCGCCAGCGCCTCATCCCTTCCCTCGCAAGCTCGTGGAGGGACCGGGGCGGCCCACGCGGCTCAGACTCGCGATGGTAGCACGCGGCCGCGGGGCGACTTGCGTGCAGGCCCTCGCGGGTCAGCGCGGGGGGTTGACGACGATGTAGGTCGTGGAGCTGCCCGAGATCTGCGGCTGGTACCAGGTGCTGCCGCACTGCTGGTACGCGAAGCCGTTCACGATCACCGTGCTGCAGCCCGACGGGACCGTGTTGACGATCGAGCCCACCACCGCGGCCGTGACCATAGCGGTCGCGGTGACGGCCGCGGCGGTGGCGACCGGGTGATAGCTGTTGTAGCAGCAGCCGCCGCCGCCGTAGTAGCCGCCGTGCACGTGGACGTCGCGGTCGACGTTGACGTTCACGTTCCGGTTCGAGTTCACGTTCACGTTCCGATTCGCGTTGACGTTGGTGTTCCTGTTGGCGTTGACGTTGCCGCGCGACTGGCTGCGGACGTTCCTGGCCTGCGCGGAGCCGGCCGCGGCGACGAGCGCGATCGCAAGTGCGACGCGAAGCTGTCTGGTCCTATTCATGTCTGCTCCTACTGGCCCGCGCGGGCGGCGGCGACCGTGGCGAGCACGACCTTGCCGGCTCCCGCCGGCGGGTCGAAGGTGAAGGCGGCGTCGTTGAACGAGGGCGCCAGGTTCCAGGTGTAGACGGCCGTGTGCTGCGGCCGTGCCTCGTCGGTCCTGGTCGTGATCACGAGCTTGCGCGGCAGCGGGTAGTCGCCCTTCTGGATCCAGATCTGCCAGTCGATGTCGGCCTGGCGGTAGGCGTAGTGCTGGCACGTCGTGCCCTCGACGACGGCGGGGCCGAGGTCGATAGCACCGGTGATGCCCTCCGGGCCCCAGCTGGGCGATCCCCAGCGGAACAGGTCTGACAGCGGAACGCCGAGCCCGTAGTCCTGGTCCAGCTTGTCGGCCAGCTGCCCGAGCGTCGGCGGAGCAGCCACCGTCGCGTAATAGTTGATGCGCTTCCCGAAGAGGGTGAAGCTCTTCCCGTCGTAGAAGTAGAGCCGCTCGTGCCGGTCGTCCGACACCTCCGCCCGGAGCCCGTTCGGCAGGCGGGCGAGGATGGTCGCCGTCCCGGAGTACTGGACCTTCTGGCCGTCCTCCAGCACGTCCTCGTCGGTCGTGGCGGCCACGACCTGGAACGACTTGAGCGTGCGCAGGTAGGCGCCCATGCTCGTCAGCGCGTCGAGCGCGCCGGGCTCGAGTGCTACGGCCGCCGCGGCCGGCTTCGGCTGGGCCTCGGCGGACACGGACGCCACGAGCATCGCCGTGGCGACCACGGCCGCGCAGATTTCGAGTCGTCTCATCGTCTTCATCTCCTTGACGTTTCGATTGAGGCTTGCGATTTGCTCAACCGGTTTGCAAGAGGCTCGCCAGGGCGCAGCAGGGCTCCAGTCCCAACCGAAGGCGCTTGTTTCCCGGTCGTTGCGGAGTCCGCTGGCCCAGGGCTCACCGGCGACCGCCGGGAGCGAGTCACGCCATCTCGTGACCGGTCACCGTCCGTGGTGGTGGTCGAAGCACGTCGGGGCCCGCTCGATCAAGCGCAACTCCTTCACCGCGAGCGGCTCTCGATTCGCATCGCGCGAAGGGATGAGCGGGCCTCACTCTTGCAATGGCAAGGGACTCGGGAGAGCTACGAGCCCTTGACCCTGCGCATCACCCCCATCTCGACCGATCCCCCGGGGACGCTTCGTCTCGAGGGCCGGCTGCGTTCCGAAGAGGTGTCGGAGCTGGAGAGGTCCGCCGAGGCCGGGGTCCGGGTGCTCGATCTCGAAGACCTCGTGTCGGCCGACGAGCAAGGCCTCGCGGCGCTGAGGCGGCTGCGAGCTCGCGGCGTCGAGATCCGGAACGCCTCGCATTACCTCGCGATGCTGCTCGCCTGAGGGCGTTCGAGCCCGAGCCGCTTCATGCGTGAGCGCAGGGTGTTGGGGTGGACCGCCAGCACCTCGGCCGCCCCGCCCGGGCCGTTGATCCTCCACGCGCAGCGCTCGAGCACGGCGCGCACGTGCTCGCGCGCCACGGCGTCGAAGCTGCGGTCCGCGTTCGCCGCCGCGGCAGTGGGAGCCGGCAGCGTGCCAGCCGAGGTCGTGGAGCCCGGCGCGCGCAGCGGGTCGTCCAGCCGCAGCGCCTTGCCCGGCGAGAGGATCAGCGCCCGCTCGAGCACGTTCTCGAGCTCCCGCACGTTCCCCGGCCAGTCGTAGGCCACGAGCGTGTCCATCACGCTTTGCGGGATCTGCTCGATGCGCCGGCCCAGGTCCTTCTGTCGCCGCTCGATGAAGGCCCAGGTGATCAGCGGGATGTCGTCCCTGCGCTCGCGCAGCGCGGGGACCTGGATCGGGAAGACGCTCAGGCGGTAGTAGAGGTCGCGCCGGAAGCGTCCCTCGGCCATGGCGCGCTCGAGGTCCTGGTTGGTCGCGGCGACGAGTCGGAAGTCCACCTTGCGCGAGCGCGTGGCGCCCAGCCGCTGCACCTCGCCGTCCTGCAGCACGCGCAGGAGCTTCGACTGCAGCTCGACCGCGAGGTCGCCGATCTCGTCGAGGAACAGCGTCCCCCCGTCGGCCAGCTCGAAGCGGCCGGGGTGGGGCGCGATCGCGCCTGTGAAAGCGCCCTTCTCGTGCCCCAGGAGCTCGGTCTCGATCAGCGATGCGGGCAGGGCGGCGCAGTTGACCTTGATGAAGGCCC
>CAZMRX010000280.1:0-7113 GCA_964568755.1 uncultured Acidobacteriota bacterium | reverse complement strand
CGACGCCCTTCTCCTGCGCCCAGGCGGCCATCCTCGGGATCGCCTCTTCCGCGGCGAGCCCGTCGAAGCTGCCGCTCCGGACGACGCGGCCCGGGCCGACGTAGGCGGCCTTCATGCTCGCCCCGTCGAGCGGCTCGCCCTCGGGCTGGATCACCACCCGGACCTCGAGCCCGTACTTGCGCGCGAACTCGAAGTCGCGCTCGTCGTGCGCGGGCACCGACATGATCGCGCCGGTTCCGTAGCCCATCAGCACGAAGTTGGAGGCCCAGATCGGGATCTTCTCGCGCGTGAAGGGGTTCGTCGCGTAGCGCCCGGTGAAGACGCCTTCCTTCTCGACGCGGCCCTCGAGGCGCGCGCGGCGATCCTGCCCGCGCAGGCGCGCGATCTGCTGCTTGCGCTCGGCGGCGTCGGGCAGGCCGGCGAGGAGCGTGTCCAGCATCGGGTGCTCGGGAGCGAGCGCCATGAACGTCGCCCCGCAGATCGTGTCCACCCGCGTCGTGAAGATCCGGATGGACGGGAAGCCCTCGACCGGGAAGTCCACCTCGGCGCCGTGTGACTTGCCGACCCAGTTGCGCTGCTGCTGCAGCACCCGCTCGGGCCAGGTGGAAAGCTGGGCCATGTCGTCGAGCAGCGCGTCCTGGTAGGCGGTGATGCGCAGGAACCACTGCTCCATGTCGCGCTGCTCGACCGGGTTCTTGCAGCGCCAGCAGACGCCGCCCTCGGCCTGCTCGTTGGCGAGCACCGTGAGGCACGACGGGCACCAGTTGACCGGGGCCTTCGCGCGGTAGGCGATCCCCTTCTCCAGCATGCGCAGGAAGAACCACTGGTTCCAGCGGTAGTAGTCCGCATCGCAGGTGGCGATCTCGCGGCTCCAGGGGTAGCTGAAGCCGAGCCGCTGCAGCTGGCGCTTCATCGAGGCGATGTTCGCCCGCGTCCACGTCTCGGGGTGCACGCCGCGCTTGATCGCGGCGTTCTCGGCCGGCAGGCCGAGCGCGTCCCAGCCGATCGGGTGCAGCACGTTCATCCCGCGCATCGTCTTGCAGCGCGAGATCACGTCGGTGATGCAGTAGTTCCTGACGTGCCCGACGTGGATGTCGCCCGAGGGGTAGGGCAGCATCTCCAGGCAGTAGAACTTGGGCCGTGCCGGGTCCTCGTGGACCTCGAACACCCCGCTCTCGGCCCACTTCGCCTGCCAGCGCGTCTCGATCTCTTCGAAGTTGTATTCGCTCATCAGCTCAACTGCCGGAAACGACGCAGTTTAGCACGCGAGCCCGAAAGGCCCCGAAGACCGGCTCTCCAATCACCATCTTCGTGAAGCCACGAGACGACACGGCCGGTTATGTCTTTTCTTGTTCTGGGGGGTGCGTCGCGCCCCCCAGGCCCCCCGCCGGCTGCTGTAGGCGTTCAGCTACGAGCTCCGCGAGATCCTTGACCTTCACCTGCTCGTCGACGCCTTTGGCCTTCGTGCCGTCGGTCATCATCGTCATGCAGAAGGGGCAACCGACGGCGACGGTGCTGGCGCCGGTCGCGAGCGCCTGCTCCGTGCGCTCCACGTTCACGCGCGTGCCGATGCGCTCCTCGAGGAAGATGCGCCCGCCGCCGGCGCCGCAGCAGAAGCCGCTCTTGCGGCTCTGGCTCATCTCGACCGACTTCACGCCGATGCGGCCGAGCACCTCGCGCGGCGCCTCGACCGTGTCGTTGTAGCGGGCGAGGTAGCAGGGGTCGTGGAACGTCACGAGCTCGTCCGTGCTCTTCGCGAGGTCGAGCGGGACGCGCCCCGCCGCCAGCAGCTCGGACAGCAGCTGGGAGTGGTGCACCACCGAGTAGCTGCCGCCGTGCTCGCGGTACTCCTTGCCCAGGCTGTTGAGGCAGTGCGGGCAGGTCACCAGGATCTTGCGGAAGCGGTACGGCTTGAGCGTCTCGACGTTCTCGGTGGCCAGCTGGGCGAAGACGTACTCGTTCCCGAGCCGCCGGGCCGGGTCGCCGGTGCAGCGCTCCTCGGAGCCGAGCGTCGCGAAGTCGACGCCCGCGGCCTTCAGGATCCGGACCAGCGCCTGGTTGGTCTTGCGCGCCCGCGGGTCGGTCGCCCCGGCGCACCCGACCCAGAGCAGGTACTCGACCTCGCGCCCGCCCAGCTCGCTCATCAGCGGGACGCCCAGGCCCTCCGCCCACTCCATGCGGCGGTCCGGGCCGAGGCCCCAGGGGTTGCCCTTGGTCTCGAGCCCCTTGAAGGCGTTCGTGGCCTCCTGCGGGAAGCGCCCATCCATCATGACCTGGCCCTGGCGCAGGGCGACCAGCGTGCCCGGCACCGAGTCGATCAGGACCGGGCAGGCCTGCACGCAGGCGGCGCAGGTGGTGCACGCCCACAGCTCGTCGAGGTGGACCTGGCCCTCGACCTGGAGGTAGCCGCCGTCGTCGCGCACGACGCCACTCCGCGAGCGGTCGATCTCGGCCTCCGAGACGAGCGTCGCGTGCTTGCGGTCGCGCAGGTTCAGCTTCACGTCGTGCAGCACCTTCATCGGCATGAGCGGCTTGCCGGTGGCGTGGGCCGGGCAGACCGAGTTGCAGCGGCCGCACTCGGTGCACGCGAAGGAGTCGAGCAGGCTCTTCCAGGGCAGCTCGCCGACCTGGTCGACCCCGAACTTCTCGGTCTTCTCGAAGTCGATCCGCGGCGGCAGGCCGTAGCGCTCGCGGCGGAAGAAGTAGAGGTTCGGCCAGGCGAACACGAGGTGCATGTGCTTCGTGGTCGGCACGTAGGCCGCGAAGCCCAGGAACACCAGCGTGTGCGCCCAGAAGCCGAGGCCGCGCATCGCCTCGAGCGCGGGCGTCGCGAGCGACGCAAAGCCGATCGCCACGAGCGACGTCGCGGGCTGGGCGAGCGAGAAGGCCGCGCCGCCGGCCGCGCGCTGCCGCAGCAGCAGGCTCGGGCCCGCGAGCAGGAAGAAGGTCGCGTAGAGCGCCACCAGGAACCACAGGATCCGCTCCCCGTCCGCCGAGCGCGGCAGCAGCCGCGCCGGCCGGCCCGCGAAGCGCCGCGCGAGGGCGAGGGCTGCCGCGACCAGCACAGCTGCCGCGAACAGGTCCTGGCTCAGGTGGTAGGCGGCCAGCGGGCCGGCGGGCAGCACGAGGTCGTACGCGAACGGCCTTCCTCCGAACGCCGTCAGGAAGGACGTCGCGCCTTCGAGCAGCACCTCGAGGTGTCCGACCCCGAGCACGAAGAAGCCGTACAGGAAGATCGCGTGCAGCAGCCCGGCGGCCGCGTCTTCCTTGACCTTGCGGTGGCCGAAGGAAAGAGCGAGGACCGTGCCGAGGCGCTCCCCCGGCGCGTCCGTCAGGACCTCGTCGCCCGGGGCGCCAGAGGCGATCAGGCGCCACAGTCCGCGCAGTTGCAGCGCCATGAAGCCGAAGGCGATCGTCGCGAGCGCCGCGACCAGGACCGACTGCAGGACCGCGAGCACGGCCATCAGGGCACCTCGGCCAGGGCGCTGTCGTCAGCCGCGCGAGGACCGGTGCGCCTTCGCGGCCTCGGTGAGCTTGGGCAGGATCTCGAACAGGTCGCCCAGGACGCCGTAGTCGGCGACCTTGAAGATGGGCGCGTCGGGGTCCTTGTTGATCGCCACGATGCAACGGGACGACGACATCCCCGCCAGGTGCTGGATGGCGCCGCTGATCCCGCAGGCCACGTAGAGCGACGGCGAGACGGTCCGTCCCGTCTGCCCGACCTGCAGCTGGTGGTCCACCCAACCGGCGTCGACCACGGCGCGCGACGCCCCGACCGCGGCGCCGAGCGCCTCGGCGAGGCTCTCGACCAGGTGGAAGTTCTCCGGCCCCTTGAGGCCGCGGCCGCCCGAGACGATGATCTGCGCCTCGCTCAGCGGCACCCGGCCCTGGGCGGTCGCCGTCGTGGCCGTCACCCGCGCCCGCGCCGTGACGTCGAGCGCTGTCTTCACCACGACCACCGGCCGCGACGCGTCCGGCTGTCCGACCGGGAACACGTTCGGGCGCAAGGTGGCCATCGCCGGCTCGCCCGTCCACTCCACGGTCGCGTAGGCCTTGCCGCCGTACATCGGCCGGCGGGCCGCGAGCCGGCCGTCCTTCACCTCGAGCGCCACGCAGTCGGATGCGAGCCCCGCGCCCACGCGCGCCGCCACGCGCGGCGCCAGGTCCTTCCCCATCGCGGTGAACGGCACCAGCACGACGCTCGGCTTCGTCTCCGCGATCGCCCGCGCGAGCGCGGCGGCGTACGCCTCCGTCGCGTACGCCGCGAGCGCTGGCGCGTCGAACACGTGCACCCGGTCGGCGCCGTGGGCCGCGAGCTCGCCCGCGAGCGTCTCGCTCCCGGGTCCGATCAAGACGGCTTCCACGCCCGCTCCGAGAGCCGAGGCGAGCCTGCGGGCTTCCGACACGACCTCGAGCGAAGCGCGCCGCAGGCGGCCGTCGCGCGCCTCCGCGAACGTCAGGATCAGGGCCACCTCAGATCACCTTCGCTTCTTCGTGGAGCACGCGCACCAGCTCGGCCGCCTGGGCGGCCGCCTCGCCCTGGATCATCCGCACGGGCGGGCGCGGGGGCGGCAGCTCCAGCCGCGTGACGCGCAGCCTGGGGGCGAGCGCGGCTGCATCCAGGCCCAGGGCCGCGGCGTCGAGCAGCGTGAGCGGCTTCTTCTTCGCGGCCATGATTCCCTTGAGCGCGGCGTAGCGCGGCTCGTTGAGGCCCTTCTGGGTCGAGACGAGCGCCGGCAGCGAGGTCGTCCAGGTCTCGCGCCCGCCCTCGATCTCGCGCTCCACCGTCGCCTGCCCCTCGCCGATCTCGAGCTTGACCGCCACCGTCACCTGCGGCAGGTCCAGCAGCTCGGCCAGCATGCCCGGGACCTGGGCCTGGTCGCCGCCCACTCCCTGCTGCCCGCACAGCACCAGGTCGACCGGCCCGAGCGTGCGGATCGCCGCGGCCAGCGCGCGCGCGGTGCCGAGCGCGTCGGCCGCGTCGAGCTTTTCGTCCTTGACGTGGACCGCCGAGTCGGCGCCCATGGCCAGCCCCGTCCGCAGCGCCGCCTGCGCGCGCTCCGGGCCGACCGTGACGACCACCACCTCGCCGCCCTTCGCCTCCTTGATCCGGAGCGCCTCCTCGATCGCGAACTCGTCGTAGGGCGACACGATCCAGCTCTGGACGTCGGCCTCGGAGATGGCGCTGCCGTCGGGTGCAATGCGGACCCGTGTCTCGGTGTCCGGGACCTGCTCGACGCAGACGACGACCTTCATGGGTCCTTCCTGCTCAGGCTTCGTGGCGCTTCAGCAGCAGGGCGCCGTTCGTGCCGCCGAAGCCGAAAGAGTTGCTGAGCGCGTAGCGCAGCTCGGCCTTGCGCGCCTGGTTCGGCACGCAGTCGAGGTCGCACTCGGGGTCCTGGTTCTCGAAGTTGATCGTCGGCGGGATCAGCTGGTGCCGCAGCGCGAGCGCCGCGATGCCGGCTTCCAGCCCGCCGGCGGCGCCGAGCAGGTGCCCGGTCATCGACTTGGTCGAGCTGACCGCCAGCTTGCGCGCGTGCGCGCCGAAGACCGACTTGATCGCGATCGTCTCCACCACGTCGCCGCGCGGGGTGGAGGTGCCGTGGACGTTGATGTAGCCCACCGACTCGGGCGCGACACCGGCGTCCTGCAGCGTGGCCCGCATCACGCGCGCGCCGCCGTCGCCGTCCTCGCTCGGGGCCGAGATGTGGAAGGCGTCGCCCGACATGCCGTAGCCGACGACCTCGGCGTAGATCCTCGCCCCGCGCGCCTGCGCGTGCTCGAGCTGCTCCAGCACGAGGATCCCGGAGCCCTCGCCGATCACGAAGCCGTCGCGGTCCCGGTCGAACGGCCGCGAGGCCTTCTCCGGCGCGTCGTTGCGGGTGCTGAGCGCCCGCATGGCGCAGAAGCCCCCGACGCCCAGGGGCGTGATCGCGGCCTCCGAGCCGCCCGCGATCATCGCCACCGCGTCGCCGCGCTGGATCAGCCGGAACGAGTCGCCCACGGCGTGGGCGCCGCTGGTGCAGGCGGTGGCCGTGGCCGAGTTCGGCCCCTTGGCTCCGCTGCGGATCGAGACCCAGCCGGCGGCGAGGTTGACGATCACGGCGGGGATGAAGAACGGGCTGATCCGGCGCGGCCCGCCCTTCACGAGCTCCGAGTGCTCGCGCTCGATCGTCGCGAAGCCCCCGATCCCGCTGCCGATGTAGACGCCCACCCGCGGCGCGAGCTCGGCCGTGATCTCGAGCTTGCTGTCCTCGAGCGCGAACTCGGCCGCCCCGATCGCGAACTGGATGAAGCGGTCCATCTTCTTGACGTCCTTCTTGTCGACGAAGCGTAGCGGGTCGAACCCCTTCACCTCGCAGGCGAAACGGGTCGAGTGCTGCGAGGCGTCGAACAGCGAGATGGGCCCCGCGCCCGAGCGGCCCGCGACGAGGCCTTGCCAGGTCTCCTCGGTGCCGATCCCGAGCGGGGACACGAGCCCCACCCCGGTGACGACGACCCTGTGCTTGGGGGTCACGTAGGTCCTTCGACCGTCCTCGGGCTACTTCTTGCCCGAGTGCTTTTCGATGTAGTCGATCGCTTCCTTGACGCGGGTGATCTTCTCGGCGTCCTCGTCCGGGATCTCGACCCCGAACTCCTCCTCGAGCGCCATCACCAGCTCCACGGTGTCGAGGCTGTCCGCGCCGAGGTCGTCGACGAACGAGGCCTCCGGGGTGACGGTCTCTTCCTCGACGCCCAGCTGGTCCACGATGATCTTCTTGACGCGATCGGCAACAGGCTCCATGCGGATTTTCCTCCGGAAAGCTCCCCTGCCCACAGCGCCCGGGGAGGTGACGATTCTACATGTGGAAGCCGCCGTCAACGGCCAGCACCTGGCCGGTCACGTAGGCGGCGGCGTCGGACACCAGGAACAGCACGGCCCCGGCCACGTCCTCGGGCCGTCCCACGCGGCCGAGCGGGACCTGCCCGAGCACGGCCTCGCGGGCCTTCTCGGTCATCGCGGCGGTCATGTCGGTCTCGATGAAGCCGGGCGCCACCGCGTTCACCGTGATGCCCCGCGAGGCGACCTCGCGCGCGAACGCCATGGGGTATCCGATGAGCCCCGCGTAGCGC
>CAZMRX010000279.1:0-7152 GCA_964568755.1 uncultured Acidobacteriota bacterium | reverse complement strand
GTGGTCGAGGCATCGGCCCGGCGGGTGACGATCTGCACCACCCCCGCCAGCGCGTCCGTGCCGTAGAGGCTGCTCACCGCGCCCCGCACCACCTCCACCCGCTCGTACTGGAAGGGCAGGATGGCGCCGAAGTCGTAGGCCCCACCCGGCGTGTTGACGGGCACCCCGTCGAAGAGGATGCGGGCGAAGCGCGACTCGCCGCCGCGCACGAACATGGAGCCCTGGGAGCCGAGGCCGCCCGTGCGCGCGGTCGCCACCCCCGGCCCGTCCTGGACGAGGCTCAGGAAGGACGAGGCCCGGCGGCTCGCCACCGCCTCCCGATCGAGCACGGTCACGCTCGAGCCCAGGGAAGAGGTGGCCGCTTCGCTACGCGTGGCCGCCACCACCACCTGCTCGCGCACCGGAGCCGGCGCCAGCACCAGGTCGAGAATGACGGGCGCTCCGGAGGTCCGGGCCACCCGCGCGGGCTGGAGCAGGAACCCCGGCTCCGCGACCTCGAGGTGGTACTCCCCGGCGGGGAGCGCCACCGCCTCGTAGCGCCCGCCCGGTCCGGTCACGAGGGTGCGCATCTCTGGCCCGACCAGGGTCACCACGAGGCCGGGCAGGGCCTCGCCGGCGCTCGTGCGCACGACGCCTTCGAGGGCGCCCGAACCCACGGCGACCTGGACCTGCGCGCTCACCGGGAGGGGAAGCAGGGCCCAGGCGACGGCGAGCACGCACACGACGGCCGCCCCGGCGAACGGCCGTACGGCGACGCGCGACGAGCGCCGGATGGACGGAAGGGGAACGGAAGGGAACGGGACGGGAAAGCCGCCACGGTGGCGCATGGATGAGTCTCCCTCTCGCGAGGAGGCTCCGAGCCTCAGATCGGTCAGGGCAGGTTTCCTGGCTCCCGGGTCTCAGCTTCGCCTCCGACCTTCCCCGGTTTCCCGAGTGGCGGTGCTCACGCACCTGTGGAGGCGGGCTCGCCGGCTACAGTGGCGGGACCGCGCAGGTTTTCGACCTGCTTCCCTATTACCCTCCCGAAACGGGAGGCACCCTGACGTTACGCGGGGGAGTCTGACAGCCGGCGCCGGCCCCTGTCAATGCTCACGGCCGACGCCAAGATTCAAGACCTGACCCCTCCGAGCACCAGCGCGGCGTTCGTGCCGCCGAAGCCGAAGGAGTTGCTGAGAGCCGTGCGCAGCTCGCGCGACTCGGGCCGCACCACCGGCGGGTAGTCGAGGAGCTCCGGGTCGAGCGGCTCGGCGTTCACGCAGGGGGCGACGAAGCCGCCACGCAGCATCGCGAGCGTGAAGATCGCCTCGATCGCGCCGGCGGCGGAGACCGGGTGGCCGGTGTAGCCCTTCGTCGACGAGTAGGCGACGTGTCGTCCGCCGAGCACTTCCCGCAGCGCGCGCACCTCGGACACGTCGCCGAGCGGGGTCGAGGTCGCGTGGGTGTTGACGTAGTCGACCGCCTCCGGCGCGACCCCGGCGTGGCCGAGGGCTCGCCGCATCGCGAGCTCGGCCCCCTCCGACGAGGGCGCCACCATGTTGCCCGTCCCGTCCGAGGACATCCCGTACCCGAGCAGCACGCCGAGAATCCTGGCGCCGCGCGCCTCGGCGTGCCGGCGCGTCTCGAGCACCACGACGCCCGCGCCCTCCGAGAACACGAAGCCCGCGCGGTCGGCGGCGTACGGGCGCGAGGCGCGCTCGGGGCGGTCGTTGTCCACCGTGGTGTAGGCGCGCATCGCGTCGAAGCCCGCGTGGAAGTGGATATCGGCCACGTCGGCGCCGCCGGCGATCGCCACGTCCACGTGGCCGCTCTCGATCAGCTGGGAGGCCAGCAGCAGGTTGTAGGCGCCCCCGGCGCAGGCCGCGGTGGCGCTGAACGAGGGCCCGGTCGACTCCAGCACGGTCGCGAGGTTCGCGGAGACGGTCGAGGCCATCAGCCGCGGGATCACGGTCGGGGCCACGCGCCGCGGCCCCTCGGTCCGCGCGAGGCGCGCGGCGATCTCGCGGTGGGTCTCGACGTCGCCCGTGCCGCTGCCCACGATCACGGCGGCATCGCGCGTCGCGACACCCGACTCGGCCAGCGCGAGCCGGGCCGCGCGCAGCGCCAGCATGGCGACGCGGCTCATGAAGCGGGCCTGGGACTTGTCGATGCCGAGCCTGTCGGGTGTGAGCTCGCCCGGGTAGAGCCCGATCAGCTGGCACTGCATCCCGTGCTCGACGGCCGGCGCCCAGCGCTGGAAGGAGGTCGGACGCCCCTCGCGCAGCGCCGTCTCGATCGCGGCCCAGTCGTCGCCCATCACGCACGCGACGCCCGTGCCGGTCACGACCACTTCGCGCTCGCGGGTTCTCGAAGGCCCGGCCATCGTCCTTCCGTGGATCTAGCGGGAGAGCTGCCGCCATTCTATGCGGGTTATGATCGAGATTCGTGGCGAGAACGACGGTCGCGATCATCGGCGGCGGCATCTCCGGGCTCTCCGCCGCGCACGCCCTCGACAAGCGGAAGCTGCCCTACGTCCTGCTCGAGGCGGGGGAGCGGCTCGGCGGCGTGATCCGCACCGAGACGCGGGACGGCTTCCTGCTCGAGGGCGGACCGGACTCGATGCTGGCGCAGAAGCCCGAGGCGATCGCGCTGTGCCGCGAGCTCGGCCTGGGCGAGCGGCTCGTCCCCACCAACCCCGACGAGCGCGCGGTATTCGTGCTGCACCGGCGGAAGCTGCACCCCCTGCCGGAGGGGATGATGCTCGCGGTGCCGACGAAGATCCTGCCCTTCCTCGCGAGCGGCCTGTTCTCGTGGCCGGGCAAGCTCCGGATGGGCCTCGACGTCGTGATCCCCGGGAAGAACGGCCACGCCGACGAGTCGATCGCGTCGTTCCTGCGCCGGCGCTTCGGTCAGGAGGCGGTCGACCGGCTGGGCGAGCCGCTGCTCGCCGGGATCCACGCCGGCGACCCCGAGCGGCTCTCGATCCTCGCGACCTTCCCGCGCTTCCGCGAGCTCGAGCGTGTCCACGGCAGCCTGGTGCGCGGGCTGTGGGCGGCGCCCCGGCCGAAGCCCGCGCCCGGCGCCAGGCCTCCCGCCGCGTTCTACTCGCTGCGCGGCGGGCTCGTCGAGCTGGTGGACGCGCTCGTCGCGCGGCTTTCGCCGGGCGCGCTGCGGACGGGCGTGGGCGTCCGGCGCGTCGAGGCCACGGCCGAGGGCTTCTCGCTCGCGACCGACGGCGGAGACTCGGTTGAAGCCCGCTGCGTGATCGTGGCGGCGCCGGGCCCGCGCATCGCGCCGGCGCTCGAAGGGCTCGTGCCCGAGGCCGCCCGCGCGCTCGGCGCCATCCCCTTCGCGTCCTCGGCCACGGTTCTGCTCGGCTACCGGCGCGCCGACGTGGCGCACCCGCTCGACGGCTACGGCATGGTCGTGCCCGCCACGGAAGGCCTGCGCACCACCGCGCTCAGCTTCGTGTCGACCAAGTTCCCGTTCCGTGCGCCCGAGGGCCACGTGCTGCTGCGCGGCTTCCTGGGGGGCGCGCGCGACCCGGGCGCGCTTTCGCTGCGGGACGATGAGATGATCGAAGTCGTGGCGAGCGAGATGCGGGACGTGCTGGGGCTGCGCGGCGCGCCGGTGCTGACGCGGGTGTTCCGCTGGCCCGGGGGCACGCCGCAGCTCGAGGTCGGCCACCTGGAGCGGATGAGGGGGGTCGAGCAGGCCGTGGCCGCCGTGCCCGGCCTGTTCCTGACCGGGGCGGGCGTGCGCAGCACGGGGATTCCCGACTCGGTGGCGGACGGGACGCGGGCGGGCGAGGCGGCGGCCGCCGCGGCGCGATGAGGAGCCTCGCCGTCGCCGCAGCGATCGTCGCGGCCGCGTCGATCGCGGCCGCGCAGGAGGCCGCGCCGCAAGCGCCGCCGGAAGCCGCGCCGCTCGCCGCCCAGGTGCCGGCCACGGGCAACGGGGTGGCGGCCTCGGTCGTGCACGTGCAGGTGTTCCGATCGCCCTTCGACTGGGCGCAGCCGTGGCGGCAGGAGCCCGTGAGCGGGGCCTCCGGCAGCGGCTTCCTGATCGACGGCGGACGCATTCTCACGAACGGCCACGTGATCGCCGACGCGCGCCAGGTGCTGGTGCGCCGGCCCGACCAGGCGAACCCGTACGTGGCGACCATCGAAGCCGCCGGCCACGACTGCGATCTCGCGGTGCTGCGCGTGGCCGATCCCGCCTTCGCGCGGGGCTTGCGTCCCCTGCGGCTCGGCACGCTGCCGCGCGCCGGCACGCGCGTCAACACCTACGGCTTCCCGCTCGGCGGCCAGGACGTCTCGTCCACCGCCGGCATCGTCTCGCGCATCGAGTCGCGCGGCTACGTGCACAGCGGCGCCGACGCGCACCTGGTGGTCCAGACCGACGCCGCGATCAACCCGGGCAACAGCGGCGGGCCCGTGGTGCAGGACGGCCGCGTGGTCGGCGTCGCGTTCCAGGGCTTCCCCGGCGCCGACAACATGGGCTTCTTCATCCCGGTGCCGATCGTGCGCCACTTCCTGGCCAACCTGGAGGACGGGCGCTACGACGGCTTCCCCGACTCGGGGCTGCAGACGGCGCCGCTGCTCTCGCCCGCCTACCGTCGCGAGCGCCGGCTGCCGGCGGGACGCTCGGGCGTCGTGGTGGACCGCGTGGCTCCCGGCGGCACGGCCGAGGGCGTCGTGCAGGCCGGGGACGTGCTGCTCTCCACGCAGGGGCAGCGGATCGCGGACGACGGCACGATCCGGCTGGGCGACGCGCGCGTCACGTTCGAGCACGCGATCGACATGCTGCAGGTCGGCCAGGCCGCGCGCTTCAGCGTCTGGCGCGACGGCCGGGAGCTCGCGCTCGAGGCGCCCGCGCGCCGCATCGCGCGCTACGACCGCAACCGCAACCGTTACGCGCAGGCGCCCGACTACGTGGTGTACGCCGGGCTCGTGTTCATGCGGCTCGAGGTGGAGCTGCTGAAGACGCTCGGGCGCGGCTGGCCGCAGACCGCGAACCGCGACCTGGTCTGGCACCAGCTGTTCCGCGAGGCCGAGAAGCCCGAGGAGGCGGATCGCGAGGTGGTGGTGCTGACCCGCCTGCTGCGCCACGCGGTCAACTCGCAGATGTCGCTCACGCTGCCGGCCGGGGTCGAGCGCATCAACGGTCGTGCGATCCGATCGCTCGCCGACGTGCAGCAGGCGTTCGCCGCGAACACCGCTCGCTTCCACACGATCGAGCTCGAAGGCGACGGCGGCATCGAGGCGCTCGACCGCGCCAGGGCCGACGCCGCCCACCCGGAGATCCTGAGGCAGTATGCGATCCCGCACGACCGCCGGCCGTAGCCCCGCCCTGCTCGCCCTGCTCGTCGCGTCCTGCGCCCCGGCGCGGCACGAGACGGCCGTCACGGCGCCCGCGCCTCCCGTCCGCGTCGAGACCGCGGCCGAGGCGCCCGTGACCGCCAACGGCTCGCTGCGCGGCGTCGTCGTGAGCGTGCGCGTCACCGGCCAGGACTGGAACTGGCGCGCGCCGTGGGAGAAGCAGGCGCCCTGGACGCGCACGGTCACCGGCCTGGTCGTCCCCGGCCAGCGCATCCTGGTCGCCTCCACCGCCTTCGGCAACCCGCTGCTGGTCGAGGCCCAGAAGCTCGGCGCCGACGCCCGCACCGTGGCCCGCGTCGAGCTCGTCGACCACGAGGGCCCGCTCGCGCTCGTCGCCGTGGACGACCCTGCCTTCTGGGAAGGCCTCACGCCGCTGCCGCTCGAGCCGCGCGCGAGGAGCGAGGGCGCCGTGCAGGTCCTGCGCTGGCAGCGCACGGGACTGCTCGACGCCTACCCGGGGACGCTGCGCCAGGTGCGATCGGGGCGCCACGGCCTGTCGCAGACGAGCCTGCTGACGATCGACGTCGCCTCGAGCGCCGAGGGCCTCGGCGAATCCGAGGTGGTGGTGGCGAACGGCCGGGTGGCCGGGCTCGTCACCGGCCGCGCCGGGGACACCTACGCCGCCCTCGCCGCGCCCGTGCTGGCGCAGTTCCTGTCCGGCGCCGCGCAGGGGGACTGGCGCAGCTTCGCGCGCGCGGGGCTCGCGTGGCAGGACCTCACCAACCCGGCGCTGCGCGAGTCGCTGGGGCTTCGGCCGGGCGAGACCGGGATCCGGCTGACGCGCGTGCTGCCGCACGGCAGCGCCGGGGGAGTGCTGAAGCCGGGCGACGTGGTGCTCGAGCTCGGCGGCGCCAAGCTCGACCCGACCGGCTACTACGAGCATCCTCTCTATGGGCGCATGCTGTTCGCGCTGCTGTTCTCCGACGGCCGGCGGCCCGGCGACACGATGCCGGTGCGGATCCTGCGCGACGCGGAGCGTCTCGAGCTCCAGCTCCCGCTGCGCGCGATGCAGCCCGAGCAGGACCGGGTGCCGCCCTACGTCTACGGGCGCGGGCCCGACTACGTGATCGAGGGCGGGCTCGTGTTCCAGGAGCTCACACGGCCCTACCTCGCCTCCTGGGGCGACTGGACGCGGCGCGCGCCGCCGCGGCTGCTGGTGGCGATCGACCGCGATCCCGAGGAGGGGGGAACCGAGCCGCGCCGGATCGTGCTGCTCTCCAGCGTCCTGCCGGACACCGCCAACCTCGGCTACCAGGAGCTGCGCGACCAGATCGTCGAGCGCGTGAACGGCCGCCCGGTGCCGAGCCTGCGCGAGCTGCGCCAGGCGTTCGCCACGACGAGCTCCGGCTTCCACGTGATCGAGCTCGTCCCGGGACAGGCCGCCTCGCGCATCGTGATCGACGCCGCGGAGGCGGACGCCGCGGGCGAGCGCCTGCGGCGCGCGTACGGCGTGGAGAAGCTCGACTCGAGCGCGCCCTGAGCCCTTCGCTCTAGTTCACGACCCGCCGCCGCCGGGGTAGAGTAGCCGGCGGAGGCGAGCGCGAATGAAGCTGTCGGAACGTCTGGCGCGGCTCGGAACGGAGACCGCCTTCGAGGTCCTGGTGCGCGCGCGGGCCCTGGAGGCCAAGGGCCGCAGCATCGTCCACCTCGAGATCGGCGAGCCCGACTTCGACACGCCCGCTCACGTGACGGAGGCCGCAATCGCCGCGCTCAAGGGCGGCGCCACCCACTACGGGCCGGCCGCCGGGCTGCCGGAGCTGCGTCAGGCGATCGCCTAGGACTCGACGGCGCGCCG
>CAZMRX010000278.1:0-7203 GCA_964568755.1 uncultured Acidobacteriota bacterium | reverse complement strand
GACACCACGATCGGCAGCCAGAGCCCGGCGAGTGTTTCCACGGGCGACCTCCTTGGTTGGGACGGGCCCATCCTAGGAGTGCTGGCCCAAGCGGGTCAATGGCCTCGTCAGAAAGCCCTTCAGCGCGCGCGGAGAACGCCTCCAGCGGCCAGTTGGCGAGCGAAGGAGTCGAGCGGCAGCACGCGCACCGGGCCGGCTTGTGCCGGCCGGTCGCCCAGATAGACGCCGAAGCAGTCCGAGAGCACGCCCAGGCCGTGCAGTTCCGTGAGGGCGCGGCCGAACTCCGGCCGCCAGCGCGCGCTGGCTTTCACCTCGATCCCGACCGCCTGCTTGCCGCGTGACCAGACGAAGTCCACCTCGCTCCCCGAGGGCGTCCGGTAGTACGCGAGGCTGCCGCCGAGCCCGGCGTACGCCACGTGCGCGCGCAGCTCGTGAAACATCAGCGTCTCGAGGAGCGTGCCGCGCTCGGCGCCGTCGAGCGGCTCCCGCAGACGGCCGGCGAGAGCGCGCGCGACGCCGCAATCGAAGAGATAGAACTTGGGATGACTCGTTTCCTTCACCTTGGCGCGCGGGCGCCAGGCGGGCAACCAGGCGCCGATCAAGGTATCGGCCAGAACTTCGAAGTAGCCCTGCACGGTGGGCCGAGCGACCGCGGCGTCGCGGGCGAGCGAGGCCACGTTCGTCACCTGGGCATTCGCGAGCGCGGCCACCTCCAGGAAGCGCGTGAACGCCTCGAGGCTGCGCACGAGCGCTTCGGCGCGGATCTCCTGGGTCAGATAGGTCTCGACGTAGGCCTCGAGCAGGTCGATGCGCGCGGCAACGCCGCGCTCGCTCCGGACCAGCGGCAACCCGCCGAAGCGCAGCCAGTCGTCGACCGGCGCGGCGCGGCCCGCTTCCGCCAGGGTGAGGGGCAGCAAGCGGCGCGTGACCACGCGGCCCGCCAGCAGGTTCACGTCCTCGCGCCGGAGCCGCCGCGCCGACGATCCGGTGAGCGCGAAGCGCCAGCGCCGCGGCGCCGCGGCCAGGGCATCGTGAACCTCGTTCAGCAGCGACGGCAGCTTCTGGACCTCGTCCACGACCACCCAGGAGCCGCGCGGGAGCGCCTCCACTTCCTGACGGAAGCTGCCCGGACTCCGCATCAGGCGGATCAGCTCCCGGTCGAGCAGCAGGTTGTACCAGAGTGCCCGGGGCAGCTGCCGCCGCAGCCAGGTTGTCTTGCCGGTGCCGCGCGGACCGAGCAGCAGGAAGGAGTGCCGGGGCAGGGCCAGGCGCCGGGCAAACATCGCCAGCATTATAACGGCAATTCTGCTGGCGCCCTGTACACTTTGCTGCCGACCCATAGGACCCCCCATCCGACTGCCGAGGCGGCCGGCGTGCGAAGCGGAGTCGCGCACCGACTGCGCAGCTGGAGGGCAGGCGAGTGGGTCAGTCCGCGCGCAGCGCGCGGGCCGGGTCGATGGCGAGCGCGCGGCGGGCCGGGACGAAGGCCGCGACGAGCGCGGCGGTGGCCAGCAGCGTGGCGACCGAGGCCAGCACCAGCGGCTCGAACGCCACCGCGCCGCGCAGCGCCGAGCCGAGCGCGCGGCTCGCCATCCAGCCGAGCCCCGCCCCGAGCGGGAGCCCGATCGCCGCGAGCCGCAGCGCCTGGCCGAGCGTCAGCCGCAGCACGTCGCCGCGCGAGGCGCCGAGCGCCACGCGCACGCCGATCTCGAGCGTGCGCTGGCTGACGCGGTACGACATGACGCCGTAGACGCCGCCCACGGCCAGCACCAGCGCCAGCACGCCGAAGGCCGCCATGATCGCGGCGATGAACTGGAGCCCGATCGTGGAGTGCTGGATCGAGCGCGGCATGCTCTTGAGCTGGTGGGCGGGCTGGTCGATGTCGACGCCCGCGAGCACGCGGCGGACGGACGCCGCGAGCGACTCGGGGTCGCCGCTCGTCGTCCGCAGGGCGAAGCCCAGCCGCTGCCCCGGCGACTGCACGAACGGCCGGTAGAACGTCGGCGCGTTGCGGCGCATCACCCACTGGTGGATCACGTCCCCGGACACGCCGACGACCGAGACCCAGGGCGTCTCGGCGTCGCCGCTCACCACGCGGAAGCGCTTGCCGATCGGGTCCTGGCCCGGCCAGAAGCGCTCCACGAACGCGCGGCTCACGACGGCCACCTGCTGGCCCGCCTCGGTGTCCGCCTCCTCGAGACCGCGCCCCGACACGAGCGGCAGCTTCAACGTCGCGAAGAGCCCCGGCGTCGCGACGCGCGCCTCGACCTGCGGCGGCTCGACACCCTCGGCGAGCGTCTGCCCTTCGATCGCCACGCCGCGTGTCGAGAAGCCGCTGCGACCCGGCAGCGAGTTGGTGGCGGCGACGCTCTCGACACCCGGGAGCTCCGCGAGCCGCGCCAGCACGTCGCGCACGTACGTCCGCTGCCTGGCCGCATCGGAGTAGCGGGCGTCCGAGAGCGTCACCTCGAAGGTCAGCACCCCCTTCGGCTCGTAGCCTTGCGGACCGTCGAGCAGCGCCTTGGCGCTGCGCACGGCGTCCCCCGCCACCACGAGCAGCGCGAGCGCGGCGGTGACCTGTCCGACGACCAGGATGTTGCGGCCGAGCTGGCGCCTTCCGCCAGCCGTCACGGAGCGGCCGCCTTCGCGGAGCGTCGCGTTCAAGTCGAGGCGTGCCGCGCGCCAGGCCGGAACGGCGCTGAAGACGCAGGCCGCGAGCACCGCCACGAGCGCGCTGAACAGGAGGCTCCGCCAGTCGGCGCCGAGCTGGTGCCAGCCGGGCACGAAGCGCGCCACCTCCGCGGGCATGCTCTCGCGCAAGGCGCGCGCGGCGAGAGCCACGAGCGGCATCGCGAACGCCGCGGACACCACGGCCACGATCACGCCCTCGGTCAGCAGCTGGCGCGCGACCCGGCCGGGACCGGCCCCGAGCGCCGTGCGCAGCGCCATCTCGCGGCCACGCTCCTGCGCCTGCGCCAGGATCAGGTTCGCCACGTTCACGCAGGCGATCAGCAGCACCAGCGCGGCGGCCACCTGCCAGATCAACAGGATCTGCGGCAGCACCGGGTCGCCAAAGCCCGAGCGGAAGCTCGGCACGCCCACGCCGCGGCCGGCGTTGGTCTTGGGGTGCTCGCGCGCGAGCCGCTCGGCGACGACGGCGAGGGCGGCGCTCGCTTCCTGGCGTGTGCGCCCCGGGGCGAGCCTCCCCATCACGCTCAGGTAGCGCTGGTCGCGCCGGGCGGCGGCCGGGTCGGGCAGGACGAGCGGCGCCCAGACCTCGGTCCCGTCGGGGAACTGGAAGGCCGGCGGCGCGATGCCGATGACGACGTGCGGCTCCGTGTCGATGAAGACCGTCTGCCCCAGCATCGGCTCGCCGCCGAAGGCGCGCTGCCAGAGCGCGTGACCGAGCACGACCTTCTTGTTCTGCCCCTCGCGCGCCTCCTCGGCCAGGAAGCCGCGTCCCTGGGCCGGAGCGACGCCGAGCGCGTCCCAGAAGCCGGCACCGACCCAGTGGCCCTGCACCCGCTCCGAGGAGTCGCGGCCGCGCAGGCTCGCGTCCCACCAGTCCATGCCGACCACCTGGTCGAGGACGCCGCCCGACTGCGCCTGCCAGTCGATCAGGTTGCCAGGGGCCACGTTCGACAGGTCGACGCCGTCGAAGTCGCGCGAGGTCTCGTGCAGCCGCACCAGGCGATCCTGGTTCGGGAACGCGAACGCCCGCAAGACGACGGCGTCGAGGACGTTGAAGATCACCGCGTTGGCCGCGAGCCCCAGCGCCAGCGTGGTGAGCAGCAGCAGGCTGGTGCTCGGGCGCTTGACCAGGGTGCGGAGGGCGAAGCGGGCGTCTTCGAGCATGAGTTCTCCTGCCTGCCGTAACGCGCCGGTGCCTGCCTTGGTTCGTTTCGTTTCTTCAAGCGTTTGGATGTCGTTTCTGGAACCCCCTCGGAGCGGGCCGCGTATTACCGATCGGAACGCAGTCAGTCACTCCGGTGGATCCGCCCGGCGGGCGGGCGAGGGGCAAAGCTCATGGCGAAGACGAACGGGAAGCGTGTGCGCAGGCGGATCTGGATCGGGATCCTCGCGCTGGCGATCGCGGGGGCCGGCTTCGCCGTCGCCCGGCCCAAGCCGAAGACGGACGACGAGAAGGGCCAGGTCAAGACCGCCAAGGCCGAGCTCGGCGACGTGCAGGTGCGCGTCACCGAGGTGGGCTCGGTCGAGCCGCAGGTCAAGGTCGACGTGAAGTCGGTGCTCTCGGGCAAGGTGGTCGAGCTGCTGGTGCGCGAGGGCGACCGCGTCAAGCGCGGCCAGGTGCTCGCACGCGTCGAGCCCGACGTGAACCAGGCCCGCGACCTCGCCCAGGTCAAGAACGCGGTCTCCGAGGCCGAGATCGCACTCGCGGAGGCCAAGGCCACCCACGAGCGCAACCGCGGACTGCTCGGCCAGGGCCTGCTGAGCGACCAGGCCGGGCTCGAGAGCGAGACGCGCTACCGCCAGGCCAAGGCGGCCTTCGACTCCGCGATGGACAAGTACCGGATCGTGCGCGAGAGCGGCGTGCCGATCGCGATGGCCGAGTCCGGGATCAGCCAGCGCCTGAACGTGAGCTCGCCGATGGACGGCGTCGTGATCCGCCGCCCGGTCGAGCTGGGCGACACCGTGATGTCGGGCGTCTCCTCGTTCAACGCGGGCACGGTGCTGATGACCGTGGCCGACGTCGAGACCATGATCATCAAGGCCGGCATCAACGAGGTCGACATCGGCAAGGTGCGCCTCGACCAGCCGGTCAAGGTCTCGCTCGACGCCTACCCGAAGGTGAAGTTCGCCGGCACGATCAAGCGCATCGCACCCGCCGCGCGCCTCGAGGAGAAGGTCAAGGTCTTCGACGTCGAGATCGCGATCGACCGCCAGGGCAACGAGCTGCGCACCGGCATGACCGCCAACATCGACGTGGTGGGCGAGAAGCGCACGAAGGTGCTGGCGGTTCCCGTCGAGGCCATCTTCAAGAAGGACGAGGCCGAGGTCGTCTACGTCAGGAAGGCCGAGGCCCCGAAGCAGGCGGAGAAGGGCGGCCTGCTCTCCTCCGTGTTCGCGGCCGGCAAGAAGGACGCCCCCGGGGAGAAGCCGGACCCCAAGGACGCCTGGAAGGAAAAGTTCGAGCTGCGCGAGATCGAGACCGGCCTCGCTAGCGTCGACAAGGTCGAGGTGGTCAAGGGTCTCGAGGCGGGAACCCTGGTGGCCGTCGAGGACCCGACGCGGCCCAAGGAGAAGAAGGACCGTGAGTGAAGCCGCGGTCGCGATGAGGGCGGCGGTGAGCGCGACCTCTGCCGCGGTCGCGGTCGCGCCGCTGATCCGCATGGAGGGCGTGACCAAGACCTACGACGCGGGCGAGCTCGCGGTGCAGGCGCTGCGCGGGATCGACCTCGACATCCAGGCGGGGCAGATGGTCGCGGTGATCGGCCCCTCCGGATCGGGCAAGTCGACGCTGATGCACATCCTGGGCTGCCTCGACGCCCCGAGCGAGGGTCGCTACCGGCTCGACGGCCACGACGTCTCGTCGCTGTCGGGCTTCCAGCTCGCGGCGATCCGGAACCAGAAGATCGGCTTCGTGTTCCAGACCTTCAACCTGCTGCCGAAGGCGACGCTGCAGCGCAACGTCGAGCTGCCGCTGCTCTACGCCGGCCTTACGGGATCCGAGCGCAAGGAGCGCGCCCGCGAGGCGCTCGGGCGCGTGGGGCTGCTCGAGCGCGCCAAGCACCGGCCGGCCGAGCTCTCCGGCGGCCAGCGCCAGCGCGCCGCGATCGCGCGCGCCATCGTCAACCAGCCCTCGCTGATCCTGGCCGACGAGCCCACCGGCAACCTCGACACGAAGACCGGGCTCGAGATCCTGGAGATCTTCGACGGCATGCACGCCAAGGGCGAGACGATCCTGATCGTCACCCACGACCCCCGCATCGCCGAGCGCTGCGAGCGGGTGGTCTCGATCGTCGACGGCCGCATCGAAGACGACAGGCTGTCATGAGCCCGCAACGGCCATGGACCACGGGTAGCGGCGGAACCGGAGGGCTCCCGGGACGGGTCCCCGGTCAAGGCCACCGGACCCGTCACGGGATCCCGGTCCGCCGCGGAGACGATGGCAACAGCCCGGGAGCCCGCTAGTGGCCAGGGCCCAGATCCTCCGGCGGCACCTGATGTCGCTGTGGGACTCCGTCGTGGACGGGGTCGTCGACATCAACACGCACCGCAGCCGCAGCCTGCTGCAGATGGTCGGGATCGTGCTCGGGGTGGCCTCGGTGGTCGCGACCTTCGGGCTGATCGACGGCGGCCGGCGCAAGGGCCAGGAGTTCTGGGACAAGACCGGCGGCATCCGCAAGATGTTCATCCGCGAGCTCGACGCGCGCGAGATGAAGCAGGACGCTTTCGAGAAGAAGTCGAAGGGCCTCACCTACGAGGACGCGCTCGCGCTCGGCCGCGAGGCGACGCTGCTGGAGCTCGTCGAGCCGACCATGACGCGCCAGGAGCTGGTGCGGGTGCCCGGCTTCGAGAAGCTGCTCGAGATCTCGGGCGCGACCCCCGCCTACGAGCCGATGTACGACTTCCACCCGGCCGAGGGCCGCTTCCTCACGCAGGAGGACCTGGCGCGCAACGCCAAGGTGGTGGTGCTCGGCTCGACGCGGCGCGAGGAGCTGTTCGGCGGCCGGCCGGCGCTCGGCCAGCTCGTCAGCATCGGCGGCGACCGCTACAGCGTGGTGGGCGTGATGGAGCGCAAGGAGTTCTACTGGAACTCCGCCAACCGCAACAACCTCGAGTGGATGAACCGCTTCGTGTTCGTGCCCGTCACCTCGATGATCACGCGCATGGCCGGCGACCGCGAGAATCAGAAGGTCGCCTACATCAACGTCCAGGTGCGCGACGTCAAGGACATGGAGCAGGCCGAGGAGCAGGTGACCACGGTCCTGCGCCGCGCCCACGGCGGCGTCACGGACTTCCAGGTCTTCAACCGCCAGGCGTTCATGCGCCAGCGCCAGCAGGAGGGCCGGATCTACGACATCACCTTCCTGACCTGCGGCGCGATCTCGCTGCTGGTGGGCGGGATCGTGATCATGAACATCCTGCTCGCGTCCTTCAACGAGCGGGTGCGCGAGGTGGGCACGCGCAAGGCGCTCGGCGCGACCGGCCTCAACATCATGGCGCAGTTCCTGGTCGAGA
>CAZMRX010000277.1:0-7244 GCA_964568755.1 uncultured Acidobacteriota bacterium | reverse complement strand
CTCCGTCGAGCTGAAGGTCTCCCGTGGCGGCTTCGAGCCGCCGCGGATCGTGCTGCGCCGCGGGGAGGCCGCTCGCCTCGTGCTCTCGAGCGCGGACGGCGAGCACTGCTTCGCGATCGACGCCCTGCGCATCGAGAAGCGCGTCAGGAGCGGCCAGCCGACGCGGCTCGACATCACGCCGGATCGGCCCGGCACGTTCGCCTTCTACTGCTGCCTCGAGACCGGCGCGCAGGCCGACAAGGAACGCGGCGAGCTGGTCGTCACCGAGTAACGCCAGCGAGGTTTCGCGCAGGGTTCGTTGTCGGTGGGAGGGCGAAACCTCGCTCTCTAATCTGGTGCGGGCGTGCGCCCGTTGAGCCGGTCCAGCCCTTTCCAGACGGACGTCCGGAAACGGATCGACCAACGGACCGGCCCAGCGAGCCAACGGATCGGCCAGGGCCAACAGACCGGCTCAAAAAGGCGATGTTCCATCCCCAAACGGAAACAAACCGAGGGATGGAACATCGCCTAGGCAGGCGCCGGCGGAAGCGTGATCCTGAACGTGGTCCCACGGCCCTCGTCCGTGTCGAAGTCGATGTGGCCGTTGTGGCGCTCCACCACCATCAGCACCGTCGACAGGCCCAGGCCGGTCCCCTTGCCTTCCGGCTTGGTGGTCACGAACGGCTCGAACAGGCTCGTGCGCACCTTCTCCGGGATGCCGGGTCCCTCGTCCTTGACGGAGATCTCGACGTCGTCGCCGCGCCTCTGCGTGGCCACGGCGAGCGTGCCGCCCTTCTCGCCCATCGCGTGCACTGCGTTCACCACCAGGTTGATCAGCGCCATCTCGAGCTGATTCGAGACGCCGAGCACGCGGGGCAGGTCGGGCTCGAGCGTCTTGGCGAGCGACACCCGCCCGCTCGCGATCTGGTACTGGCACAGCTCGAGCGTGCGCTCGACCACGTCGTTGATCGAGAGCGGCGCCATCTCCTCGCGCGCCGGGCGGCTGAACGCGAGCAGACGCTGGGCCAGCGTGCGGATCCGCTCCGACCCGCGCGCGATCGAGGACAGCATCTCGCGCTGGGCCGCCGTGAGCTCCTGCAGCTCGAGCAGCTCCAGGTTGCCCATGATGTAGGTGAGCGGGGTGTTGAGCTCGTGCGCGATGCCGGCGGCCATCTGGCCGATGGTGGCGAGCTTCTCGGACTGCAGCAGCTGCTTCTGGGCCTTTTGCAGCTCCTCGATCGTGTGCTGCTCGCGCTCGAACAGCTGCGCGTTCTCGATCGCGAGCGCGGCGTGGCGGGCGAGCGCCTCGGCGGCGCGCAGCGCGTCCTCGCTGAACGGCTCCGCCGAGCCGGAGTTGTCGACGTAGAGCACGCCGAGCGCGCGCGGGAAGCCGCCGGCGCCGTCGGCGCCGGCCCGCGGCGAGCGCAGCGGCAGGCACACGATCGTCTGCACCGGGTGCGTGTCCTCGTCGGGCCGGGCGGGCGGCGGCAGCGCGACCACTTCGCCGCGGCTGCGCAGCGTCGAGATCACCTCGCCGGTCTCGAGCGCGCGCCTCACGATCGGGCCGGAGATGCCGTAGCCGTCACGGGCCTTCGCGTCGGCGCGTCCCCGCGCAACGCGGACCCGCAGCCCGGCCACCGTCTGGTAGCGCGAGGCGGCGGGCGAGGCGTCGGCCAGCAGCAGGAAGCCGCGCTCGGCGCCGGTGATGTGCATGATGGCGTCGGTCACCTGCTCGAGCACCGGGCTCAGCACCAGCGTGGAGTTGAGCGTCTGCACCAGCTGCAGCAGGAGCTGCTGCTGCTCGACCCACGGCAGCTTGGCCATCGCGCCGGTGGCGCTCTCGCTGCCGAGCGGCGAGAACTTGAGCGTCACGTTGCCGAGCTGGATCTGGGAGCCGGGCGTGAGCTCGACGCGGCGGATCTTGGTCGCGTTCACGTAGACGCCGTGCATGCTGCCGGCGTCCTCGACGAAGAAGCGCCCGCCCTGGTAGTCGATGCGGGCGTGCAGCTTGGAGATCGAGGGCTCGTTGAGCGCGATGTCGTTGTGGCGGGCGCGGCCGATCGCGTAGGGGCGCGGCTTCAGGAAGCGGATCTTCTCCGGCAGCTCGCCGCGGATCACCTCCAGCACGGCGACCGAGAGCGAGTCGGAGCAGTTCGAGCAGCGCGTCGCGTCGAGCGGGTTCTCGGCCGCGCACTTCGGGCACAGCATGAACGGCCATGATGACCGACGGCTCCGCGAGCCGTCAAACCTGGGCCGCGCGATGTGGTTTCAGGGCTGGGCAGGCGCGAGGTCGATGACCCAGACGGCGCCCGAGGTCTCGATCCGCTCGAACGCGACGAGATCGCCGGCGGGAGACCAGGCCGGCGAGCGAACCGCGTCCCGCACGCGACCGTAGTCGGTGAGCCGCCGCTCCTCGCCGCTGTCGACGTCCATCCAGTAGACGTTCCACAGGCCGTCGCGGCGGGCGGCGTAGAGGACGCGGCGGCCGTCGGGCGACCAGTCGTGGACCCAGTGCTGCCCGGGCAGGCGCGAGATCGCGCGCGGGGTGCCGCCGTCGGCCGGCAGCAGCCCGAGCTGGGCGTCGTTGCCTCGGAACATCTCGACCGCGAGCGTCCGGCCGTCGGGGCTCGGGATAGGCCAGCCCACGCCCTGGGGATCGTCAGTCAGCGCCGTCGCCCTGCCGACGTCGACCCGCACGCGATGGACGTTCAGGACCCCGCCGGTGACGGCATGGTAGACGACGTCGTTCCCGGGAGGCAGCAGGCGGGCCCAGCCAAAGGCGTTGGCGTCGGCCAGGGTCTCGCTGCGCCCGCCGCTCAGGGGCTCTCGGCGCAGGGCCTTGGCACCGGGCGCGCGGCTCGTGACCAGCAGCGCGTCGCCTTCGGGGAACCAGCCGTTCAGCTGGCTGACGTCCGCGCTCGGCAGCAACGGTCGGGCGGTCCCTGTGCCCAGCTCGAGGCCCCAGACCTCGAGCCCCTGGCCGGGCTGCGAGCGCGCGAACGCGAGCGTGCGCCCGTCGGGCGCGAAGTGGAGCTGGACCTTGCGCCCGGTGGCGCCGGGCCAGGGCTCGGTCGGAGGCCCGGCGGGGCTGCCGTCGTCGGCGAGAGAGACGAGCGCGAGCTCCGACACGAGCGAGGTCAGGCCGCAGGCGAGGCGCCCCTCGCGGGAGATCGCCAGGTGTCGCGCGGCCTGGTCGCCGGTGTTCAGCAGCTCGGCGCGCTCGCCCGCCGGCTCCCCGGCGGCCGCGAGCGGCGCGCTCCAGATGTGCCAGTTGCCCCGCTCCCAGCCCGTCCAGAAGAGTGTCCGGCCGTCGGGTGACAGCGCCACGTCGAGGGCCGATCCCGGGGCCACCTGGCGCGGCTCGCGACTGCCGTCGCTGCGAACGGCCCACACGCCGTCGGCGGCGAAGAGGACCTCGTGGCCGTCTGGCGAGAAGACCGGCGGGCCGTGACCGGTCGGCGGCTGGCCGGGCTGCGTGAGGCGCCGGGGCTCCGGGCCCGGGGCCGTGGGCGAGTCGAGAACCCAGATCGAGGCGCTGTACTGGGCGACGCCGTCGAGCGACGCGAGTCCCAGCGATGAGAAGGCGAGGCGCCCCCCGTCGGGCGACCACGCAGGCGCCGAGCCGAAGGCCGAGAGCTGGCGCGGCGAGCCGCCGAGCGCCGGAATCAGCCACAGGCCGCCACGCCGCACGGAGTGGTAGGCGATGTACTTGCCGTCCGGCGACCACGCGGGCTGCACGTTGTCCTGGCCGTCGCTCGTCGCTGGCATCTCGCGCGCGCCCGGGACGAGGGGACGAATGTAGATCTCCAGCCGTCCCGAGCGGTCCGACGCGAAGGCGAGCGTGCTGCCGTCGGGCGAGAAAGCGGGGAAGCCGTTGAAGCCCCGGGAGGTGCTCACGAGCGTGCGGTGCAGCTCGCGGGCCGGCGCCGCCGCGGCGCCTGGCGCTCGCAGCGTCCGAAGCCCGAGTAGGACCGTCACGGCGCCTGCGACGAGCAGGCCGGCCACGGCCACGCCCCGCCCGCGCGGCCAGCGTGCCCGTGGCGGCGGTGTGAGCGCCTCCCCGCTGCGGGAGCCGCCATCGGTAGCCGCGCCAGCTCCGGAGTGCTTGCCGTTGCGCCCCTCCGCGACGAGCACCTCGGGACGGAAGCGGTAGCCGCGCGTGGGCACGGTCTCGACGTAGCGCGCTTCCCGCGCGTCGTCGTCGAGGGCCTTGCGCAGCTGGGCCACTGCCCGGGTCAGGGCGCTTTCCGAAACGGCCGTGTCGCTCCAGAGGGCGGCCTGCAGCTCGGGCTTCTCGACGAGCCGTCCACGGTGTTGGACGAGGTAGCCCAGGAGCTCGAGCACCTTGGGCTCGAGGTGCACGGGTATCCCGTCGCGGGTCAGTCGGAAGGCCTCGAGGTCCAGGACGACGTCGTCGAAGCGGAAGCAGGATCTCACTTCTACTCACGACGCTCGGCGATCCTCGGAAGTTCAGCGGCGGGCAGAACATCGCAAGGCCCTCACGACTCCCTCGGGGGCGGGGACGAGCTTTCTCACGTGCGGTGCTTGGCGTGGCTCGTCGTCCTGTCGAGCGGTTTCGGCGCTTCGGCCGCGGGGGCGGACGAGGTGATCCGATTTCGCGAGGCCTGGGGCTGGGCCGTCGTCGTGCCGGTCGCGCTCGGCGCCTCGGGCGCCGTCCACGAGCTCCTGCTCGACACCGGCACCACGTCCACGATCCTGGAGCCCGGGCTCGCCACCGAGCTCGGTCTGGCCGTGGTGGCGCGCGCCAACCTCGTCACTCCCGCCGGCGTGCGGCCGGTGGGCGTGGGGCGCCTCGACCTCGCCCTGGGGAGCCGGAGGCTGGACGACGTCGAGGTCCTGATTGCCGAGCTGCCCGCGGTCCGCTCGGACCAGCCCGGCGTGCGAGGCATCCTCGGCCAGTCGGCCCTCGCCCGGCTCGAGTACACGATCGACCACGCGCGCCGGCGGATCGTCGTTCACGGCCGCAGCGCCGCGGCGAGCGCCCGGGACGCACCGGTGCGGCCCACGCTGGACGTGCGCCTGGGCTGCGGTCGAGCGGCGGTTCGACTGGTTCTGGATTCGGGGGTCGCGACACCGGTGCTGTTCGAGTCGGGCGGGCGAAGCCCGGGCCTCGAGCTCGAGCTCGGCGGGCGCGTGGACGCGGCGACCAACGCCGGCGATGCCGTCTGGCGTGAAGGCCGGTTGGCGTCTCTGTGCGTGGCGGGCCGTCGAGCGGGCCCGGTGAGCGTGGTGGTGCGGCCGTCAGACGCCCCCGCGCGGGCGGAACACGGCCTGCTGCCGAGCCGATACTTCGCGCGCGTCCGCCTCGGCCCGGACGGCGCGGTTCTCGCCGTCGAGCACTGGTAGCCGGCCGGCTCACTCCTCGCGCAGTAGGGCCGAGGGATCGAGGCGGGCGAGCGTCCCGGGTTCGAGTCGGGCTTCTCGGTTAGGATCTCGACCTGATGCAGGTGCCCGACGGCCGCCGCCGTGTCGCGGACCTGACGCTGGGCATCCTGGCGCCGCTCGTGCTGGCCCGCGTCGATCCCCTGGTCGAGCGCCTGCCGAGCCTTGGCCTGTTTCGAGGGCCAGCCGCCTACCTTCTCGTGGCACTCGCGGCGTGCCTCGGCTTCGGCCAAATCGTCGCGAGCCGCCGGCCGGGGGCCGCAGCCGCGCTCGCGAGAACGCCGCCGTGGCTGCTGTTCGTGGCCTGCGCGGCCATCTACGCCGGCGTGGGCTGGCGCCACGCCGGCGGGATCCAGGTCTCGGGCGACGAGCCGCACTACCTGGTGATGGCCCAGAGCCTGTGGCGCGACCACGACCTGGACCTGCGCGACGAGTACGACGGGGAGGAGTGGGCCGAGTTCGTGCCGGGACCGCTGCGGCCGCACTGGGGAGCGGCGCGTGCCGACGGCCGCCCGTTTCCGGCCCACAGCCCGGGCCTGCCGCTGCTGCTGGCGCCGGCGTACGCTGCCCTCGGTCGCGAAGGCTGCGTCCTGCTGATGGCCCTGGTCGCGGCCGCCGCGGCGCTCGTCTGCCGGCAGCTCGCGCTCCAGCTCACGGGGAACGCGGAGGCCTCGCTGGTGGCATGGCTCGCGATGGTCGGCCCTCCACTTCTCTTCTACTCGTTCCACCTCTACACCGAGGCCCCCTCGGCGCTCGCGCTGGGCGGCTCGCTGCTGCTCCTGGTCGGCGCCCCCGGCGTTCCCGGCGCAGCGGTGGCCGCGCTCCTGGCCGCTGTGCTTCCGTGGCTGCACCTCAAGATGATCCCGGCCGCCGCCGCCCTGGGCCTCATCGCGCTCGTCCGGCTGCGCGGGCGCCCGCTCGCCGCGTTCCTGCTCGTCGCCGGCGCAGCGGCAGCCGCGTTCGCCGCCTACTACTGGGCCATCTTCGGCGTGGCCTCGCCGCTCGCGCTCTACGGCGGCGTGCCCGCCGACGCGCGTGTGCTGTCCTGGCGCGCCGCGGTCGGGCTCTTACTCGACCGCTCCTTCGGCCTGCTGCCGATTGCGCCGATCTTCCTGCTGGCGATAGCCGGCCTGCCGATCGTCATCCGTCGTCGAGAGGCCTGGCCACACGCGCTCGTGGCCCTGGCCGTGCTGGCGCCGCTCCTGTCGTGGCGCATGTGGTGGGGAGGCCAGTGCCCGCCGGCGCGCTTCCTGGTGCCGATGCTGCCGTTCCTGGCCGTCGCGCTCTCGCTGCGGCTGTCGCGATCGGCCACCGGGCTCGCGCGCTGGTGGCCCGGACTGCTCCTGACGGGCGGCCTCCTGTCGCTCGTGGCGCTGGCCGAGCCGGCCGCCCGGCTGCTGCTGAACCGTGGCAACCGCCCGACACGCCTGTGGGCGGCGCTGTCGGAGGGCGTGCCGATCGGCGACTACCTCCCGACGCTCACCCACGCGTCGGAGCGCGATGCACGGCTGGCGCTCGTGTGGCTGGTTGCCGTCGCGGTCCTGCTCGTCCTGGATCGACTGGCCGAGAGCCGGCCGCGCCTGGACGCGGCTTTCCGCAGCTTCGCGCTGCCGGTCGCACTGGTACTGCTGCTGGGCGTCGTGATCGACGTGGCCGTCGGGGCAGCACGACCCGAGCCCATTGCAGCCCCGGAGCTCGTCGCAGACCCCTGACAGCCGGGGTATGCCGAAGCGCCAGGAGACTGGCCAGGGATCCGGGGTTCGCACAGCGCGGGCGAACCCCGGATGGGAATCAGTTTGACAGGCGCAGGTGCCAGCGGTCCTTTTCGTGGGCCGAGGGGGGCTCGCCGGGGAGCAGCGCGG
>CAZMRX010000276.1:0-7247 GCA_964568755.1 uncultured Acidobacteriota bacterium | reverse complement strand
TCGTCGACGCCTGGAACGGCGACAGCATCCGCTCCGTCCGCACCCTCTCCGGCGGCGAAACCTTCCTGGCCTCCCTGGCCCTGGCCCTCGCGCTCGCCGAAAGCCTCACCGACCTGGGCGCCGAATCCCGCGCCACCGACGCCCTTGAGAGCCTGTTCCTCGACGAAGGCTTCGGCTCTCTGGACTCCGACACCCTCGACATAGTCGTTGGCGCCTTGGACGCCCTCCACGGCGGCGACCGCATGGTCGGCATCGTGACGCATGTCCGTGATCTCGCCGAGCGCCTCCCCGCACGTCTGGATGTCAGCACAGTGGGAAGGACGTCGGTTGTTCGCCTGAGATAGTCGAGAGAGCGGACGAATGATGGAGCCTCTTGTTTGGGACGGATACGGTCGGAGCGACGGGAGTCCGCGGGCGTAGCGCTCGGCCTGGGTGAGGACGTTCTGGGGGCCGATCGTCAGCTTCTTGGCTTCGACGATGCCGACGACCCTGTCGTCGAGCCAGAGTGCGTAGTCGGCTGGACCGTGGGCCGTCTCTTCCTCCTCGGTCCGGAAGGCTGTGTTGCCCTTCCCTTTGCGGCGCGCCCAGCCGGCTGCGTCCAGCAGCGGGTCGATCCGCCTCTTGCGGGTGAGCCACTCGGATTCGTGAGCCGCGTCGTGCATCCGGTTGGGCAAAGCGAGGCTATGGTAGCGCTTACGCGGTCCTGCCTGATTCCGTGCACGGCGGGGCGAGACGGGGCCGCGGGAGTTGCATCCTGTTTCTCTCTAATTGCTTGACAGGCAATTAAAGAGAAATACAATGCACTGATGAAGCGGCGGCTTGGCAATCTGGAACGCCAGCTCTTGGCCTACGGGCAGCTGCGCAAGCTGGGTGAACTGCGGACCGGGGATCTCATCGCGCCGCTCGGTATCTCGGCCAAGCAGGAGCGCGAGCTCTACAGCCGCCTGTCCAGGTCCGGGCTCATTGCCCAGGTACGGCGAGGTCTGTACTTGATTCCGTCCGAGCTGCCGCTCGCCGGGGCTTGGACCCCCGACGAGGCTCTCGTGCTCAACACGCTGATGGCGGATCGCGGCGGCCGCTACCAGGTCTGTGGTCCGAATGCCTTCAACCGATACGGGTTCAGCGAGCAAGTTCCGAACCGCGTGTACGCCTACAACAACAAGATCTCGGGCGAACGGACGGTCGGCGCCATCGTCCTTACGCTCATCAAGGTTGCCGACGAGCGACTGGGGTCTACCGAGGCGTTCAAGACACGCCGAGACCTCGAGCTCGTCTACTCCTCCCGTATCCGGACGCTCGTCGATGCGGTGTACGACTGGTCGCGCTTCAACAGCTTGCCGCGCGGCTACGCATGGATCGCCAATGAGCTGGCGAAGCGGCCTGCTGCCGCGGCGGAGCTCGTCGCGAGCACCCTCCGATATGGCGATGTCGGCACGATTCGTCGAATGGGCGCACTGCTCGAGAAGCGCTTCGTCGACAGCAGGCTGCTGAGGAAGCTCGAAAGGGCCCTTCCACGATCGACCTCTACGATTCCCTGGATCCCTGGCAGGCCCAAGAGGGGTACGCTCAACCGTCGTTGGGGCCTGATCATGAACGGCGAGATCTGACGTTGCCGATCCGCTGGCACATCGACGATCCCGCGCTGTTGCTCCAAGCGATCGAGGCCACCGCGCGCGAAACCGGGTTCAACCCCCGCCTGATCGAAAAAGACTACTTCTGCAGTGTCGTGCTCGAGTACCTTGCGGCGGCAGATGCGGGATTGGTCTTCAAAGGGGGCACGTGCCTTGCCAAGGTCCACGGCAGCTTCTACCGACTGAGTGAGGACCTGGATTTCAGCATCTCGATCGCTTCGGATGCGAGCCGAGCGGATCGCAGCAGCCGCGCCGCCGGGCTGAAGCCGCTCATCGGTGGCATCGCCAAGGCCGTACCCGGGTGCCAGGTCCTCGAACCGCTTCGCGGAGCGAATGCCTCCACTCAGTACAACGCGGTCGTCGGCTACCAATCGCTTCTGGATTCTCACGCTGAGTCCATCCGTGTCGAGGTTGGGCTGCGAGAACCCATGCTGGTCCGCACTCGACCCGGAATGTCGAACACCATGCTCCTCAACCCCGCGACGGGCAGGTCGCTCGTCGAGGCGTTTCCGATTCCGTCGCTCTCGTACCTGGAGCTGATGGCAGAGAAGGTCCGCGCAGCTCTATGCCGGCGAGACGTTGCCATTCGTGACTTCTTCGACGTCGACCATGCGGTGCAGAGACAGGCCCTGGAGATCATCCGGCCCGAGTTCCTGGATCTTCTGCGGCTCAAGTTGACCGTTCCGGGCACTGGCGTGCCAGACGTCTCGTCCGATCGCATGCAGCTGCTCTCGGCACAGATGGAAGGGGACTTGCGACCCGTTCTGCGTGAGCGAGACTTCGTCTCGTTCGACCTGGAGCGCGCCATCGGAATCCTGGAGATGGTTGTGAAGCGACTTGACGCATCGAAGGTAGAGTGACGGCTCGACCCTCGATGCTCGCTCCGAAGCTCAGGGCGGCGGTGGAACTCGCGCTGCGAGGCGACTGGCAGGGGGCGCATCTCGTCGCGCAGGACCACGAGGGCGACTCGCTGGCCGACTGGCTGCACGCCATCGCGCACCGCATGGAAGGCGACCTCGGCAACGCGCGCTACTGGTATCGGCGTTGCGGGCGGGCGCTGCGCGAGGACGTCTCGGTGCAGGCGGAGCTTGCCGACCTGAGGGCGGCCATCGAGCGCGCTCAGTCGTCCACGCCTGGAAGCGGCTAGACGCAAAGCGGATTGGATGCGGAGGTGACCCCGCCCATCAGCTTTGCACTTCGATGGCGCCGGAGCTACGAGCCGCCTTCCCAGTCGAGGACATAGAGGTCATAGGTGCTGAGGTCGCGCAGGATGACGGGCGAGTCTTCCGGGTCCAGGGTCATCCAGTACCGGTATCCGACGGGCGCCGTCGGCTGGATTTCCCCCAGCTCGGCCACCTTCCGGGGGCGGCGGTCGCGAAGCGAGAACTGGTAGATGTCGTTGCCGAGCGCAAGGCCTCCGAAGCCGACGACCGACTGGCCGTCCGAGGTGAAGTTGGCGAACCCGAACTCGGGGATGCCGAGATCCTCGCGGCGACGGTTGCGAGGATCGTAGAGAACGGCGGGGGCGGCGCCGGTTACGGTCACTCGAGCCGCCAGGATCAGGCCCTGCCGCGACACCTTCAGATGCCACAGGTCCTCGGTGTTCGGCAGGGTCGAGAGCGTCTTCGTCTCGAGGTCGAAAGCGGAGATGCCCCCGCCGCCCAGCCTTCCCCAGAGGACGGTTTTGCCGTCCGGAAGCCAGTTCGGATCCCAGACGTCGGACGCCTCCGATATGGGTTCAGCCTGGCCGCCCTCGCTCGACACGACGTAGATCCGGGCCGCAGTAGCCGGGGTCCGTGCGACGAAAGCGAGGCGACTCCCGTCCGGCGACCAGCGGACGAGGGCCACCGCCATGGGCGGTGTCGTGAGCTGAAGGGGCTTGCTGCCGTCCCGTCGGCTGCGCCACAGCGTCAGGTCGTTGAGGTCCACCCAGGCGACGTTCTGCCCGTCCCAGGAGTAGTCGAGGAAGCCACCCGAAAGGCCGCCGAGGAGCGGTTCGAAGCGCCCGCTGGCGCGGTCGTACCGCAGGAGCGAGCCGCGACGATCCTGCCCACGAAGGACGATCCGGCTACCGTCCGGCGTGAAGACAGGGGCCAGGATCTGCAAGGGCCCGGAGGTGAGCGGTCGGAGCGCTCGACCGGCCCAGGGCCGCATCGTCGGCGCCTCCCGCGCCTCCCAGAGATCCAACTTCGCCGCTCCCTGTCCGATGCCCCAGGGAATGGCGGTCGCCACGCGGCCGTAGACGAACGACTGCCCGTTGGGCGCCCACTCGCCGACCGCGCCCTGGAATAGTCGCTCCGGTGACCCTCCCGAGGCCGGCACTTCCCAGATCCAGCGCTCCTGGGTATCGAGGACGTTCGCGCCGAACCGCAAGCGGCTCCCGTCGGGTGACCACGCGACGCGTTCCAGTGAATCCGGTGACTCGAAGAGGACCTTGGCCTGTGATCCGTCGGCGTGAGCGAGGCCGAGCGTCCCGGGTCGACAGACGTAGGCCATCCGCTGACCGTCGGGAGACCACTGCGCCGACGTGGCCCGGACCCCGAGCTGGCGGGCGCCGCCGGCCGGGACCGGCACCTCCCACAGCGGAGGACAGGACGCAAGCGCTCCCTCGACCGCCGACGGATCGTCGTACCCGGTCATCAAAAGGCTCGAACGCTCGCGGGAGACGCCCAGGACGCTTCCGAACCGAAAGGGCACGCTCACCCGGACCGAGGCGCCGCCCTTCAGGGACATCTGGTGCGTTGCGGCGGCTCCAGAGCCGTCCGCGGTGGTGAAGTAGACGCGCTCGCCGTCGGTGGCCCAGCTCTGTGGAACTCCCAGCGAACCCACGCGGAGCGCACGGTAGTGCGTGATCCGCGACGGGCGTGGCTCGCTCAGCACCCAACGGGCCGCGACCGCGAGTCCCGCGCCGAGCGCGATCCAGGCGACGGTTTGTGCCAGCGCCCGCGCGGTGAGTCGCCGGGGCCTCGCCGGCTCGTCTCCGAGCCCGCTCGAGGACGCAGCTGCAGGGGAGCCGTTGTCGGAGCCCACGCTCAGGGCCTCCAGGGCGAATCCCACGTCACGCGCGGTCTGAAAACGCTCGGAGGGCTCCTTCTCGAGGCAGCGTCTGATCACCCGTTCGACCGACGGAGGCAGCACGCCGCTGGCGGGCAGGATCGCCGGCGGATCCTCGCGCAGGATCGCGGTAAGGGTGTCCGCGACCGTGGCGCCGTTGAAGGGCCGCTTCCCGGCCAGCATCTCGTAGAGCACGATCCCGAGGGAGAAGACGTCGCTGCGAACGTCGGCGGGCCGACCCCGGGCCTGCTCGGGCGACATGTAGGCAACCGTGCCCAGCAGCACGCCGGGCGACGTCTGCGGCTCCCCGCCTGCGGACTGGGTCTCGGCGTCATCGTCGAGCTCCACCGCTCCCCCCATCCGGGCGAGGCCGAAGTCGAGGACCTTCGCGAGATCGGCTCGCGTCACGAACACGTTCTCGGGCTTGAGGTCGCGGTGGACGATGCCTTTGTCGTGGGCGGCGGAGAGTCCGCGCGCCACGTGAATGGCGACCTCGAGGGCGCGTCGCGGCGGCAGCCCACCGTCGCGCATCCGCTCGCGCAGCGTCTCGCCCTGAAGCAGCTCGGTCACCAGGTACGGCAGCCCCGCGTGAACCCCGACGTCGTGCACCACGAGCACGTTCGGGTGGTCGAGCGCCCCGACGGCACGACCTTCCTGCTCGAAGCGCCGGACCCGTCCGGGATCGGAGGCGAAGGACGGCGGCAGCAGCTTGAGGGCGACGTCGCGGCGCAGGCGCGTGTCGCGGGCCTTGAACACCTCGCCCATCCCCCCGGCCCCGAGGGGGCCCACGATCTCGTAGGGCCCGAGGCGGTCGCCCGGCGTGATCGTCCCCGACGCGCTGCCTGCCAGCACCTACCTCCCGCGCTGGAGCTCCCCTTCTCGAGCTCGTGGATCTGCTGGCTCGACCATAGCCTCGGCCGAACAATTGAGCAACCTCCTGGCGGCTGACCAAACACGACCGCCACAGTCCGGACGGCGTAGCGAGCCGGAGCTCTAGGGCGTCGCGAGGGCCCTCTCGACGTCGGCGACGGTGATCATCATCGTCCGCCAGTTTCTCGACAGGATCGTGCGCGAGGCGGACGCGGAGGCCATCGACCTCACCGGCAGCGCGACCGCCGTCCTCCTCGGGTGGCGCGAGAGCACTGTCGACGCCGCTCCGCCGGGGGCCTCCCGCAGGGGAGACTCGGTCCGCTGGGACTTGGAGGGCCGATCATCTATCATCGGCCGCGTTCACCAGATGGAGAATCCTGTATGAAGCGTAGCCGCAGCCGTTGCACACCGAGATCGCTTGTCGCCTCCGCCGTCCTGCTGCTCCTGACCGCCACGGGGGCCTCTGCCTTGCAGGACGTTCCCATCGTGCAGCCGGGGGCGCCGGGGCAGAAGACCACGAGGCTGACGGCGGAGCAGGCGGTCAAGCTGGCCGACGCGCGCTACACCGTCGATGACGTCGTGTTCATGCGCGACATGATCCATCACCATGATCAGGCGGTGCAGATGGCCGAGCTGGTGAAAGATCGCACCAACCTGCCCGAGCTGGTGGCGGTGGCGGGGCGGATCAACGCGTCGCAGGCCGACGAGATCGCGTTCATGCAGAACTGGTTGCGGGAGCGCGGGGAGAGCGTGCCGGAGGCGTCGGCGCATCGTGGGATGGACATGAAGGGGACGATGGCCGGGATGGCGTCCGCGGCCGACATGGCCAAGTTGGCGACGTTGAAGGGGACGGAGTTCGACCGGCTGTTTCTGACGCTGATGATCGCGCACCACGACGGGGCGCTGAAGATGGTCGACGCTCTCGTGAAGAAGGAGGGCGCCGCCTACGACCCCGTACTATTCCAGTTCACGAGCGACGTGAAGACCGAGCAGAAGGCCGAGATCGGCCGGATGACGGCGCTCCTGGGCACGCTCGCCACCGACCCCCGCGTGGCGCTCAAGGCCGGCTTCCTGGACGCCGGACAGGCGGCGAGCCACCTGGCGCTGGTCGCGAGCCTCCCCAAGCCCACCGGCTTCTTCGATCCGACCAACGTGGCGGAGCTGCCGCTGCCCAAGGCCAAGAAGAAGGGAGAGGAAGCCAAGCCGGTCGCACGCGACGGCCAGAGCAACGAGGGCACCGAGTGGAGCGAGAGGTCGCCGCTCCTCTCCTTCGCACAGACCGACATGGCGTTCTCCGGCGACGTGCTGGTGGCCGGCAACTACCACGGCTTCAACATCTACCGCCTCACCGAGGCCAAGGCGCCCACGCTGCTCAGCTCGGTGGTCTGTCCCGGCGGGCAGGGCGACGTCTCCATCGTCGGCAACATCCTGATCATGTCGGTGGAACAGACGCGCGGCCGCGTGGATTGCGGGCGTCAGGGCGTGAAGGAGGACGTGAGCAGCGAGCGCTTCCGCGGCTTGCGCATCTTCGACATCTCCGACCTCACGAGCCCTCGCCAGGTCGGCCAGGTGCAGACCTGCCGCGGGTCGCACACGCACTCGGTGGTGTTCGAGGACAAGGACCGCATCGTGGTCTACAACTCCGGCACCGCCGGGGTCCGCAAGGAAGAGGAGCTGGCCGGCTGCATCGGC
>CAZMRX010000275.1:276-7251 GCA_964568755.1 uncultured Acidobacteriota bacterium | reverse complement strand
CCCCCCCCCCCCCCCCCCCCCCCCCCCCCCCCCCCCCCCCCCCCCCCCCACACTCAGTCCCGAGAACCCTGGCTCGTCTCGTCCCGGTCCCGAGACTCTTGGCCTGTTTCCCGTGCTCCTCGTCGGCTCTCATAGGGGAATCTTCGCGGCGACACGATCCGACCGGCCTTCGTCCGCTTGCCGTTTGCCGCCCCTGGATGTCCGACGTCCGTCGTTCGCCCGTCAGCGGTTCCTGGCCGCGGCCTCGGCGTCGCGCAACAGGCCTTCCATCTCGCCGGGCTGCAGCGTCTCCAGGTCCCGTAGCGCGGCCACCAGCTGGCGCGCCAATTCCTGGCAGTGCGCCAGGATCGGGCCGTTCGTCGCCACGCGCACGCCGCCGTTGTCGAGGCCCCACTCGGTGCGCTGGTCCTTGGTGAGCGCGCCGCAGGCGCCACCCTCGACGCGGTGCGGCGGCCGCCGGTCGTGGCGGAAGCCCGACACGCCCGGGAACGCGGACTCGAGCAGGTAGTCGATCACCCGCACGATCCGTTCCTGGTCGGTGCCGAGCAGCCGGCTGTCGGCGCGCACCGACACCTCGACGCCGCGCGTGGTGACCCCGATCGCGATCGCGATCGACGTCTTTTCGATGCGCAGCAGCTCGGTGGCGATCTCGGCGATCACGTCGCGGTGGGCGTCGCGCACGAAGCCAACGGGCGCCACGCGGACCGCGCCCGTCACCTCCTGGTTGCGGAAGGCGGCGGCCCGGTAGGCGTACCACTCCGGCGGCACGCGGTAGTCGCGCAGCTCGTCGAGGATGTCCTGGGTCTCCTCCGAGCGCGTGAGCACCTCGAACATCTTGAAGTCGAGCGGCGTCGAGCCGTGCAGCAGCGCGCTGGTGTCGGTGTAGATGCCGAGCGCGGCCGCGGCCTTCTCGGCCGGCGTCAGCCGGTCGAGCGCGTCGAACATCTCGGCGAGCAGCGCCATGAACGCGGATGTGGAGCCCACGGCGAGGCCGACGAACGGCAGCCGCACGCGCCTCACGCCCTTGGCCCGGCAGTTCTCCTCCACCTCGGCCGGGTCGGCGTGGTGGTCGGCTACGAAGAAGTAGTCGGTGACGGGATCGACGCCGGTGGTCGAGAGCATCCCGAGCGGGGGCGAGGTGTCGACCATGCAGTGCAGGCCGCGCCGCAGCCGGTCCTTGTTCGGGTCGAGCAGTTCGAGACCGCAGCGCTCGACCAGGTTGCGGTTCTGGGGGTGGCCGAGGCTGCCCGTCAGGATCCGCACCTCCTCGGCGCCCAGCTGGCGCAGGATCGCGCTCAGCAGCACGGCGCTGCCGAGCGCGTCGGGGTCTCCCACCCACTGCGTGAAGATGTTCGCCCCGCGGCCCTTGATCGCCTTGGCGCTGCGCTTCAGGCCCAGGTACGCGGCGTGGGCCTGCGTCAGCACCGGCATGATCTCGAGCGTCCGCCGCTTGCCGAGCAGCCCGACGAAACGGCGGCGCACCACGGACGGTCCGGCGGTGCGGGGCGGCTTCAGCACGCGGCCGTTCCGGCTCACGAGCAGCGCCTCGGCGACGGCCCGCTCACGCGACGCCCGGTGTCATGCGGCATGAAAGGTGCGGCCCTCCCGGGCCAGGTCCACGAGCAGCGGCGCCGGCTCGAAGCGCAGCGTCTCCATCGTCTCGAGGGCCAAGCGCGCCCCCAGCCGGTCGAGGTAGCGGAACGGCCCGCCCAGGAAGGGCGGGAAGCCCAGCCCGAACACCGCGCCCACGTCCCCGTCGCGGGGCGAGCGCAGGATGCCTTCCTGCAGGCAGCGGACCACCTCGTTCAGGAACGCGAAGACCAGGCGCTGCTGCGCCCGGTGCTCGTCCAGCGGGCGGCGTGACGCCCCCGATGGCAGCAACGCGTAAACCGACTCGTCGACGCGCTTCTCGCGCCCGTCGTAGATGTAGAACCCGCGCCCGGCCTTGCGCCCCTTGCGTCCGTCGCCGACCAGCGCCGCCATCGAAGCCGGCGGAGTCATGCGCTCTCCGAAGGCCCGCTGCATCACGCCGGCCACTCGCGCCGCGACGTCGATGCCGCCCTCGTCGAGCAGCGCGCACGGGCCGACGGGGAACCCGAAGCGAACCATGGCGGCGTCGAGCGCGTCGACGGCGGCGCCTTCTTCCAGGACGCGCGTGGCCTCGTTCATGTAGGCCGCCAGCGCCCGGCTGGTGTAGAAGCCCGGACCGTCCCGCACCACGATCACGTGCTTGCCCACGCGCCGCCCGAACGCGGCCGCGCTGGCGACGGCGAACGGCTCGGTCTCCGGCGTGATCACGATCTCGAGCAGCGGCATCTTGTGCACGGGCGAGAAGAAGTGCATCCCGAGCACGCGGCCCGGCCGCCGGCAGCCGCGCGCGATCTCGCCGATCGGGATCGAGGACGTGTTGCTGGCGACGACGCACGACTCCCCCACCACCGCCTCGACCTCGGCCAGCACGCGCCGCTTGAGCCCCAGGTCCTCGAACACCGCTTCGACCACGAGATCCGCGCGGGCGAAGCCCCGCAGGTCGAGGCTCGGCGAGATCCGGTCCATGCGCTGGCCGACCTCCCGCGCGGTCAGGCTGCGGCGCTTGCGCCGCTCCTCGAAGACTCCCCGCACCTGCCCCAGGCCCCGCGACAGCGCTTCGAGCGAGGCGTCCTTGATCCTCACGGACACGCCGGCCTCGGCGGCCACGCACGCGATCCCCGCGCCCATCAGGCCCGCGCCCAGCACGCCCAGCTTTCCGACATCGGCCGCCTTTGTGCCCTCCGGCACGCCGATGTCCTTCTTGATCTCCTGGGTGGCGAAGAAGAGCGAGACGAGCGCCCGCGAGGCTTCCGTGACCGATAGCCGCCCGAACTCACGGGCCTCCAGCGCCAGGCCCTCGGCGAGGGTCGCTCCGGTGCCGGCCTTGACGACGTCGATCGCGGCGAGCGGCGCCGGGTAGTGCCCTCCGGTCTTGGCCAGGACCGAGCTTCGGGCCTTCCAGAAGATCAGCGGGCGCGCCACGCGCTCCTGCAGCTTGATGCCCGGACGCTCCGGCCGCAATCGTCCTTCCGCGAGGGCCAGTGCCTGGCGGCGCGCCACCTCGAGCAACACCGGCGCGGCGCACAGCTCGTCGACGAGCCCGGCTCGCAGCGCCCGCGACGGCTTGAGCGCGCGGCCCGTCAGGATCAGGTCGAGCCCGCTGGCGAGGCCCACCAGCCGCGGCAGGCGCTGCGTCCCGCCCGCGCCGGGCACGATCCCGAGCATCACCTCGGGCAGGCCGATCGTCGTCCTCGGGTCGTCCGAGGCCACTCGGTAGCGGCACGCGAGCGAAAGCTCCGTCCCGATCCCGAGGCAGCTGCCGTGGATGGCGGCCACCACGGGCACGCGGCAGGACTCGACACGGCCGAGGATCGCGTGGGCGGCGCGCGAGAGCGCCTCGCCCTCCTCGGCCGAGCGGATGCGCGTGAAGTCCGTGATGTCGGCGCCGGCGATGAAGTTGTCGCGCTTGCCGCTGCGGATCACGGCCGCGCGCAGGGCGGGGTCGCGCTCCAGCTCGTCGAGCAGCGTCTCGAACTCGGCGATGCGCTCGCGGCCGAGTGTATTGACCTTCTCGCCCGGGACGTCGAGCGTCATCACCAGCACGCCGTCCTGGCCGCGCTCGCAGGCGAAGGCGCCGCTCATCGCTCGAGCACCATAGCGAAGCCCATCCCGCCCTGGGCGCACACCGACACGAGGCCGAGCTTCGCTCCGCGCCGCTTCATCTCGTTGGCCAGCGTGGTCACGAGCCGGGCGCCGGTCGCCCCGAAGGGGTGGCCGAGCGCGATCGAGCCGCCGCAGACGTTCAGGCGGTCCCGGTCCACCTTCCCGACCGGCTTCGAGCGGCCCAGCTTCTCGCGGGCCCACGTCTCCGACTCGAGCGCCTGGATGTTGGAGGCGACCTGGGCCGCGAAGGCCTCGTGCATCTCGATCAGGTCGACGTCCGAGAGCTCGATGCCGGCCCGCTCGAGCGCCTTCGGCACGGCGAGTGCCGGTCCCATCAGCAGCTGCCCGCCGGGGTCCACAGCGGCCACGGCCCAGGAGCGGATCAAGGCGAGCGGCTCGCGGCCCTCGGCGCGGGCCTTCTCCTCGGCCATCAGCAGCACGGCCGCGGCCCCATCGGTGAGCGCCGACGAGTTGCCCGCGGTCACGCTCCCGTAACGCTTGTCAAAGGCCGGGGGCAGCGCGGCAAGCGCCTCGAGCGATGTGTCGCGGCGCAGGAGGTTGTCGGCGCTCACCGGCTCGTAGCGGGGCGGCACGAAGACGGCGCACGTCTCCTGCGGCAGGCGGCCGTCCTCGGTCGCCGCCCAGCCGTTGCGGTGGGAGGCGAGCGCGATAAGGTCCTGCTCCTCGCGCGTGATGCCGTTCTCCTTGGCCATCTTCTCGGCCGACTGGCCCATCGTGAGACCGGTCGACGGCTCGGCGACCGCCGGCCACTCGGGCACCAGGTCGCGAGGCCGCAGCTTCGCGAGGACCCCGAAACGCGCCCCCAGCGATTTGGCCCGCTGGGCCTCGACGAGCGCCCGCGCCAGGCGGCGGCTGAGCGGGATCGGGACGTCGGACAGGCATTCCGCCCCCCCGGCGATGCCCGCGTCGATGTGCCCGCGCGCGATCTCGACGGCCACGTCGGCGATCGCCTGGCTGGCCGAGGCACAGGCCCGGTTCACGGTGTGGGCCGGCACTTCCTTGGGGAGACCCACCCCGAGCCCCACCTCGCGGGCCAGGTTCGGGGCTCTCACCGACGGGACCACCTGGCCCATGGCCACCGCACCCACCGAGCCCGGATCGACCTCGGTCCGCTCGAGCAGCTCCCGGACACAGGCCTTGCCCAGCTCGACCGCGTTCAGGTCGCGAAAAGCGGTCCCCGAGCGCAAGAAGGGCGTGCGGCATCCTGCAACGACGGCGACGCGGCGTTCTAGCATGGAGCTCTAGGCGGGGCCCGCCTCGCGACGACTCGGTGTCGCGGGGAGCAGAACGTCTTTGGGGGTTTCCTGGGTGGAACCCGGGCCTGGGCCCGTCACAGCACAATCATGCTAGCGCAGCCGCGGGGGCGTTTCATAGGCCAAAGAGGGCTGCGGCCAGTACTCCATGTCATTGCACCCATGAAGGTTGCTCACGTCGAAGCATGAGAGGATCGGGCCTTCAACGAAGGAGGACGTCCGATGTCCCGTCGCTTCTGCATGATGGTCGCCGCCCTGCTCCTGGGCCTTCCGGCCCCCGCCCCTGTCGCCGGCCAGGCCCCCGCCGCCGGCCAGACAGCCCCCGCAGCCACGGCCCGAGCCAACGAACCGCGCACCGCACCGAAACCCCAGACCCGGCCTCAGGGGATCCGGGTGCCGGTCGACCCGGCGAAGATCCTCATGGACGACGGCGATACCGTGGAGATCCGTTGGTCCAGGGACGACCTCGAGACCGTCCGGATCCTGGGCATCGACACACCCGAGACGCGCCACCTCGAGCACAACCTGCCCTACGCCCAGGATTTCGGTCCGGAGGCCCGCGCCTTCGCCAAGGGCGCGTTTGCGACCGCGACCGAGGTCGAGCTGCTCCGCTCCGCCACGCTCGACCCGTTCGGCCGCACGCTCGGCTACGTCTTCCTGAACGGGCGCAACTACTCTGTTCTGGTGGTGCGCGCTCGGCTCGCGGCCGAGAGCGTGAGCCACTACGGCGACAACGGCCTGCCGAAGGAGGCCGCCGAGGTGCTCGCGGCGGCCAAGGCGGCCGGTCCCGTGCCGTTCGAGCCGCCTCACCTGTTTCGCGCCCGGATGCGCGACGTCACGAAGTGGATGCAGGAGCAGGGCGTCTCGGCCGAGAAGTAGGAGCTTCGCGTGGCCCAGCCCCGCCGCCTGCTGCTGCCGCTCGCCATCGCGGCGGCCGTGCTCGTGCTCTGGGACAGCTTCGCCGTCTACCCGTTCCGGATCTTCGTCGTGTTCCTGCACGAGATCTCCCACGGGCTCGCGGCGGTCCTGACCGGCGGCGCGATCGAGTCGATCGGCTTGAGCGTCGACGAGGGCGGCGTCTGCCGCACCCGCGGCGGGTGGCCGTTCCTGATCCTGAACGCGGGCTACCTCGGCAGCCTGTTCTGGGGCGCCACGTTCCTCGTGCTGGGCGAGCGACGCACCCGCTCCCGCAGCGCGATCGCCGCGATCGGAGCCTTCACGCTCGCGGCGACGCTCCTCTACGTACGCACGCTCTTCGGCTTCGCGTACGGCCTCCTGGCCGGCAGCGCGCTCCTGGCCGTCGCCGCGAAGCTCCGGCCGGCCGTGTCCGAGGTCCTGCTCGCGGCGATCGGCGCGACGAGCGCGCTCTACGCGGTGTGGGACATCGCCTCGGACGTGCTGCTCCGCCACTCGAACCAGAGCGACGCCGCCGCGCTCGCCGCGCTCACCGGCATTCCGGCGGTCGTTTGGGGAGTCGCCTGGATGGCCCTGTCCGTCGGCGTGCTGGGCTATGTGATCAAGCGACTGGCCTGAGGCTGCCCCAGGCCCCGAGCGGCCTCACCTCGGGACAACTTCGTCGTAGGTCGCCGGGCGCGCTCGGCTCATGGCGCTTCACCGCCGGGCAGCCGGCCGCGGAGTACAATCGGCTGCCTCTTGCCCGAAACGTCCATCGCACCTCTCGCTACCGGAACGAGGAAGCTCCGATCCTGATCGGCCAGACGCTCGCGCACTACCGGATCACCGCGCCACTCGGCGCCGGCGGGATGGGTGAAGTGTACCGCGCGACCGACACGAAGCTCGGCCGCGACATAGCGCTCAAGCTCCTGCCCGAGGCCTTCGCGTCGGATCCCGATCGGCTCGCCCGCTTCGAGCGGGAGGCGAAGCTGCTGGCCTCGCTCAACCATCCCGGGATCGCCCAGGTCTACGGCTTCGAGCGCGCGACGCTCGAGGGCGGGACGGTCGCACACGTCCTGGTGATGGAGCTGGTGGAGGGAGAGGACCTCGCCGC
>CAZMRX010000275.1:0-266 GCA_964568755.1 uncultured Acidobacteriota bacterium | reverse complement strand
GCAGGTGGCCGAGGCGCTCGAGGAAGCGCACGAGAAGGGCATCGTCCACCGCGACCTCAAGCCCGCCAACATCAAGGTGACCCCGGACGGCAAGGTGAAGGTGCTCGACTTCGGCCTCGCGAAGGCCTGGGCCGGCGACGCTTCCGGCACGTCCTCCTCGGCCGACCTCTCGCAGTCGCCCACGCTCGCGCACACCGGCACCGCAGCCGGGCTGATCCTCGGCACGCCGGCATACATGTCGCCCGAGCAGGCATCCGGGAAGCCCG
>CAZMRX010000274.1:0-7254 GCA_964568755.1 uncultured Acidobacteriota bacterium | reverse complement strand
CGCTGCGCGTGTCGAACGAGGCGTGGTAGAACCCGCCGCCCGCCACCAGATACGGCACGGCCTTATCCTCACGCGAGACGAGATGGAGGACCGCGCTCGCGGACAGGCTCGCCGCCGAGGCGCCCGCCCCGCGGTCTGCGAACGCGCCCGCCGCCTCGACGGCCAGGCGGCGGCCCGCGTGGAGGAGCAGAGAGCCCCCGAAGGCCGCGCCACTCATGTGCGGTGAAGCGGTGGAGAACCCCGCCTGCACGTAGCCGGCGGTCCGCTCGCCGGTCGAGGAAGACGCCCCTTCGATGGCCGACGCGCACGGCGCCGAAGCGAGAACGGCAACGGCGGCCGAAAAGAGCAGCGTCCTGGTTGCTTCGCGCGGGCGCTCGAGCGCCATCACCTTCGCCTCAGCCGGTCGTGAACGGGAACGCCATCCCGTAGCTGCCGTTCGACCCCTGCCAGTTGCCGCCCATCATTCCCCACTGGCTCCCGGCGTGCGACGGCCCCATCATGCCGCCGCCGCCCATGATCCACTGCCCGCCCATCGCCGCGCCCCACTGGCCCATGTCCACGAACGCTCCGGCCGAGTCCCTCATGCCGCCGCCGACGTGGAGCGTGTAGCTCGTCCGGCTGGCGAGCGGAGCGATCGGCGTGCAGCTGAGGGTGCTGCGATCCGCCGAGAAATCACAGCGCATCGCCAGCGCCGGTCCGTCGAGGCCACCCAGGTGCAGGTCGACGTACGGCTCCATGCCGGAGCCCATCTGTCCCGAGAAGCGAAGCACCATCGGTGCGTTCGTCGGCACGCCGATGGCACCGCCCATGGGCGAAACGGAGAGCAGCATCGTTCCCGCTCCGGGCAACCCGCCCGGGCCCGTCATCATGTCGCTTCCGCCGCCACACCCCGCCGCGAGCAGCGGCAGCGCCACCACTGCGGCCTTCAGGATCTTCATCCGAGTCATGTCACAGCGCTCCCAATCAGAAACGGTAGCCAAAGCTCACTGAGAAGACCCCCACGGTGCTCGTGTCCCCTCCCGAGACGACCAGGAGCGCACGCGCGTCGGGCCTGAGATCGAGCCGCGATCCCAGGTCGATGCGGATGCCCGCACCGAGGCTGATCGCGGGATCGGTGAACGAGCGGCCGCCTGAGTAGGGCGCTGTGGTGTCCGTCCCGCTCGCGATTCGGCGGCCGTAGAAGTGGGGCATCTGCCCGTAGGTCCACGCCGAGCCGTCCCATCCGGATCCCGACCCCATCATCCCGGGGCCGCTCATCATCGAGCCGCCCATGTTCATCGGGCCGCTGTAGCGTCCATTCCCCATGTCGAAGGAAGCCCGATAGAGGCCGCCGCCGGCGACGAGGTAGGGCACCGCCTTCTCGCCGGTGGGGCGAAGGTGCACGAGCAGCGCGGCCGACGCGGTCAGGCCGCTCGCACCCATGCCGTGGCCGACGTACGACGCGGCCGCCTCGAGGGACAACCGCGAGCTCAGGTCCTGCACGAGCAGGCCTCCGAGGGCCGCGCCGCCCATGTCCGTCAGGCCCGAGGCGTAGCCGGCCTGCATGAAGACCGCGGTCCTGTCCGTCCTGGAGCCGGTTCCCTTTTCCTGGGCGACAGCCAGAGATGGCAGCATGACGCAGCCGGCGATGATTCGAATGGACAACCTCATCGAGACCTCCGCGGGCCGGTGACGCACGGCTCCGCCGTCGTGCTACAGCAGCGAACGTGCCAGCCGGCGTCTCCCGATTCGATTCCGGGGAGCCGGCGGAGCCGGGGGTCTCCGGCATGCAGCGGATGGATCACCTGGCCTGAGCCGAAAGCTCGGGGATGGCCGCGTCGGCGTGTCACGCGGATGAGACAGCTCGCGGCTGCGTGTCCCTGCAGCGTCACAAGTCCACTGCGCGCTCATCCGATGGGCGCGGGCGTGGCGGCCCGCGGATGCGGGTTCGCGGGAAACGCCAGAACGCGCCGCGCCTCGTCCTCGATGATCGCCGGGATGCCGTCCACCTCGCGCGCGAGCGAGCGGATCCGCCGCTCGCGATCCCTCGGCGCCAGCAACCCCGCGCCCTCCAGCTCCGCGAGCAGGTCGAGGACCCGGCCGCGCACTTCCCGCAGCCCACGCTCGACGCGCCCGAGCGAGAGCGCGACGGCGCTCCGGCGTTCGGCCTCGATCCACTCGCGAACCTGGCGCTCGAGACCCGGGCCGAGCTCGAGCAGCGCCTCCGACAGCTCGCCCAACTCCTGGTCGGTCTGCGGGAGCTTCGGAGTCCAGCCGCGCCCGTCGCGCATCAGCCCGACCTGGTGCGTGAGGGCGTGCAGCGGCAGCAGCAGGTTCCGGCGCAAGACCCACTCCGTCGCGAGGAGCAGCGCCGCCAATGCCACGAGGCCATGCAGCGAGTGAATCAGGAGGGCGCGACGGGCAAACCGAGCAAGGCGCGCCGGATCGGCGCGGTAGCGCAGCTCCAGGTCCGCGCCGCGGAGTTCCAGCCGGCGCTGTGCGAGCACGGTCCACGAGCTTCGCTCGGCCGGCGCAGCGAGCTCGAGCGTTCCGCCCGCGTCGCGCAGCGAGCCGCTCAGCAGAGCGAGACGCGCCTGCGCCACGCCGGCATCCTCCCGGAACTCGGGCATCCGCGCGAGGTGTTCGAGCAGCGCCGCAGCGTGCGCCGACTCGATCCGGAGGAGCTGCCGAGTCTCTTCGATGAACGCCGCCGCGGTGAAGGCCACGAGCGTCGCCGTCGAGACGACCGCGATCCAGAGACGCATGCGCGCGCGTATGCTGGCTCGCCCGTGCCGTGAGCCGATGCCCGTTCGACCGCGTGTCTCGTTCATGTGACACAACTCCCCTTGCGCGCCCCGCTGACCCGCTGTGTGCTGCAAGCTCGATACCTCGAGGACGGCTCGCGGCATTTCGGCAAGCGATCGAACTCGCGCGGCGGGTGCCCAGCCCCGCAAGATCGGCGGTCGAGTCGTCACGCAGCGCAGTGCTTGCGCGACCAGACTGTTGCTTTCGATGCACGAGAGCCTAGGCTGCCAGCGAACGACCCTCCCTGCGTTCTCCCCAGCCGACCGGCACGCACCTTGCTGGGCTGGAGCGTGGGATACCTGATGTCTTTCGGCAGAAACATGGCGGTACTGGCGGCGGGGCTGACCTCCCTCTTGCCCGGCGAGCGTCCCCGCCGGCGATGGGCCGCCGCAGTCCTCGCTCTCGGTCTCGGACTGAACGGCGTCGGCCAGTGCCTGTGTGCGCCCCAGCCGGACGCGGCCTGCGAGCCCCAGGGCTGTTGCCCCCGGTCGGGGAGTCATCATCACGGCGCCCCCGGGACGCAACCCTCCGTCCAGGCGTCCTCCACGGCGTGCTGCGTGTCGCAGACGACGGCAGCCGCCGTGGCCATCAAGGTCGACGACCGCGATGGCGTACGGCACGCGTCGGCCGCCGTGACAGCGACCCATCTCGCCGCGGATGCCCCGGCGACGCCAGCCAGTGTCAGCGCCGCCGCCCGGCGGTCGCCTTCTTCGTCACCTCCCCGCACGACCGTCCTCCGCATCTGATCCGAGCGACCGCGGGCCTCTAGCGCCCGCGCGGTCTCGACCTGCACGAGGTCCTCGCTCGCCCGCTCGGGCACGAGGCTCGGAGGGTCCGGTGGTTCGGTTTCGATTTGCGGAGGTGCTCTGGTGTCCGTCGCTCGCAGGCTGCTCGTCGTCGCCGTCGCCGTACCGCTCGTCCTCATGTCCGCCCGCGCGCGGGCGCAGGCTCCATGGCCGGTCCCGGTGGAGGACCCGCTGCTCGCCTCGCTGATCGAGGGGGCGCTCTCGAAGAACCCCGACGTCGCGGCCGCGCGGCAGGCGGCCGCGGCCGCGGCGGAGCGGCCAGCCCAGGCCCGCTCGCTGCCGAACCCGATGCTCTCCGTGGAGTACACGAACGACGGCTGGTCGCCGAGCCTGGGCACGCAGGAGATGACCACGCTCAGCTTCATGGCGAGCCAGGAGCTGCCGTACTTCGGCAAGCGTGGGCTGCGCGGCGAGGTCGCGACCCGCGAGGCCGGGCAGGTGGAGCAGCAGGCCGAGCGCGTGGGCCGCAGCATCACGGCCGCGGTCAAGCGCGCCTACTACGGCCTCCTGCTCAGCCGCCACCTGCTCGACCTCATCCACGACCAGGCGGAGATCTGGAAGCAGATCGAGGGCGTCGCGCGCGCGCGGTATGCCGTGGGCCAGGGCGCGCAGCAGGACGTGCTCCGCGTCCAGGTCGAGGTCACGCGGATCGAGCAGCTCCTCGCCGAGCAGGAAGCCGAGGCCGAGATCCGCCTCGCCGAGCTGAACCGGCTCCTCGACCGGCCCGCGACCGAGCCCCTGGAGTCGCCGGCCCGGCTGGCGCTGCGGCCCGTCGCGGCCGGCCTGGACCAGCTCGTCCAGTGGGCAGCCGCCATCAGCCCCGAGGTGAGAGCCGCGGGTCTCGGCATCGAGAGGGCCGCGCTCGCCCTGAACCTCGCCAAGAAGGAGTTCAAGCCCGACTTCAGCGTGCAGACCGCCTACATGAACCGCGGCGGCCTCGACCCCATGTGGCAGGCCGGGATCGGCATCTCGGTCCCGTTCTACCGGAAGAGGCTTCGGGCCGGCCAGGCCGAGGCGGAGGCACAGCTTCTCTCCAGGCAGAGCGCGATCGAGTCGGTCCGGCTGCAGCTCCGCTTCCGGACCCAGGAGCGGCTGACCCAGCTCAAGACGACGGAGCGGATCGCGACGCTTTACGGCGAAGGCATCGTGCCCCAGGACCGCATGTCGGTCGAGGCGGCCCTCGCCAACTACCAGACCGGCAAGATCCCGTTCATCGCCGTTCTCGAGGCGCTCACAACGCTCTACAACGACCGCGCGACCCACCTGCGCCTGCTCGCCAACCACGAGCAGACGCTCGCGAGCCTGGAGGAGGCGAGCTTGGAGGCCACCTCCGCGATGGCCTCGGGCGGCGCGGGCGGCATGGGGGCCGTGGGCGGAAGCAGCCTGAGCATGGCCGGCGCGGGCGGCGGGGCCGCGTCGCCGAGCGGCTCCGGCGGCATGGGGAATCGGTGAGGGAGGGGATGATGACTGAGCAGGATCGATCGCTGGGGCTCGAGGGTGGAGGGACGGGACCGGACCCCGGTGGTCCGCGGCGTCCCTGGCTTCCGCTGGCGCTCGTCGCCCTGGTCTCGCTCGCCGTGGGCGTGGGCGCCACGGCGTTCTTCCTGCGAGGGCCGCAAGCGGCCGAGCCCGCGTCAACCGCGCCTGCACCGGACGCAGCACAGGGGCACGCCGGGATGGCTGGGATGGAAGGGGCCTCCGGCGGCCACCCGACGGAGGCGGGCGGCGAGACCGTCTATGTCTCACCCGCGCGGCAGCAGCTCATCGGCGTCCGGACCGCCATCGTCGAGCCGCGCGAGCTGGGCACCACGGTGCGCACGGTGGGCACGCTCGCCTACGACGAGACGCGTGTGGCCCAGATCCACACCAAGATCTCCGGCTGGGTCGAGAAGGTCTACGTCGACTACATCGGCAAGGACGTCCGACGCGACGAGCCGCTGCTCACCGTCTACAGCCCGGAGCTGGTGTCGACCCAGACGGAGTACCTGCTGGCGCTGCGCAACAAGGCGCAGCTCGAGAAGAGCCCGATCTCCGCCACCCGCGGGGCCGCCGAGAGCCTCCTGGCCGCGGCGAGGGACCGGCTCAGGCTGTGGGACATCCCCGAGGAGCACATCAAGGAGCTGGAGGAGAGCGGCAAGGTCCGGCGCACCCTGATGCTCCATTCCCCGTTCAACGGGATCGTCCTCGAGCGCAACGCCTTCCCGGGCCAGTACGTCACGCCCGAGATGTCGACCTTCAAGATCGCCGACCTCTCGACGATCTGGGCCTTCGGCGCGGTCTTCGAATACGAGCTGCCGCTCATCAAGCTCGGACAAGAAGCGGAGATCGAGTTCCCTTACGGACAGGCCAAGCGTCTGCTCAAGGGCAGGATCACGTTCATCTCCCCCGAGATCGATCCCCAGACCCGAAGGGTGCGCATCCGCGCCGAGTTCCCGAACCCGGGCCAGACGTTCAAGCCCGAGACGTACGTGACGGTCGTGATCCGCACCGAGGGCGGGCGCCGGCTGGCCATCCCCAAGGAAGCGGTGATCGACAACGGCGAGAAGCGCTACGCGCTCGTGGCTCATCCGAACGGCTACTTCGCGCCGAAGGAAATCCAGGTCGGTCCGCCGAGCGACGATTTCTATCCGCTGCTCGGCGGCCTGAAGGAGGGCGACAAGGTCGTCTCCTCGTCGCAGTTCCTGATCGACTCCGAGACGAACCTCCAGGCGGCCATGCAGTCGATGATCGGCATGCCCGGCATGGACATGTCGGGCGGCGCGAAGGGCGCGGGCAAGAAGCCGGCCCCGACGGCGCCATCACCTGCCTCCACGCCCGGCCATTCGGGCCACGAGAAGTGAGGGGGCGGCTGTGATCGAGAAGCTCATCGCCTTCAGCGCCAGGAACGCCTTCATCGTCGTCCTGCTCATCGTCGCCATCGTGGGCGGCGGCATCTGGGCGATCCGCGCCACGCCGATCGACGCGATCCCGGACCTCTCGGACGTCCAGGTCATCGTCTCCGCCAACTGGGAGGGACGCAGCCCGACGCTGGTCGAGGACCAGGTCGTCTACCCGATCGTCACCGCCCTGATCTCGGCGCCCAAGGTGAAGGTGGTCCGCGGGTTCTCGTACTTCGACGTGGGTTTCGTCTACGTCATCTTCGAGGACGGGACCGATCCCTACTGGGCCCGCAGCCGCGTGCTCGAGTACCTGAACGGCCTGCAGGGCCGCCTGCCCGCCGGGGTGCAGCCGGTCCTGGGCCCCGACGCCACCGGCGTGGGCTGGGGCTTCGAGTACGCCCTCGTCGACAAGAGCGGCAAGCACGACCTCGCCCGGCTCCGCACCCTCAACGACTGGTACGTCCAGTACTGGCTGCGCTCCGTCCGCGGCGTCGCCGAGGTGGCTCCCGTCGGCGGCTACGTGAAGCAGTACCAGATCGAGATCGACCCCAACGCGCTCCTCTCCTACGACATCCCGCTCGACAGGGTGGTGGACAACGTCCGCAAGAGCAACAGCGACGTGGGCGGCCGCGTCGTCGAGTGGACCGGCCGCGAATACATGGTGCGGGGCCGGGGCTACATCCAAAGCGTCGCCGACGTCGAGCAGGTGAGCCTCGGCGCCAAGCCGGACGGGACCCCGATCCTCGTCAAGGACGTCGCGCGCGTGCACCTCGGGCCCGAGATGC